>NZ_CP097155.1 GCF_023370075.1 Deinococcus sp. QL22
GAGAGTCAGACCTTGCACCTGCACCTCGCGCCGCTCTCCACTGCGCCGCACGAACGTGAATTGTTGAGGCTTGGCGGTGCCCGTTTCGAGCAAGGTGGCCAGAAACTGGCTGAGTGCCGAACGCTGTGCTGGCAGGACGAACAGCAGGAAGCGGCGCATGAGGAGGTGAGGGTGCTCAAACTCCAGCAGGGCGGCGCCTGCCTGGTTGACATTGAGGATGTCGGCGTGCTCGTTGAGCGTGAAATAGGCGGTGGGCGCATGCTCGTACAGGGTGTGGTACAGCCGATGTTTGAGTTCCAGTTCTGCCACGGTCAACTGCAACTCTTCGTTTTGCAAGTTGAGTTCAGTATGGTAGACGCCCAGTTCGTGGACCAGGTCAGGGGCCATCCAACCTTCCCAGAGAGACGGAGGAACTGCACTGGCCAACGCCTGTTCAGCGTTTTTGCGCAGGCGATCGGACTCAGAAAAGAATGCACCCTCGGTCATGTGGCCCTACTTTGCCCGAATCAGGACGTTCGAGAAGGCAAAAATGTACAGAACCGACTCGCGTTCTCAACCATGGTGATTTGATGAGCATCAAGTCCTGCGTTGACTCAGAGAGGGCGAGTTGAACGCAGTCAAAGGGCGTAAGTGCCCGCAGCGCTGATGGAGGTGTCGTTTTCAGATTCAGTCGGAGACAGATTTCAGCTTATAACAGCTCTTGAACGTCCAACGTACAGATGTTACGTCGGTCAGTGCTTTGCTCCGGTGCTTAGGGTCTTTTGGTGCTGTCGGGCGTGCAGGCGAGGATTGAGGCGCAGCTGTGCCCTTCGTGACGCCACCAAAGCGGGAGCTGAAGGGGCGCTATACCGATGCCGAGATGTGAGCAGGCGTGGGCGGTGCAGGATACGTGGTTGGAAGGGGTCTCTGAACTGTGGATCCGGTCGGCCGATGACTTGCCGGGCGCGTATTTGATCACGGGGCAGCACGCGTATTTTTTGGGCCGGGTGCTGGAAGCGGTCTAGCCGTCGAGAGGATTGGCGTGCTCGGCCTCTTGACGGTCGAGGGTGGGAATGGCGAGGACAGCCAAGAGGAGCGCAGTACCACCGGTCGCGGTCATGGCCCAGAGATTGCCAGTGAACAGAAGAAACAGGGTCACCACGCTCAGCGCAATGGCGCTACCCATCAAGACGGAGAGGAGCGTGTTCATGTCTTTAGTGTGCCGTCTGAAGAGAGGAACAGCCCTTCAGTCCGTCTCAAGAATATGGAGGTGGCAAGGGCTGGGAGGACTCGCTGAACGGCAGCACGCACATTTCTCGGGCCCGGGTGCTGAAGCAGGTGTGAGGCGTGAACGCTTGCTAATCCACGTGTGGGCTCGTGTCGTTAACTCGGTCGCGGTTCCCCAGGCGGAAGGCTTCCGCAACCACATTGGAGGCACCCATACCAGTGGGAACTTTGCCGCTCGTAAAGCCCTCGATGTAAGCAGCGATCATGGCCGGCAACAGATTCTGATCGAAGAAATTTCTAAATCGCTGGGTGATACGGCGTTCGGCGAGACGCTGGAGCACGGAGGGATTAGGGGTATTGGTCATGTCGGGGAGCGGAGCGGGCATAGGGCCACAGTAGAGGAGCTTAATCAGAATTAGAGCGAGGGAGATTGACGCATTGGGGGGGGATTCCCCCTGCTCTTTCTCGTAATAAATTCACTTAGGTAACCTCGAGTGCTAGGGGATATGCAGCGAGACATGAAAAGGCGGAAGCTCGGGTATGGCTACCAACGAACTTCCGCTGGCTCAGCATAGCGTTGAAGACTTGTTCACGCTCATTTACGTGTACGTCGATGATGATGTGCAAGCCGCTGCGTGCAGCGGCTTGTTTGCCTTGCCACAAGAGCCCAATCAGAAAGGCAGTTACAGCGAAGTCATGACCATTGCGTTGGTCGGGGAGCTGCTCGGTGAAGTGTCCGCACAGAAGTGGTTCGGGCAGGTACGTTCCACGTATCGGGCCTTGTTTCCCTGTTTGCCAGACCGCACCCGGTATCTTCGAATTCAGCTCAATCTTGAAACCATTGATGCCGACCTCGCCCTGAGATTGCCTCATTTTGACGACGAAACCGTGGATGTGATTGACAGCAAACCGCTGGTCTGCTGCAAGGGGACGCGCTATGCGCGACCCCGAGCCATGACCGAGGCAGGGAGTGGACGAGGCGGACATGGTGGGTACAGCGTCAGAGGACGCTTTTACGGCTTCAAGCTGCACGCCGTGATTGACGATCATGGAATGATTGTCCGCTTTGCTCTGGCCGCTGGAAATGAAAGTGATCCACCGCTCGCCCGCACGTTATTGGCCGAGAGTGAGGGCACATTGGTCCTGGGTGATCGGGGGTACCAAGGCTGTGGGGTCTACGCACAACCCAAGAGCAACATGAAGCAACCGCGCCCCTGGTGGGGCGCGATGGGTTGGCTCAGAAAGACAATAGAAACAGTTTTTTCTCGTTTAGATCGATCTTTTCATTTAATGCTTCCACAGCTCAATTCCTTCCGGTCTATTCGCGCCCATGTCTGCCGAAAAATTGCCGCTCACAATTTGGCCCTGTTTTTTGGTGGTCTTTGACCCCCTAGCACTCGAGGTTAGGTAAGAAAAAAATAGGGCTCTATGGAATTGAAACCTTATAACGTTCGAAGCAGAGTTAGCCCTCATCCCTCAAGGTGAGAGATAACTCGCCTCAATGTCTTGGGGTGACATAGGCCGTGCAAACAGGAATCCCTGCCCTACATCACACGACATTCCCTTTAAGGTGTCTCGCTGCGCTTCGGTTTCGATCCCCTCACCTATCAACGACACTCCCAGCCGATGTCCCAGCATGATGATGGTTTCTGTGACCGCCTGGCTCTTGGCACACTCCGGAAGGTCGCGCACAAAAGAGCGATCAATCTTAACCTGATCAACCTTGAGGTGTTGCAGTTGACTCAAGCTCGAGAAACCAGTTCCAAAATCATCTAACGCCACCCGCACGCCTAAGGCAACCAGTTGTTCTACGAGCCCAAGGGCTTCCGTGGGCCGGGAACCCATGACACTCTCCGTGATTTCCAGTACCAAGCACCCTGCTGGCACCTGCGTGCCCTCCAGAACCTCTCTGATGATGCTCAGGAAGTTTGGGTCTTCCCACTGCCGAACCGACACATTTACCGATAGAGACCAAGGCGGTCCGCCTTGGGATTGCCACTGTGCTAGTTGCTTGCAGGCCTCCCAGAGCACCCATGTTCCTAACTCGATGATCAGGCGGCTCTCCTCGGCCAACGGAATAAACTGGTCGGGCGGCAGCCAACTCCCGTCGGCCTGTGGCCAACGGACCAAGGCCTCAAGTCCAACCACTACGTCCGTTTGGAGATTGACCTGCGGTTGATAATGCACACGCAACTCATTGCATTGCAGCGCCCGAGTGAGATTGCCGTGCAGATGCAATTTGTGTTGGGCAGCTACGGTCATGTCCTCGGTGTAAAAGCAGACTTGGGCTTTGCCTGCCGTCTTGGCTTGATACATCGCGGTATCTGCAGCGCGCAGCAACTGCTGGGGGTCTTGGCCGTCATTGGGGTACAGGCTGATGCCCAGACTGCCGGTGACCTCCAACCGATGATCACCCACCTGAAAGGGGCGTTCTAGACTCAACAAGACCTTCTGAGCAACTTGGACCGCGTCTAGAGACGTGTTCAAGTGAGGCACCAGAAGGACGAATTCGTCCCCGCCAAACCGGGCAACACTGTCATCGGCCCGCAGCGCCTCACACAATCGCTGTCCCACCTGTTTGAGCAGCTCATCGCCGACCAGGTGCCCCAATGAATCGTTGATCAGCTTAAATCGGTCGAGATCGAGCACCATGACGGCCACCGGATGGCCAGATCGAGCCGACTGGCGGAATGCCACCTCCATCCGGTCGAGCAGTCTCAAGCGGTTAGGAAGTCCTGTCAGTGGATCATGATGGGCCTGATAGTCACTACGCGATTGGGCCTGCTTGGCCTGCAAGGTGAGGAGGCGCAGTTCTAGTTCGTCGATGACCACTGCGGCCAGTCCCACGAGCAGCTCAACTTCTCCAGCGGTGAAGTGGCGGACTTGGGTATCGTAGACAGCGAGTGCGCCAATCGCGAAGCCGTCGGGGGTTAAGAGTGGGGCGCCGAGATAGCAGCGCGCACCGACGAGTTTCACGCGGGGGTCGTTGTCAAAGCGACCATCTGCGAGGAGATCGGGTACGGCAAACACGTCTGCTCGTTGCACACATTGATTGCAATAGCCGCTCTCGCGGTCCATTTCGTGAATGTTGAGGCCTTGACTGGATTTAAGCCAAGTCCGCTTGACGTCCACCAAGTTGATTAACACAATTGGTGCTTTGAGCAAATGTTTGACAATCAAAGTGATCCGGTCAAAGGCAGCTTCTGGTAGGGAGTCCAGCACCTGATAGCGCCGTAAGGCCGCAACGCGTTGGAGGTCGTCGGCCTGCCCAGAAGGTGTCATGCTTCTTTATGACAGAAAAGGCTAGTGCGGTGGACAATATCAAGCAGTTGCGTTCTTTTGCAGTGTCTGTAGAGGGGTTGCCAACTGCTGCTTTTCACTATTTGTTGTCTTATTGATCAGGTATCAAACCAATTTAGTCTTCTAATTTTTATCCGGGTAAAATCCTTCGATCTTGTCTGGCCTAAGAGGATCTAAACCAGACATCACACGGTCTATCCGGAGGGTCAGCATGTCTAAACCTTCTGACCAAACCTTGCTGCCCCCGACACCCGACCCGCGCGCCTACGGGTTGACCTCCTACACTGTGTGAGACGATGGATTCTCCTTACTTTAGAATCGTGTCTCTGCCCACACGCGCGCGCGGCACGTGTGTGGCGTGATCCCTGGCGCGTTCCAGTTCTTCCATCAGCCCGCGCACGGCCCTGAGTCCATGTTGCCGTCTCAGGCAACGAATGAAGTGTCCGCAGGCGTGGGGACGGTTTGCCCAGCGGTTATTTCGACACTCAGCATGCAGTTGCGTCCCCCATTTTTAGCGGCGTACAGCAGTTCATCGGCTGCTCGCATCGTGGTCGACTTGTCATCCGTCATGCGGACCCACCCACCCGATACCGTGACCATATCCGTGCCCATGCCCGAGCGCTGGGCCAGGTCTCGAGCCACCGCCGCGCGGATCCGCTCAGCTACCCGAGGCGCAGCCGACTCGTCGCATGGCGCCAGCATCACAGCAAATTCCTCCCCCCCCAGTCGGTACACGCTGTCCGTGGGGCGCACCGTTTCCCGCAGCAGCTGGGCCATCTGAACCAGGACCTGGTCGCCCACCTCGTGCCCGTATGTGTCGTTGACCCGCTTGAAATGATCCAGATCGAGAAGCAGTAGAAAAGCAGGCTGGGGCGCAGCGGCGAAATCGTCGTCAAAGCGCCGCCGGTTCAGACTTCCGGTCAGCGGGTCGGCAAACGCCAGCTGCTCAAGTTCTTTGGTTTTCGTCAGAGCCCGCAGTCGGGTCTGAATGACGACGTGGCCGCCAAGCAGCCCCAGGGCGCTGAGGCTACTGACCAGGAGGTAGGTCGGCCAGGCGTCCAGCAGCGGTCGTCCAGTGAGCACAACGGCCGGAAAGATCACGAGGTTGGCAACAGCGTAGAGTCGCAGGGCACCCCACCACTGTTCGTGCACCGTGTGCAGGTTGACCTGTGACCGGAATAGACCCACCCGCCAGCCCGCCAGCACAGCCACCAGCACCAGATTGATGACGCCCGCCGGAGCACCGGGCCCGCCCAGCAGTAACCGGTAGACGGCGATAGGCGCGGCCACCAGCAGACCCGCCAGCACGCCATAGCGGCGGGCAGCGAGCGCGATCGGCACGCTGCGAAAATCAAAGAGGAGACCTGGAATGAGCGGCACACTGTTGAGGAGGAGCAAAAGGGCGAGCCCAACCGTTGTGCCGTACCTGACCACCTGCCGTTTCCAGGACTCAACCTGATCGGGGTGACCATAGGTCAGACTGACGGCGAAGAGCCCAGCAATCAGCAAAGTGAAGTTCAGCAGCAGGTCATTGAGCATGACGTTCCTGACTCAGCCACGTGACCCAACGTCCCAAGGCCTGAGTAATCTCAGGATCAAACCGACGCCCTGCTTGAACCCGGATTTCCGCGACCGCGGCCTTGACCGTCCAGGCCCGTTTGTAGGCACACCTACTCGTCAGGACGTCTTGGTCGAATGCGGCCTCTGGAGCCGTGTCTAGCACTTTATCGTGTTTCAAAGCGACCAGTGGCTGTGTTTCACTGGGTCTCTACTGGCGGCACTGATGGCGATGTAGGCATAAAAGCAGCGTAAGTGCCTAGGGATCACGAAGCTCTGACAGCACTATATGTATAGAGTCTCTTCGAGGTGTGCACTCGCCACAAACGAGTGCCCAATGAATAACGATTTGCCCGTAGATACTTGGACTTATCAATCCCTAGCGCTGTTGGCACTGCAAGCAGGAGGGTGGCCACCCATTGAAGAAGTCAGGTCTTCCGATCATGCCTGCTGACACGCCATAAGGCGAGATGACGGCTGCTTTTACAGGTTCTTCAACGAGCCTTCAAGCACCCTGAGGCACCAATCAAGGCCTCCATAGCACTTCTTGAATGTCCGCTTGAGAGGTATCTCGTTGTTTTTAAAGGTGCTTAAACGGACGTTCAAGCACCTTTATAAGACGGTTTTGCGGTCTCCCGCCCACTGAGTGCGCGGTATAGTGGAAGGGTGAGACACCTGGGATGGCTGGTCTTGAGTCTGTGGTCGTTGGCGGTGGCTCAGGCCAACAGTGGGAGCGAACTGGCGAGACAACTCAAGTTGGCCGACGGCTCGTATGAGCTGGTCACCACGGTCCCTTCTCTGAGTCTGGCCGTGCCGGGAGGTGCTCTGCGGTTGCGGGAGCCGCGCCCCGTTCGCAACCTGTCCGCCGCAGACCTGCGCGGCTTGCAAGAACAGCGTCCCCTGGCGCTGGGGTACCGCTGTGTCACGCAGATCGACCTGGTGCTGGTCCCCACCGAGCTGAGCGCCGCCTCTGCCGTAGTGGACCGCTGGACGCGCGAGGCCCGCGCCCAGGTGCTTCAGCGCCAGCGGGATCGAGCTGTCTTCCGGGCGGGGACAGAAGCCGACCCCATCCTCGTGCAGGTGCAGGCCCGCCCGGCCTACCTGATGGTGGCGTCCTGTCAGGCCCAGTACGAGCCGGGAACAGCCTCCGTGTATACCCCGCTCGTTCAGTTCGCCGATCCCGTTGCCTCGGTCACTTTCTCGGCAGCGGGCTTCCTGGCTTGGTGCACGGTCGGGAGTCAGGGCCCGATCCAGACCGCGCGGGCCTACCGCGGCGGCGTGCAGTTTCTGGAACGCAGCCTCGATGGGCGCGTTCTTGTAAGTGCTGGGTGGGATCAGGGGCCGCACCTCAAGCTCTGGGACGCCCGCACCGCCCGGTTGCTGAGCAGCGCAGCCCTCGACCGGATCCCGGAGCGAATCTGGTTCACCGCAGATGCACGCACAGTGTTCCTCACGAGTCTTCCCGACGACGCGCAGACAGCGGGGGAAACGTTGGTGTGGTACGACGTCGCCAGCGGACGCGAAACCGGGCGCTTCAGCCTGCCGCCCGCCGAACGCGTCCGGGCCGTCAGCGGGGATGGGCGCTGGATGGCGACCTTCAGCGGCAGCAGTTCCGGGTCATTGCGGGTGCGCGAGGTGCCCTCGGGTCGTCTGGTGTTTACGGTCAGCAAGCCCAAGCTGCTCGACCTCACTTTCGCACAGGGCGACGCGTGGCTGGCAGGTTCTGATGAGGCCGGACGCCTGTATGCCTGGCGGGTGCGGGACGGTCAACGCCAGGGGGGAACCGCGACCAATCTGCGGGCACCCACCCTGGTGCGCCCTGGAACAGCGCCAGGAAGCGTCCTCATCCTGGCCTTCGAGGGCACCTCCCCCTCTGCTCCGGGACGCACCCGTCTGTTTTCCTGGAAGGGAGACGCTGGACCACTGACACAACAGCAGGCGGTGGCGCGTGACGGGGCTTCTTCAGTGGTGATTCAAACCAGGACAGGACAGGCTCAGATGGTGCCGTTCTGCTGGGCAGAGTAGCCCCGCAGTCTCCAGGTGAGCCAGGAACAGGGCGAGACCGCCTTTTTCGTATATACTTCCAGGTAGATACGGAGGTTCCCCATGACCACAGCCAAGGTCTTTCAGAGTGGCAATTCCCAGGCCGTCCGCTTGCCCCGCGAGCTGAGGTTGGATGTGAGCGAAGTCGAGATCACCCGCCACGGTGATCTGCTGATTCTCCGGCCCATCCGCCGGGAAGCTACCCTCGCCTCCGCCTTCGACGCGCTGGCAGGGATAGGCGATGACTTCCTGCCTGAAGAGCGTCAGCAGGGCGAGGCCCAGGAGCGGGAAGCGTTTTGACCCTCCGCTATCTCCTCGACACCAATATCTGCATCTTCATCATCAAGAACAAACCGGCAGCGGTGCGCGAGCGGTTCACCGGGCTGCGGCCCGGTGAAGTGGGCCTGAGCGCTGTCACCGAGGCTGAGCTGCTGCACGGGGTTTACAAGAGTATCCGCGTCGAGCACAACCTCGCCGCCGTTCTGGACTTCGCCTCGCAATTGGTGATCGTCCCCTTTGACTCGCAGGTCGCGGATACGTACGGACGTATCCGGGCTGAGCTGGAAAAGGCCGGGCAGCCCATTGGCCCCCTGGATTTTCAGATCGCGGCCACGGCAGTTGCTCACGGCCTGACACTGGTGACCAACAACACCCGCGAGTTCGCACGGGCGCCGGGCCTGAGGATGGAGGACTGGACGCCCTGAGGTTCCCCTAATTTCGGCTGATCAGGCAAGGGGGCTGCATCTCAAGGCATCTTGGGGGTGACTGGTTGGGCAGGCACTACAGAAAACGCAAAGACCCGAAGACTGGGCGGATGGTGAACGCTCACCGGCTCGTCGCCGCCCAGATGTTGGGCCGCGCCCTGTTGCCCGGCGAGGTGGTGCATCACATCGACGGGAACAGGAGCAACAACCACCCGGAGAACCTGCTGATCCTACGGGATCAGCGCCACCACGCGTCTTTGCACGCGTATCTGCGCCGCACTCGTCAGGGCCAGCCCACCCTCTTCCCGCAGCTTCTCGAAGGCGAACGCGAAGGCCACAGGGAACGCTCTTTGAACGGTTGTGTTGCCTTAATTGGCATCACGGCAAGCTGAGAGCAGGGGTGGCCTGAGGTTCAGGCCACCCCTGCAGCAACCAGCGACCACGTCTGGAACGCTTTTTTCTGGTTGCTTCGTCTGGTCTGGGCAGAAACATTGGTGCGGGAGTGATGATGGAGGTTGGTGATCCGGGCATGGAGACTCAAGAATTCTTGAGCACGTTTCCGCCGCTTGAATCCTTGCTGCTGTTGCTCCTGTCGCCGTGTAGATCGGTGTTCCTGCTCAATGACGTTGTTGCAGCGCGCCGTGGAGATCACCTGCTGGTGGGCGACGTTAGCTATGCTGGGGAGCTCTCGAATCGCGGCCCCGTAGCTGCGGAGCTGATCGGTATGGATGACCTCTGGGATGCCGTGTTCCCCCAGCAGCCGGGTCAGGAAGGTTTTCGCCGCTTCTGTGTCCCGATGCCGTTGGAGGAGAATATCGAGTACGAAACCGTACTCGTCCACGGCCCTCCACAACCAATGCCGGACGCCATCGACACTCGTACACACCTCGTCCAGATACCACCGGGAACCCCGTCGGGGTTCCCGGTGGCGCAGTTCTTCAGCGAAGAGGGCGCTGAACTTGATGCACCATTCGCGGAGGGTCTCGTGGCTGACCTCAATGCCGCGCTGGTGAAGCAATTCTTGGACATCGCGGTAACTCAGGGGAAAGCGGTGGTACAGCCAGACAGCGTGCTGAATGATGGTCATTGGGAATCGATGGCGGTAAGGTTTGACGTCGGTCACGGCGGGTCAGCGTACCCCAACCCGGTTAAGGCAACACAACCGCCAGAACTGGTGGAGTAAGGGAGAATGGACGGACACGTTGATCTACGGCATGCTCGCCGCAGACCGGGCCAAGACCTAACGTTGTTGCCTCAGGGTGACGGGTGTTATCTCTTGGCGCATTAGGCAAGGGATGCTGTGTCCTTCACTTCCAACAGCAACTCCTGTACCAGCCCAAGCAGGCGGGGCTCGCTTTCGAGAACCCTCAGTTGCTCCGGCGTGCGAATGACCTGTTCTTGAATGGCAATCGTTTGGATGATCGTTCGAGCTGACTGCACCGCCTGTTGATGCTCTACACACTGCGGGTCAATGCCTTCAAGAAGGACGTCTAGGTGGAACTGAAGCTGTATTTTATTGAGCTGGGGTGCTCTGAGAATGGCCCGCAAGACATTGCGAGTGAGGGCTTGCTCGGGTGGAGCAGGGAGACGGGAAGGTGTGGTCATGAGATCAGGCTCCTGGAGCGAGGATGGACAGGCAAGAGAGGAAGGGTGAACAACCTAGGATTCGTACTTGTTGCTGTGAAGAGTGCGGCTGCACAGCTCCTGACGAGCAGTTACCATCCAGCGAGATCCGTTTTGAGGTCATCCACAGCGAGAGCGGCGTAGCCTTTGCGGGTCGTGTCCACCGACTCATGCCCGAGGTGAGCCGCGACCCGCCCGAAATCCTTGATTTGTGCGAGTAAACGCGTGCCCGCGTACTTCCGTCCGGGGTGGAAGCCCCGGAACTTGACTCCCGCGGCCTGAAAGGCCTTGTTGAGGTGGTAGCGGGCTGTCTCGGTGTCGGAGAAGCGGAAGACGCGGTCGCTGGCGGTCGTGCGGTTGCCGTCCCGATGTTCTGCTCCTTCAGGGCCGTACTCCGCTTGGTAGTCTCGTGTTGCACGGGCCAGACTGGTGGATAAGGCGACGACGCGGCTTTTGCGGCCCTTGCCGGAGGTCACCAGCAGTCGCCGGGCTTCTGTCTGCAGGTCATCCCAGCGCAGGGCTAAGGCTTCACTGATTCGCAGGCCGCCGTGAGCAGTGAGCAGCAGCAAGAACCGGGCCTGAACGTCAGCGACTTTGAGCACGTCGTACAGCTCGTCTTCGGTGTAGGGCGGGCGTTTGACGATGCCGGGCGTGTGATCCTTAGGGACGTTCACGTCTTCAAAGGGGGTGGCTTGGGTCGCTCCAGCCCAGCGCAACGCTCGGTAGAGGCAGGCCGCTGCCGCTACGCGCAGGGACACGCCTGCAGGCTGACGGCCCGCCGCGAGGAGACTGTTTATATAGTGCTGCCCATCATGGCGACTGGGACGCAGAAGACTGACAGCTTGTCCTTCCGCCCAAGCCAGAAATTGCCGCACGCCTCTTCCGTAAGCAGCAATGGTATGTGGACTGGTGAGGACACCTGAGCCGCCGGCATGACTCAGGTAAGCAGTGGTCAGGGAAACAAGAGATGCCACGTCCTTCTCCCCTGCCGCCTGAACCGCGCGTCGCCTGAGCTCATCGTCGTGGAGACCGGTCCACTCTCGACTGCGGGCGAGCAGGTCTCCTCGGAACAACTCAAGGGTAGTTCCAACCCCAATATCCACGTCTTCTGGCATAAAAGCTATTATGCCTGAAGATCGAAAAGTCAGGCGGAAGGAGGCGGAGCACCAGAATTGATCTGGGTCTCCCGACCAAGGTGCCTGCTCCCATCCGCCGCCGCACTCACGAAGCATCTGCTTAAAGGTCACCCTCAGGCTCCACCTTCGAAGCAATAAGTCGATCGAGTCCATAGCGTGAGTACGCCTTCATCACCTCGGGCAATTCTGCTGGCTCTTTTGCCAGATGCGCCACGGTGGTGACATAGTCGCTGGGATGCCACTTCTGTCCCATGCCGATGAAGCCCTCTGTGATGTGCTGCGCCGCATGAGTCCGTCGCTGGGTCAGCGCCTCGAATACCTTGCCTTTTAACCTCCCGCCTCTGAGGTGAACCAGGGGACGGTGCTCATTCAGGCGCTCACAGAACAAGGCTACGGCTTTGAGGTCAAGTCGGCACTTCTCGTAGCTCCATTCTCCAGCCTCCCAGATCTCGTACGTGTAGAACTCGTGCCCACCCACAGTTCGGCCCACGACCAGCACCGGAACGATATCGTTGTCGTCCTTGTCATCGTCCAGCAAGCTTAATAGTCGCCTGGGACGCGGGCCGAATAGCGCAGCGTCTTCACGCGCCAGGAAGGCGACCGCTGTCAAACTGTCCTCCCGATGCAGCTGCGTGATTCGCAGACACAGCCGGCGCGGATCCTTGTACCAGTGGCCGGCCTCGATGCCAGGCTCGGCCTTCCGACCCAGCAAGTACTCGCGGCGCACTTGAAAATAGGTCGTGAAGAACGACAAGAATTCTTCGCTGAGATGGTCTACCGTCTGACTGGGACTGGCCAGCACCCCAACCGTGAACCCGAAGGGGCGCAGCAGGGTGGCGGCCCGAACGCTGTCGAGGTCATGCCAGGTCAGCACCTCGTGAAGCCGTTGGTGGATCTGCTGGAATGGGCCAGCTAGATCTGAAGCCACGGTCGTCCATTTTGGGGACAGGCGACTATCCAATCCTTGCTGCTCATTAGCGCTGCGCAGTAACTCAGGAGCGGGCCTGCCCAATGGAGGGCGCGAGGGTCTCACTTTGAACAGGTGACGCAACAGCTCGGGCCAATTCTTCTCCCATGCCTGGTCAGAGCTTAAATCGAAGTACAGGCGTGAACGGAGAAAATGCGGCACGAATGGGCGGCCCTCCTGCTGCGAGAAGACCAGAGGGACGTAGCGGGTCTGCTGCGGATCCTGATACACGTCTGGACTGATCAGCTGTGTTTCTGTGCCGACCCCGCCCGTCCGGGCATTCGCCTTCTGAGTGTAGTTGGGATCCATCAGGATCAACACGTGGGTGATGTCCGGATCCCCGACCATGCGCTCCATGAAGGCAGTCATGTCCTGACCCACTTGAAGATCCCAGCGATCAATCACCACCTCGACCCCAGCTCCTCTCAATGTCTCTGCCAGTTGGAGCACGCGGGCTCGGTGGAGCGAGTCGCCCCAAGCGTAGGAGATGAACACCTTCGGGAACTTAGGGACAGTCACGCCCGATTCTCTCTCAGACAAACGCCCAAAGAAGCCAGTTTTGCGTCATCGGCTGGGAAAGCGGAGCTTGAGTAACTGCGAATAAGGGTTGATCTGTAGAGCAAAAAATGCAAAAGAGACGGTGTTATGGGCCATCCCGACATCACTTTACTGTCGCTTTCCACCGCTGTCACCCTCCTCGGCTGCTGGACCCTGCCTCACATTCACTTAAGCTGTTCCATCCACACGAGAACATCTCGGACGCTGACCTGGTGGCCATTGCGCTGCTTCAAAAACTGCACCAAGTGCCCTATTTCAGCCAGTGGTGGCAATTACTGAAGCTGAACCACTTTCCGCACTTCCCCTCTGAAGTGCAAGCCCAAATCTGGCTCGCTCGATTGACCCCTGTCGTCAAGCAGCTGGCGACCTAAGTTTAGACACTGGACTTTGTCGCTGTGGATTCGGAGCCGCTCCCTGTCTCGACCTTCAAGTGAGCGCCACGATGCACATTCCGTGGTGCTCGTTATGGATTCACTGCGAATAGATAGCGTAGTTTTTGGATGATGTCTACGTGTGCCTTACCACTCCTTGTGGCTGTTTTACACGGGCAGGGTTGATCTGGGCATGATTCCACTGGGCTCTACAACCCATCCTTACTGGGCCAGTGATCTATGTAGCGTCGTTATGCCTCACCCGGTAACGCCAGCCGGACGGGGAACCAGGGGTAGTTCCCTACTGGTCCACCCGACGCTTCTGGGTCATTCACGGGATCGGGAATATTATTGATGGCTGCGCCTTGAATGGCCTCTTTCAATGTGCTGAGGTACCCCTCCGCGTTGAAGGTCAGCCCGGGATCAATGAAGTCAGGACGGATCCCGTAACACACCGATGTGTGCGCATCCGACCAACCATCAACGCCGAGCGTCTCAAAACCCAGCAGGTGACCTTCAGTGGCGATGGGTTGACGCAATGCCGTGGCCTCATTTAACCCTCGAGGAAACAGACCCATCCCTAGATTGCGGCCAGGATAGGTTAGACGACCTTTGGAGGTCGAACTTGCCAGCAGGCTGACTGGCCCGAGTGGGCGTGCCGAGCGAAGTGTCCCCGACCCAGCTCAACACATAAACTTGACACAACCCATGAGAGTGCTTCCGCCCCAAATTATTGTGCTATAACATAATGCAGATTACGATTACGGCCGCTGCGCTCTGAAATTTAACCACAACTGACGATTAGGGAGAGTTCGTGGAATTGCCTACCCAGTTTCAAACGTTTCTGAGCAACATTGAGCCAACCGACTACCAGCGTGACGAATTCATTCGGGGCCACCGCACTCTCCGAGAGCGGCTTGACGCTGATGAAGGCCTCAAGCCCTATATCATCACGCATTTTCTGCAGGGGAGCTACCGCCGCTCTACGGCCATCCGACCACGCAGCGGCAAGAAGTCCGACGTTGATGTTGTAGTGGTGACCAACTTGGACAATTCACGTTACGACCCGCATCAGGCGTTAGAGCTCTTTCAGACTTTCATGGAGCGGCACTACCCTGGGAAGTGGAAGTTTAATGGTCGCTCCATCGGCATCACGCTTTCCTACGTTGAGCTCGACTTGGTCGTTACTAGTGCACCTAGCGCTCAGCAAGCGGAGATATTCAAGAGCTCCGCCTTCGACATCTTTGAGTCAGAGGAGGACTTGGCAAGCGCGCAGGGTGCTTTCAAGTCATACTTCGCTAAGGCAATTAGTGAGCCTTGGCGCTCCGAAGCACTTCTTATCCCAGACCGGGACGCGCAGGAGTGGCAGCGGACACACCCGCTCGAAACGCTGCGCTGGACAACAAACAGAAACCAGATCCTGGGGGGCCAGTTTGTGCGGATAGTTAAGGCCCTGAAGTGGTGGCGTCGCCAGCACGACGCGCCCAAATATCCCAAGGGCTATCCCATAGAACATATGGTCGGCGATGCCTGTCCGGAAACCGTGGGCAGTATTGCCGAGGGCGTGACCCGGAGCCTTGAGAACCTGCGCGACATTCTCCTTAATCCTGTCCAGGAGGGCCGAGTGCCGTTTGTGCCGGCTCGTGGTGTCCCCGAGATGAACGTCCTGAGCCGCCTTACTGTGGAGGATTTCATCGCCTTCTTCAATCTCGTAGACGACGCCGCCTCAATCGCACGGCAGGCCCTTGACGCGCGGGACCCTTATGAGAGTGCCCTGCTCTGGCGGAGTCTGTTTGGCACCAAGTTTCCATTGCCGCCCGTAAGCGGGAGCACCAATGGCGGCGGCAAAATCGGCGGGTTTTCCGAGCGCAACAGCAGTGGCAGCGGCACAGAGCGAGGGCGCTTTGCCTGAAGCCCTCCCAGAGGCGCTTGAGTTCGGCAGCGAGGCCCTTGAGCTCATCAAGGGCTTCGTGCCTTTGGGCTCTTGGACTCTTGACGAGGAGGAGCGGCGCTGGTCGTTGCTTTGCCAACTGGTCCTTGTTCAGGGAAGTGCGCTCGTCCCTGACATGACGTCTTGGTACCTGGTGGTCGACGCCGATTACCCAGCAGGCCTGATCCGGTTATACCCGGCGGCAGAGGGTGGGCTGGAGGTCACCTTCCCTCACCAGACTGACAACACGCAGTTGGAAGGAAATATGCTTTGGCGGCGCGGACACCCGTGCTTGGAAACACCTTGGAACGTTTTTGACCGCGAGATGTACGACACCGAACCACGCGACGCGGCCTCAAGGCTGGCTTGGCACGTCCAGCGCGGTCTGACATGGTTACATGCAGCCGCTAAGGACGAACTGACTCCGGACGGTGACCCTTATGAATTGCCGCCTCTGCCTCGTGGGGGTGCGGCTGGCCGCTTGCTGGCTTACACCGAGGATGGCACCAGTCTGCAGACTTGGTTATCTCGCCCTGCCCGGGCCGGCCTCGTGCAGGTGGCGGATGTGCCCGAGCTGAGGGGAGCGCAGTTCGTGCGGGGTTTCGGACAGACATACCGTCCGATTTGGGGAAACGCCTTGCAGGGTGTGACCGCTGAGCGGCAAGGCGTGTGGTTACGGCTGGATCGTGCTCCCATCATCCCACCCTGGCAACTGCCCTTGACTTGGGGGGAATTGCAACTTGCGGTACGCAGGCAAGGCCTTGATCTCTTCGCACTTCTCTGCTCGCATTTTGAAGTGCTACGCGACGGCCAGACACACCTGCTGCTCCTAGGTTGGCCAATGCCCGAGAATCATGGTGGCCCACTGCAGCAAATGCATTGGCAGGCGCTGGAGCTCCCTCTTCTCTCAAGGGGGAACAAGGTGCCAAATGGCTGGCGCCCAGATGCACTTGGTCGGTTGATGCGGGACCGACATAGTAAGCTGAGTGACACTGCCCTGGTCAATTGGGTGCGGTCAAAGAATTGGAATGCTGAGGAACTGGGCAGCCGGGGATGCTTCCCGGATCCAGTTAGAGGCGGTCGCATCGCCATTATTGGTGTGGGCGCCTTGGGGAGTGCCCTAGCGGAAGTGTTGGCACGAGGGGGCGCGACCTCGCTCATCCTCGTTGATGGGGAACTGCTGGAGGCAGGAAACCTTGTGCGCCACTCGCTGACCCTTAATGATCTCGGCCAGTTCAAGGCTGAACGGCTTGCCCGGCGGCTCAATATTAGTGGGCCGCACGCCAAGGTGCAGGCCATCAACCAAAATTTCAGTTGCCACAATGAGGAAGTGGTAGCAGCCTTGCGAGAGTGTGACGTAATCGTAGATTGTACGGCCAGCGATAGCCTCCTAAGTGAGCTTCATCGCGTGAGGTGGCGGGAGAGCCAAGCCTTCGTGTCCCTTTCACTCGGTTTGCGCGCTCAACGCCTGTACTGCTTTTACGCTGCTGGCCCGATCTTTCCCTTGGAAGACTTCCTTGATCTGGTGGGCGAGGCCGTTGAGGGAGACTTGGTGCGCTTCCCTGCGAACGAGATACCAAGGGAGGGGATCGGATGCTGGCACCCAGTGTTCCCGGCGCGGCAAGACGACGTAACCCTATTTGCGGCTGCTGGGGTCAAGTACATCGAAGCAGCGTTGTTAGGACGGCTAGAGCCACTTCAGCTGGAGATCTACGAGCAGTTTGAGCAAGGTAGCCTCTTTGGAGGGATTCGGCGGCTAGATGGGCAACGATATGAGTGACAACCTGATCTTTCGTTCTGGAGATGGACGCTTCGGCCTCACCATGAGTGCCGCTCAGGTGCGCACCCTCCTCCGTCTCTGCACGGCTGCACTACCTAACGAGACTGGCGGCATCCTAGCCGGTCATTACACGGCCCGCCACGAGATGGCCCATGTCCGCGCCGTCCTGCCTGCTCCGGCAGACTCCCTAATCGGCCGCTCGACGTTTGAGCGAGGCACAACGGGGACCCGAGCGTGGCTTGACCAGTTGTGGCGCGAGCGTGGGCTGTATTACTTGGGAGAATGGCACTCTCACCCTCACGCTTCGCCTGATCCAAGCCCACAGGACCGGCAGACCATGCGAAATAAGAGCCTCATTCAGGCCTACGCCTGCCCTGAACCACTGCTCCTCATCATTGGCGGAGACCCTCAGGGCCAGTGGCAGGCCGCGACATGGGTCTTTCCACAGTGGGAACCTAACGTGGAGCTGATGCGAGAGGAGAGAACTTCCGCCCGGCCGACAGAGGAAACCGCGTGAGCAAGGATCGCGACGGTGCGTCTCTCACCACGTAGGCGGAATTATTGGCGAGAAAGAGCACATCGCAGTCCTTTATATTAGCCTGAAGTTGCCCTATTGGCTACTTGATCCTGCACGTACTACTTTGGGGAGTGGCACTACCATCTACATGCTAGCGCGCCCGTCAGAAACACGGATAACCACCCCAGAAAACGCACGGACCTCAAGGTCGGCTTCGGGTGTCCCGAGTCGGTCCACTTCCACGCCTACGTCTTTCTAACTCCGATGAATCGGGTGCAGCTGAAGAGGAGTCCCATGTCCCATGACCCGTCGTTCCAATCGAAAGCACATCAGGGTGGCATAGGTGGCAGCCGCGGCTTCACCGCGCAGACAATCGTCCTACTTCACCGCTTGCCTAAGTTGTTTGATGACCCTTTGTTTGAGAGCGCTGTATTGGAAGGACAGGAGGACTTTGATCTGCACTTTAAACGGCCTGAGGGGAAACGTCTCCATGTCGTGCAGTGCAAGGCAACGAGTTTGGACAAGTATGAGGTGCGGAAAATCCTAGATGGCATGTACCAGCGGTACTTAAGTGATCCCAGGCTGTACGAAGGTTTTGAACTGGTGGCGCAGGCGTTCCCGCCTAAAGTTGAAGCTGTGCGGCAGGGCGCACACACAGCGGCCCAGGTCCGGAAAGGGTATGCGGGTACTGCCACGGATCGAAGTACCGCGCCTGATTTCACTGCCCAGGTAGATGCCATGCTCACCGAGCTGAAGTGCACTTCGGGGATCTCGGTTGACTGGGTCATGGAATACCTGAGCTTCAGTACGCGAATCCCGAGTTATCCGTTTGACGAGCAGGACGTCATCGACCGATTCGCTTCGCAGTGCACCGATTGCCAGCAGTTTGGTGTTCAGATTCTCGCACCCTTCCGGTACGCCGCAGCCCAACTGCACCAGAAGTTCGCCCTGCGCCTTCGGGATCCCCTGACGCGGCAGGAGCTCGCGCAGATCGTCCACGACGCCTGCCAAGCCTATAAGGATCAGGTCCAGCAGAACGGCGTGAAGATTCACGTCGATCATTGGCGCGATCCGGATGGTGCCGCTATCGGCGAGGCGGATCATGTGTTTGAGTGGCGTGACCACTACGACGCTGCTGGACGTGGAAACGTTCCCCCTGCCGGGGTCACTGCACAACTGCTACGGGAGTTGCAGGAGTTCGAGACCAGAAACATGACCGTTTGGAAAAACGCGGAGGTTCAGTTTCTGCCGCCTTGCAGCATCTCGGCGGCGTTCGTCGTGGGCTACACCTTCCGGCGGACGAAGGGGTACAAGTTGTCCATGCCCGCCCTCACCGAGAACTGGTCGTTTGATCCAGACATGTCTCAGGCAGATGACATCCACCTCAAGGTAACAGGGGAGGAACTTGGTCAGGACGCGCGGAGCGCAGTCGTGGCCCTCGGTGTCGGTCGGAACATTACGGTTGCGGTTAGAGGGCACGCAGAAGCCCATGGGCTGACAGGAAAATTCGTCGCATACCGGACGAGTGTTGACCAGCTCAATGAGCATCAAGCTCGCAAAGTGGCGAACGATTTTATCAGTGCGCTCCGAGATCTGGATAGTGCCGGTGTAGCGGAGATTCATCTGTTCTACGCCGGGCCGATAGCGCTCGCTGCGATGGTGGGTTCACTCATGAATAAGATTGGCCGGGTCTCTTTGTATGAAGCGGACGACCAGAGAACATACCATTTAGCTTTCACCTTAAACACCTGAACTTCTTGAAAATCACGAGCGTGGTTGAGATAGGAAATGCTCTATATTCTCGCTCAAAGGGCTTCTGGCAACTTTTCATTGGACTCCACGTGTTCGAAGCAGGCCGCCATCACGCGATGGATCATCAGGATCAACCTTCTTCCATGGCCCTTTGTTTTTGCCAAGCGCGTTAGACGCTCTTCTCTCAATAGCTGGTCGAGGTCAACGACTAGGTCCACACGCTCGTTCGCGCCTCTGTTCATCTCTAGACCAACGTCACGTGGCTGCAGTCCATTCCCGGGATTGGACCACTGACCTCGACCCTGCTCTGGGTGGAAACGATGCATCTTGGACGGATGGAAAGCTCAAACCAGTGAGCGGCGTACACAGATTTCTCTCCGGTTCCGAGACAGTCGGGCAACTTCACTGAACGACCCCTAGTTCAAAGATGTAAAATGCACGTCTAAGACGTGCATTTTACATCTGCGCTTTGGTCGCCCAAGCGTAAGAGATGACAATTTTCGGGAATTCAGGGACAGCCACGATGGATTCTCTCTCAGATAAACGCCCAAAGAAGCCAGTTCTGCGTCATCGGCTGGGAAAGTAGAGCTTGGATAGTTCGCGGCTAGCCTCGAGGAAGCATCTGGTCAACTTTCTCCGGATCAAGCCAAGCGGGATGCGGAACATGCAAGGCTGGCCACTGTTGAGGTCGGCTGTTCGCAGGCAGGTGGGCCCTCAAAGCAGCGTCCGCCAGCAGGTAGCCATGATTTTCAAGTACGGCCTGTTCTCCACGGGAGAATCGGTCGAAGTCAGTGCGGATCAGACCGATCCGGTGAGCCAGCCCCTCGGAGTAGCCGAGAGCTAGACACTCGGCATCGCCGGGGAGGTTTTTTCTGTAGACGTCGACACTCCGGCCTACTGACCAGTACACGGCCTTGTACACGCCCTGCGCGTCTGAAGCAATCAGCCACCGTTTTCGCAGGCTGCGTGACTGGTCATCCAAGAGGGTGATGAAGCGCGTCAGACGCCTCAGCAAGCCCTTCTTGACGCCATATTGGAAAGGCGTACCGCCATCGCTGACGAGTACCAACTCGTGGTTCTTCCAAACGGGCTCCAGGCCGAGGTTGTCGTAATTCCCGCCGTCATTGACGAGGACCTTGCCCTTGTTGGACGACAAGACCATGGTGACGGGCGCAAACACGGGTGGGAAGCAGGCGCTGGTCGCTACGGCGAGCGAGAGCGGTAGGTTCAGTTTCCAAGAAGTCGCATAGCCTGCCCGGTGGCCGCCGGTCTTGGCGCGAGAGAAGATCCAACTCGTGCCGTAGGTCAGATCCGTCGCGCAAACGACGAAATTTGGCTTGTTCGGCAGGTCGTGGACTTTCATCCGGCCGCAGTAGTCGTCTAGCAGGTCTGCGACGCCATAAACGGCAGAGGGCCCCCGCCAGTTCCAAGGCATGACCCGGCGCAGCAAGGGGATGGTGCGGATATCCCGGTCGGTCAAGCGATAAGTCGCCTCGGCCAGCACCTGCTGAAAAGTCTGTGGGGAGATCGGCGCATCTGAGGCCCAGGGTAGCTGGGCCAGACGGGCCGCTAAGACACTGCCTCCGGACACACTCGACACCGTCCGGAGGTGCTCTAACACGCCTAGTTCATGCAGGCGCCGCACGGCTCCCAGGTGAAACAGAACCGCACGGTATCCGCCACCCGACAGGCACAGGCCGCTGCCGGAACGCTGCTGTCTCCCGGCCGGGGTTGTGGACAGACTAGGTGGTTCTAACGGGGTGCCAGGCATCACACGGGATGGCGCCAAACCTGCCGCACAAAGTATCGGCATAGGCCGCTGAACGGAAAGTCAGGGGCAACGTGCAGGCTCAGCGTTTCTATCAGTTCGGCATTGCCCGGGTATTTGACCAGCCCCAAATGAGCGAGCTCGAGGACTCGGTAGGTTCGGTACCGCTGCCAGCGGAGTTCTTCTCGGTTCAGACCATACAGGTCGATGCTCTGGCGGGCTACCTGTTGATCAGCGGCTGACGCCGCCGGATTCGGTAGGATCCTCACTTCTTTCAACGCGGCGTCAGCTGAGTAGGCAAAGAGGAGTTCAGGGTCAACCAGGTAGGGATTGACGCCTTGTGGGCTCTCAGATGACCACTGGGTGAGATGGGCGGGCAACGCGGCATGATCTACTGGATCTGGGGCGAAGGTGCCCACCAGGGCCTGCAGGGCCGCGTCCGATGCGCCAGCGACCATTGGGCCATTCAGTAACGGCCCAGCAATGGGGAAGCGATCGCCCTTATACACCTGGTTGCAGATCTGACACGCGTACAGATAATTGTCGTAGCACAGCGCAAGCCACCAATACACGCTTTTAGGCCGGTAGTGCTCCACATCGCAGTGGGCCACCGAGGCAGCCGGTGCGTCACAGTAGGCACATTTGCCGTAGGTTTCCGTTCGCAACTGGGCTTTTGCCCCTTTCCATTGGCTGCCTTTGAAGGCCCTGACTCCTTTTCGTTCTGCCTTAAGCAGGGCCAACTCACGCTTTTTCTGATTGGCACCGCGGAAGGTAGCAGGGATGGCCGCTGCCCGGCGGTCGTGGTTCAGCGGGATCACGCACTCTCCGAGACCGATTGAGCCTCGTTCAACAGGGCGTCCTGGATTTTCTCGAGAAGTTCAAGCCGCTTGCGCTCGAGTGGACTGTCTTCAATGCTGGGCGTTAACGAACTGCTCTCTGGTGGAGGGTCAACCAGGTGAGATGAACCTTTACTCGTGCCCTTGCGCTCCCGGTGTGCAGTGCGGGCCACCTCAAGCTCACGGGACAACCCTGTTTCAATGCCAAAGATGGGACTGACGATCAACTGGTCGATCCGGAGCAGGCGGGGGTCTCCCTCGAATGGAAATAGACTTGGCGCCTGACTCGGGGATTTGCGGCGCATCACGATCAGTTCGCCTGGCCCCGCCTGCTGGGCCGTGAGCGGAGAGTGGGTGGTGCACACGATCTGAAAGTTGGGCAGTTGGTCGGTGACAAAGTCGATGAGCTGCCGCTGCCAGATGGGGTGCAGGTGCAGGTCAATCTCATCAATCAAGAGGAGCCCTCGAGCTTTAAGCGGCTCTTTGCGCTCAGGGAATGCCTCAGTGATCTGGCGAAGGAGGTCACCACACCAGGCGACGACGTTCTGATAGCCGTCACTCAGGCGCTCCAGGGGCACCTCACCGTCAGCGGTGCTGAACAGCACGGCGCCCGTCTTGCGGTTAATGCCTTTGAATGTGGTGCCAGGCGGCAACATCCGGTTGAGGGTGGCGCGGACGGTGGTCAGTCCCTTGCCCTGATAGTCGAGTTGTTTAACCCAGGCGCCGAGGGGATAGAGGGTCGCGTCATTGGAGAAGAGGGTCGCAACGGCCTCGGTGCGCCTAGACAAAGACCCTGGGCTATCAGACAAGAGGCCGAAGCTTGAACTCCCGGGAGTGGTGGTCAGGCGGCGCGAGGCTCCATAGCCCACCACGAAGTAATTGCGCTCCGCATGTCCCAGGGCGGCGTCGAGCAGGGCGATGGACTCCTGGTTTCGACTGAGCAGGCTGGCGAGCGTGTCACCACGTTGGATGTTCAGGGCGATGTCACGGGTCTGTCCGTCGGCGGTGGCAAGCCGCGCTTCAATGGTTGCGTGCTCGGTACCATTGCGGATCCAGGAATCAATATCGCCCAACAGGCCAGCTAAAGCATCGCTGCCTGCAGTCACCAAGGCAATGGCCCGGAGCAGCGTGGTTTTGCCGGTGCCATTTTCGGCGAGAAGCATCGTCCACTTCCGAGGTTTGCCACCGGATTCGAAGGATAGCTCCAACTGCTCAAGCGAGCGAAGGTTTTGAATCCGGATCCAACGGAGAAACATACCCCAGCGTACCAAGGAACGAGGGTTGCACTAGCAGTTGACCAGAAACTCCCTCTCATAGATGTAGGGTGATCGCTCTTCCAACTTTCAGATTGGCCCTACCGGAGATCAAGGCGACAACTGGGTGCATAGCCCCCAGTCAACTGTTCCTCATATGCCTGGACAATACCCATACTGTTCAAACCATGACCCAAGAGAATTGCTGCTCCTAAAGGCACTGAGAAAAACAGGTGGATCTCGCCAAAGTCATGCTCATCGTGCACGGCCTTGATTATTCGGCGTGCGCTGTTCATCAAGGCGGTGGCGTCTGCAGCACTCCAGTCATCAATGGGATCAGGCTGCTTTAGCTCCAGACGTGCGGCGAAGCGCGTACCCGTCTCCGCTTTGAATACATCAACTTTCCGTCGTACGTCCCGCAAGGCACTTAATTCCACACATAACCCAGTCCCGCCTTCGTCCAACAGCTCTAATCCCTGAGGTGAGTGTAGTTTCGCCGTACTGGGGGGTGATCTTGCTAGGGTTCTGTGGAGGAGGAGTTCAGTCTGACCGACAATGGAGACTGACATGACCGCCAGTAAAAACCACTACACCGCCGAGTTCAAAGAAGAAGCCGTGCGTCTGGTGATCAGCAGCCAGAAAAGCTGCGCTGAGATCGCCCGCAACTTGGGTGTTCCACCGTATTTAGTCGTACGCTGGAAACAGCATCACGAGCAACAAGGGGCGGTGGGCCGCCCCCAATTCACCGGACGCGGCGTCGCCGCGTTGAGTGAGCAGGAAGCGCGGTTCAAGAAGCTAGAACGAGAGCTGGAAATTACCCGTCAGGAACGCGATATTCTGAAAAAAGCACTGGCCTTCTTCGCCAAAGACCACTAATTTACGGGTTCATTGAGCAGCATCGGCATGAGTACAGCATTGAGCGGCTGTGCAAGACGCTCGGTGTCGGGGTCAGTGGCTATTTTGCGTGGTGGAGAAGGCCCAAAAACTGCTATCGGGTGGAAGACGTCGCTCTGACCGAGGCCATTCGAACCATTCATCAAGTCAGTAGGGGCACCTACGGTGCCCCTCGTGTCAAGCCGCACTCGTGGACGAGGAAAACAGGTCAGCCGAGCACGAATTACTCGGCTGATGAAGGCAGGGACTGAAGGCTCGCTGCAAGCGGAAATTTCGCGTGACCACCAATTCAAAACACCCGCACCCAGTGGCCGAAAATCTACTGAATCGCGAATTTGTTGCCGAACAACCCAATCAGAAATGGGTGACGGATATTACCTATTTACCCGTGGCTGAGGGCTGGATGTACCTCGCTGTGGTGATGGATCTGTTCTCTCGCAAAATCGTGGGTTGGGCCATGCGGGCCACCCTGCAGACCGAGTTGGTCGTCGCTGCGCTGGACATGGCACAGCAGATTCGGCGTCCTGGACAAGGATTGCTCCATCATTCGGACCAGGGAATTCAATATGCGAGTCGCGAGTATCGACAAGCACTGGAGCGCCTCCAGGCGCTCCAAAGTATGAGCCGAAAGGGAGACTGCTGGGACAACGCGGCGATGGAGAGCTTCTTCGCCACCCTCAAGCTGGAACTGGAACTCGACACAGCACAAGGAAACCGCGCTGACACACGTAATCTGGTCTTTGAGTGGATTGAGGTGTTTTACAACCGCGAGCGTCGTCACTCTAGCTTGGGGTACCGCTCACCGACTCGCTTTGAGCAACACCGCGCCACACTGAACTGATCCTCCACGAAGGCATTGCAATATCAGGGCTCATTTGATGCCCACAAGTCCTCACGCTGGATGATAGTGAGCTTATAGGCTTTGACAGCAGAAAACGCCGCCCCTACAGCCAACCCAACAGACAGCGGAGCGTTACCGCGAAGGGTGACGTGCCGGTTGATACCCAATGCCCGAAACCGCTTCTGCAACTCCGCTAGTTCAGGTTGGAGAACCCCTGTCCATGTCTCGACTGGTGGAATGCTTCGGGTCTGTCGGTCAAAATATTCTCTCCAGTCAATGATGGCGTCGTGCGCTTCACGGGCTCGCGCGTCCGGATCACCCCAAGCGTCCAGAAAAATGCCGAGCCCCTCTAGCTGAGTCTTCTGATCGAATTCATCTACCGCCCGGCGGATAACTTGGAAGACGTCTTCACGAGAGAATGCATTGCCCAGGTTTACAGTGACGAAGGACTGTATCGACTCAAACGCCCTGACAAGCGCTGGTCTCATCGCGTTCTCAAAGGCCTGGAGACTTTGGGTCTGGCCTACAAATTCATTGAGGAGCGTCTGAATTGAATCCGGCCAAGCGCGAATATGGATACTGTCTTCAATATCAAGATATTGCAGTGCCCAGTCAGCAGTTGCTGGAAGCTTCAACCCAGTTAGTAATTTATCAAGATGATTTATCGTATCTTCTTCTGTTTTCGTCTCCTTTTGAATAGCATGTGCCCCCCTGATGCGCGCTAAAGCCCTTTCGATTGCTTTCACGTCGTCATGCAGAGTTCTAGCCACCAGGATAAATCTGACTATTTCAGGGTCGGCAGCATGCATAGCCTTAAACTGCTCTATAACTTCTAGAAATTCAGGCCTATCGACCTGGTGATCCTTGAGCTGCAGGTAGTGTCGTTCACGCTGCCCGCCTCGCTCGAACAGCAGGTTGATATCATCTGCCCCCTCATTCATGGCATGCGAGAAGTCGGGATCTACACACCAGTAGAGCAACTTGATGCAGAGATAGGCGAGCTGGGCGTTAAAACCTTTGCCTGCATGAATTCCGCCCATCTGCTTCCTATTGAGCATTGATGCGTTGTTGGGGTCTGTCATGTTGAACCTCCTCTGGTGCTGATTTCTTTTCGAATAGTGGTATCGGCGCTTGACCTTCCCTGTATACCCAGGCTTGCAAATGCCAGTCGCTTCCTGAATCCCCCAGGATTACCAGCACCGGTACCTCACAATTAAAGCCTTCACGTAATGCTCGGCTCTGCATGGTGGCGTCGTCAGTTGGACTCCGCTCTGCGTTGAACCCTGGGTGCGCGTGCCACTCCCCAAGGTAATACGTCCGAAGCGGACCATTCCAGAGCCGGAGAAGGAGCTCGCGCATACCACTTACGCCCCGCTCAAACGTCAATCGGCTTCCTCGCGAGTCCGCAGGCGGTGGTTGCGCACCTGTGACGACGGCCGTGTTCAGCCGACTGTTGTAGCGCCCCACGAGAATGCCATCCGTTTCTGCTCCGCGTGCTCGCGTAGCCTCATCAAGCATCGTCCGAACGATTTGAGCGGTCATCGTTACCGCGAAGCGCTGATCCTCCGACTGGAAGAAGTAGACTGCTTTCATGGCTGCGGGTCTCGGAGCGTGACGCCTTCAAAACCCTGTGGCCCATAACGCTGTTGATACACCCTGGTTCGTTCGGTGTCGGTTGCCTCAACAAATTCCCGGACAAAAGTGGCCCCGACCGCGGCGAGCAGCTGAACGTCTGTATGAAGCGCGGGAAAGACTGGCGTCCAGCAGCCAATGCCTTCCATGGGCATCGGCTCGTTGGCGTCGGCCAGCGCATCAACGGCTACATGCGGCAAGATAGCCTTGTCAAAGGCTGTTATTTTGAAGCGAGTGGTGCGTTGTCCATGGGCGTACAGTGACTGCGCCTTCCAGCCGAGCGACAGGCTGATGATCACCTTAGGTGCATCCCAGCGCTGCCCACCGAGCGTTCCAATGACCGACGCCTCGGCGGTGGTGTCGATGATCACATCAGCTGCTTGCGTCGCCTGGCGACCGGCGACGCTCTGAGGGGGATACCGTTCGTCAAAGCCAGTGGGGCTCACGAGGGTGTTGATTGCCTGAAGCCGCTCAGTCACCTGCATGGACTTTTTTCTCGGCACATCCCGGAGCGTGAGCATGTGCCTGACCAGATTCTTCGTCTGAATCGAGTCCTCATCGAATACACTGATGCAGGTGACTCCACTTCGGACAAGGTGCTCGGCGACTGCTGAGCCCAACGCCCCAGCCCCAATCACCACGTAACGCTGCGTCCTCAC
Organism: Deinococcus sp. QL22; assembly: GCF_023370075.1. Classification (NCBI taxonomy): domain Bacteria; kingdom Thermotogati; phylum Deinococcota; class Deinococci; order Deinococcales; family Deinococcaceae; genus Deinococcus; species Deinococcus sp. QL22. Next base: position 27,328 of record NZ_CP097155.1, read on the forward strand.
AGACTCTGGCAGAAAGCCGCGACTTCCCAGTTCCTCAGCTTGGTGCGGCTGCGCGAGCATCCACGTGATTGGGCCGGCGTTGCCAAATATGTCATGTTTGGCTTTCAGCCACCAACTGTCGGGCGTGTTCCGGAAGCCCTTGGATCGTGACAGCTCCATATAAGACGGAAGTTCACAGGCCTGCCATTGGATCCGGCGATCCGGGCCATCAATCACGCTCGGTACCGGATAGCCTATCAGCAGCAGTGGCATTCCCCTGGTTGTTGACGCGGAGGCGATGGCGCGACGGAGCAGGGGATCGAGGTTCACGCCCTGGTCGTTCAGAGCGCCACGCAGCTGGCCCCATGTGGCTGGGAATCCCCAAGGGGGAAGGAACGGAGGACGCTCAAGCAGCACCCACTGTGCTGCCTGATTCGGTTTTCGCGAGCTGACCCAGGTGCCCCAGGGGGGCGTGAAGATATGCTTCCCCTGCTTGGTGAATTCGACGGCGAAGGAGGACTGGTGGCCGCCCAGGTCGTTGAGCAGTTTGACCTCACCGTGCTGCCCTCCGTGGTTCTTCCATAAGACAAGAGAGTGCTCGTCTTCAAGGGTGTTGATGGAACGCTTCGCGTCGATGTTTGCTTCGTGGATCAAGGGATGGCCGAAATGGTCACCAGGCCGGAGGAGATCTCCCCGCGCCGCTTTCTGAACCCACTGTACCAACCGCAACGCGTGCCAGGCCAGGCGGCTATAGGCGTCGGTCGGCTCTGGATCCATATCCCACCGACCAAGGGGTTGTGCCCGTGTGATCAGGCAGGGTTGGTGGCGCTTAAGTTCATGTGGGAATTCACCACGGACGCCGCTGTTCGCCGCGCGGAAAACATTGATCGCACCCAGAGGATAATGCTCTGAGACAGCCAAGTGCCAGTGCGTGACCTGGTCCACATACTCGCTGCCCTGATCAATCCGAACGCTACACAACACGGACCACCAACCTGATTTTTCCCGCGACCATGATCCGGTCAGCGTGAAGTCCGGAACGTCTTCGAGAGTCCTAATCCCAGCCAGGAGGTCTGGAGAAAGCTGGGGCTGAGCGACCGCGTTACCCAAAACGGCCCCAAGGATAGTCCGCTGGTGGGGCCTTGGGTTCCACGAAGCCACCCGCTGCCGCCGCTGCCGTAGTCGTTGACGCTGGTAGCGCTGGCGGTACTTTGAATTCGTCGCCGAGAATCTCCCGCCACATCTGCGCTGCTTCTCGCCGGTTGCCCCACGTCAACGCTTTCATCGCCAGGTCGGACGCGGTACACAACTCCTCGTAAAAGGCGTTGAAGTCTTCCTGGGTAAGACGGGAGAGGACGTCGGCCTCTGATCCATCAAGTCCTCGCGGCGGCATGGGCGCCTTGGTGTGGGGGTAAAACTTGCCATATGCGGCCCGCATGTTCTGAAAAGTCCGCGTCAGGCCTTCGGCGATGGAGCTGAAATCTGTTGGGCAGTGATCTCCCGCCATGTGCTCGATAGGGTAGCTGCGGGGATATTTGCTCGCGCCAGGCTGTTGAGCGGCCTGGCGGCGCCACCATTTGAGCGCGCGTGCGACGCGGAGAAACTTCTTGTTACAGTGGCTGTTCTTCTCTACCGTGAATTCGAGGGTGGCCAGGGGATGTGTGTCCTGCCATTCCTGTGCATCCTTGTCCGGGATGCGGAGGGGCTCCAGCGCCCACTGGTCATCCGGCAGACCTGAAGGTCCAAACACCTCGTCGGGGTTAAGCACATCATCGCTACGATCCGCAGATCTGGTCTCAGCTTGAAGTGCATTCTCCGTGTAACGCAGTAATGCTGCCTTCTGTGCCTCGCTAGGAGCCGATGTGGGCACCAGATCAACCTCGACGTCTGGCAGCGACAGCTTCACAGAGCGCGACTGGATTTCTGCGCATCCTTTGCCATATTCCTTTTCCAACCAGTTCAGAACGATCCGCAACACGTCTTCTGGCTCGTAATCATCTTCGGACACGTTGGTCACCAGCACGATGTCAACGTCGGCTTTCTTGAGATCGCCATATTCGTCAAGCCCCGGCTTCACCATCGTGTAGCGGGCATAGCTGCCCTGTAAGAAGTCGGCGACATGAAGATCGCTGAGCGCTGCATCATTCCCAATCCGACCCCTGACATCAAGGTGAGCGCGCTGGGCCGCCTTGAGCGTTTGATTGAGGGGTCGAATCAGCCGGTCGAACTCGTCAAATTCTTTGGCGAGCGTTTGAAAGCTGGTCTGGGTCATGCTGTCTGCTCCTTTACTCGGGTAATAGTGAACCGCTGCTGCTCATGCGTAGAGCATAATGACAACCTGACAATTAGCCAACAGATAAATTTTAAGTCAAGTATGAAGACTAATGCGCAGTGAAGGTCTTGACGCTTTACTAGAAAGTCTCGCCTGAGATATATGAGAGACAGATACAAGTGTGGGCCAAAATCGTGGTCTCCAAGATTAACGGAGAGCAGAGTTGGTTAGAAGTTGTCGGGTAGGAGCATCATCACTCAACCGGAGTTCTTCAAACATGACCCCTTGGTGACCGCCTGTCGTGCAAAATCAGGGAGCGTGAAGTCTGAGATGCAGCGCAGCGCATCAAGCGCGGAAGGGAATTCAACTGGAAGGGTCTTGTAGGAGTGTGGGCTGAAGTACAGGAAACTCACACTTGAAGCAGCCAAACCAGAATTGGGGAGATGCTCACCCATTACGAGGGATTACCTCGCTGAGCTTCAGAGGTGTAGGTTGCTGCACGAACACAGCAGTACAATGAGTTTACAGGTTGTATCTGAAATCGTCAAATCCTAAAATGAGGCACAACATGTGGTAGGGCAGGCGGTGCTGTCGATATGGCCACCCCGCCCGCATGGTTGCTTGTGCCCGTCGCTGCCGCGCTGTGGTGGATCCGCAACGAAGGATCAACAACAGGCTGCTTTTCTGGCGTCCAGATGATGAAATCGGGAATCTCCGGACCAATGCCTTTTGGGGCGCCCCAGAACACTTTGAGCAGCTGAGCCACCTGCATCCCTATGTCAGTGCTCGTTGGAACCGGCCCACCCGGGATACTGCCAGCACCAACAACTCTGGGCCTGACGATTCAAACGGCCAGTTAGATGCCTTTGTACGCAAAGATTCAGAAGGTCTGGCGCGGTGAACGGTCCTAGGCGGGCCGGTACCGGGAGTTCTATCAGGCGGATATCGATGTCATCGGACGCGGCTCTCTCAGTTTGCTGTATGACGCCGTGTTGCCTGCCGTGGTGAGCGACGCCCTGACCCGCTTGAATATTGGCCCCTTTTGCATTCGGCTCAACAATCGTCAGGTGTTGCAGGGATATTTCGAAAGCCTGGGTCTGGCACCAGTGGCCGTGCCACAGGCCCTACGGATCCTTGATCGTCTGGAGAAGGTCGGCATCGACCGGGTGCGGCAGGACTTCACTACATTGGGTGTAAGTCCGGACACCCTGACCCCCTTCCTCGATCTGGTCACCAGCAATCTGGCTTCCGATGCTTTGCTGAGCGAATTGGCAGGGCAGGCTAGGAATGCACTCTTCGACCAAGGCGTGGCCGAGCTCCATGTCGTTCTGTCGGGCCTCCGGGATCTGGGCGTACCAGAAGCGAACTTCCAGGTGGATCTCAGCATTGCCCGGGGGCCGGGGTATTACACGGGCACCGTGTACGAGACCAAGCTTTTGGACTTTCCTGGATTGGGCAGCATCTGCTCGGGTGGGCGGTACGAAAATCTGGTGGGCTACTTTCACACGGGCACGTTTCCGGGTGTGGGCCTGTCCATCGGGGTGAGCCGGTTTGTTCCGGCCCTGTTGGAGGCAGGTGTCTTTTCCGCCAGTACCTCAACCACCGCTCAGGTGTTGGTGACCCTGCTCCAACCGGAACATCAGGGCGAGTCCCTCCGGCTGGGGGCAGAGCTGCGCTCACAGGGCGTGAACACGGAGGTGTACCTGGAGCCCCACCGGCTCGGGCAGCAGCTGCGCTACACGGACAGGAAAGGCTTTCGTCTCGCGGTGATGATTGGAGACACGGAGCTTCAGGCTGGGCAGCTCCGGGTGAAGGATCTTCAGACGGGTGAGGAGAAATTGCTGGACAGAGCGCAGTGGGCAGTCGACATTCGCCAACGGCTTTTGGACGCCCTTTGAGCTTGAGGGAGGGTATGCAGTGTGGCGTTCATGAGTTTTGCTGAGCTTTATTGGGAGTCTGTTGACTCTTGAACAAAAAGATGTCCAGTACGCAACACAGCCACCGTCTGAATGGCTGAGGACGACGTACAGGACACTTCCAAGTCAACGGACTCCCAATCACTGGGCTGATGGTGTGATGTAACGGGTGCCGATTTCGGAACATCCAGTCATTTCAGGGAATAACTCAGTGGAAAAACAGAACGATAGACAAATGGTTGTCTTTTGGTTGTCCCCCTGTTACAGCACCAGCCTTCAGCATAGAAGTCACAGCCCACTCCCCTTCCAGACGAATCCCAATTCACAGGCCATTCCAGCATTGAGCTGCTGCCGCTCAGGCCGAGGCTGTTAATATCCTTGTCTCTGACCTACTCCTCCTCCGCATTCCTGAAGCAGGAGCCGGAGCGAGAGCCCAGCGTTGGGGGAAGACTGGAAAGCAAGTCAACGGACTCCCAATAGGACTCCAGCACAGAACTCGACACTCACAATGCCCTCAAACCGCAAAAAGTGATCCCACCGATAGCACTGGACACCGGCTTGGCGAGTAGAATAACGGCGGGTTCCAACTCGCCTGAGCCGAATGAAAACGTAACGTTGGTCTGCCATTTCAATGGACACCTTACCCCATTCTGAAAAACATGTTGCGTGTCATCTCCAAGTCTGCGCCTGATCCGGCGTGGGTGGTACGGCATAAATCTCTATCTCAAAATCAATGTACAACTGCGCCCTATCCGGGCGCGGGCGGAAGGATTGGCTATGTGGATGCGCTCCTGGGTGTTGAAGACCCAGAGTGAACCGTGCGGGACTTTGACGAGGAACAGGCCAATCTAGAACGGTGTGGGCGGTGAGAATCTTGAGCTGAAGAGTTTGCAGATTGTCCAGATATTGTTGGCGAATTCAGGCTCTCAGTGCAGCGAAACGTGAGGTCGGTGTTGGGGCGTCGGGTCTATCTTGCCGCCAAGCGGTGACTCGTGCCGCATGGGCTGAAGCGTTGAAGGTTATTGCCAAATAGAGATAGCTGTCGAACGTCCTCTCTGAAGCGGGGGCCGAGGCGAAAGCTGAAAAATAAAGGCATTGGGTTTTTATTCCTCAAATAAGTAGAGCAGTCTCAAACTCGGAGTTACAGTAGTGTCTTCTGCAGGCACCAGAGAAGTGCTGCTCTCCAGCACAGGAGGGACGACAAGATGATGTCCCGCCTGTGCTTAGATCAGCGAGCGATGTCTCTGACATTCAACGATGCTGTCAACAGCAAATCCGAAGGCACTGGACAACGCTCGGCCTGGCGCGCAGTCTAGGCGTGGCAATATCTGATTGGCCGCGCCTATAACCGGCAAATGGTGCGGTATGGGGAACTCAGTGGGCTGATGGATTATGCCAACAATCAAGCCCTCACCCCGGTTCTCAACAACATTATTCAGTTCTGTCGCCAGCAGGCCCTCCCTCCCCTGACCATCCTGGTCGTCAACCAAGAAGGTGGCCCGGGGGCAGGATTCACGACGTTCAACTCCAAGACCCCTTACCGAGACCAGAAAGAGGTGTTCGCCTCCCCTTGGTTCAAGTTGGTTCTACCGACGCCAGAAGATTTTCAGGCTGCCATGGCATGGTCGAAGCAGCAGCCTGCATTCGAACCGTCTGACCGCTGACTTGGCGAGGGAGGCTCTCTCCTGTTGCTGCCGTGTAGGTCAAGGAAAAACCCAGTTCAGGTGCACGCTCAGGCAACTGTGATGCATGTCCTATGCATTGACTGTATACCGGGCTAGGGTGTATGGATCAAAGGCGGCCTTCGGGTCGCCTTTTCTGGTTCATGGCGGCGGTCGGAAGCCCCCCGCTCAGGCCATTCTGCTCCGAGGTGGCATCCATCCTATTACGCTTGATTCATACATGACGGAATTGGAACAGTGGTTCGGGGCTGCCGTGGGCGAGCTGACGCCGCCAATTGCGCCAGAGCAGGCGGCTGCCCTAAGAACTGTATGTCCCCGGAGCTGCCTGATGAGTTTCTGGCGCTGTCTGTGTGGCATGACGGTTTCCCACACCGGCTGATCTTGGAAGACACCTGGCATCTGCTGGACAGTGAGACGATGCTGGAAGTGTACTGGGAGCATCAGGGTCTCAATGGTGTCACTGCTGCTGAACCCTGGCGTACAGACTGGCTGCCCCTGCTCTCCAATGGTACAGGAGATTCTCTGCTGCTCAACCTGAGCACTCTCGAAGTCGGCAGCTATTTTCATTAGCGCGGAGAATAGGCAGCCGCGTATCCACAGCTGAACACTTACTTCAAGCATGTGCTGGACGAACTCCGGGCAGGACGCTTTCAGTGGTCAGAAGAGGATGGGCTGGCCTTTGTGTAAGAACCGGAGTCAATGGGGTCAGACTAGAGTTGGAACAGAAATTCCCGGTAAGTGGTCATCCACAAGGAAGGTCAACGTCTCGTACTGCCAGTGCTTCCAACACTCTGTGACGCCCGGCCCGGAGAAACCGATGGTTTCTCGAGGTCGGGAACTTATTCTTCTCACACTGCGTAGATAACTTTATGAGTGATTTTCCTAATGATCAGTCCTTCTCGGGGTCGACCCCGGGCGCTACGCTGTACTACCTCGCACACATCAGCGCCGTTCACGAAGCCTCCGCTATGTGGGACTGGTTGAACCTGCCCGACGTCTCGGCCTCCGCCGCTGCCTTCACTCGTGACTTCACCGACATGTACCCCGAACAAAGCCTCGATCACCTTCTGCCTCAACACTTCGTCGCCGTCAATCAGGTCGAACTTCGAGACTTCGCCCTGAAGAAGGGCACCAAGCTGCAGGTCGACCGCAACCCCTTCGGCACTCTGTCCTGGCTGGAATACCAGCTCCCGGCGGTCGCATGGCCAGGCCTCCCTGCAGACATGCACTTGGGCTCTTGGATCATTCAGACCGACGGCGTACATATCCTCGCCTCGCTCACGCTCCCTGAGCAACTCTCGCCTGCGCTCCTGCGCCTCAACTCATTCCCGCGGCAAGTGACCCAAGCACTCCAAGACGAGTTCAGCGCGTGGAACCTCGACGACGAGCGACTGGCACTCGGCTGGAACTGGCATGGCCTCCCGGCGTCGCGTCCACTCTACGGCGGGGTTATCTATCAACTGCCGGACACGGGCCTAGTAATGAGCGGTGAGAGCACGCTGAGTTCCAGCATTCAGACCTACGTTGGGACTGACCTGACCGAGTACCTCCCGATGATATTGGCGGACACCCTCACCCTGCGCTTCACGACCCGTATCTTGAGCGCAACCCTGAACCAGACGGGGAGCCTAGCCGTCAATCCGGACGACCTCCCCCTCAATCTCGACGATCCCAATCAGCGGAGGCAGCACCAGACTAAGCTGCTCGAATCTTGGCGAAGAATCAGTGAGATGCAGCGAACGCTGGACGCCGTGGAGGACGTGTTGCTGGCGGGACGGGCGTGGATCACCTCACTGGAAGGGCTTAAACAGCGTGGCTTCAGGTGGAAGCCAACTGGACCGCTGCCGTCCCCGCGCATGTTCCTGCATGGCCCGTACGACGCGACCATGGAGCACGTGCAGGGCGTCGGCATGATCCTGAGGCCAAGCACCCAGATCAGCCTGAGCGGCCGTGACCTGCCAGTAGAAGGCTTGAAACGCGTTATCCGCAACGTGGATCAGTACCGTGTGCGACTGGGACAGCAAGCGGCCACGGTCAAGGAGGGGGTCAATATTCAGAACAGCCTGATGTCCGCTCGATCGGCCGAGCAGAGCACGCAGGCCACAATTACGGGGCTCAAGGTGGCACGCATTGGCGCTGTAATTTCGACTGTTGCACTACTAGTCGCCCTTGCGTCGCTCACCCTAACCGTCGACTGGAGTAAGGTCACGTTGCCTGTTGCACCATCGGCTGAGTCGGAGCAGGGAGCGGCAACCACAGATTCCTTTTTCGGTGTCAGCTACCCACAACGTCGATCTTCGCCGCAATAATGCGGCAAGGTGCCCAACAGACTGAGTGGGAACACTTTTTGAACAGTGTGCGGGCGAGCGGTTGACGCCGACTGGGCGTCCGGAAAGACCATCACGGTGCCACCCGGCGTAGTTGCGTAACCTGCCGGGCATGTCAGCGGCTGCCGCCAAGCTGCTCTTGCTGGTGCTCGTCCCTTCCGACTGGGACGCCGATCTAGCTGGGGTCACGGAGTTTCGCCGGTGTCTGGTAGACGAGTACAGCGCGAGAATGAATCTGTGCCAGGGCCGGGTGGCAATGCGCAGTCCTCTGGCGCTGTACTGCGGCGCGTGGCCACGGGGAACCATCTGATAGGGGTCACGCAAGAGTTGGAACGAAAATTCGCGGTAAGGATGGAAAGTGTCAGGTTGACGTTCAGACCCGGCTTGACAGGTGTCCGATTCAGGTGAAACGGGCTTCAACTGGGCAAGTAAAGGCTGTGTTGATCGCACGGCACGAGCGTGAGGATGGGGTACACCCCAGCTGGACAGAACATCTCGTTGTGTGACGAATCGCGTACAACACGCAAATATCAAACGACAAAGTCCCTAGCGGGAATTTTTGTTCCTACTCTCGTGGGACCCCTCAATCAGGCGATTGACCGCAAACCCCTGATAGGTCTGACGCTCGGCTGAAGTCAACCAGCACGTCCACAAAATCTTGATCGGGCTCAGCCGTTGATCAAATATCATTATTTCTTGCGTGCGGGAGCCTTCGCTTTGGGGCGGCCCTTGGGTTGAGTTGCTTTGCCCCGGGACAAGCCCAGCGCCCGCCCCTTCTCGTAGCTGGCCTGCATCTGGCGCCGGGTCGCTTCGGCAAGTGCCCTAAAGTCCACCTCGCCCGCCTCAATGCTCTGCGCGCTCACGACCGTGCGGACGTTCCGGCGGCGGGCGAGGGTGACACTGGTCTCCACCAGCCACCGCTCAAAGGCAGGCGTGACTTCAATCAACATTTCTCGGGCGCTTCGCTGGGACTTGCCCTCTGCACCACGGCGCTGAAACTCTTTGGGCAGGGGAAATCGCTCCGGCAGATACACCGCGTCAATCTCACCCTCCCGCACCGCCGTCTTCAGGTGCTTGACAAAACGATCGCTCCGCTGCGGATTGTCGAGCAGCGCGATCACTTCACTCAATTTTGATACTTCATCACTCCATCGTGCCATGAACAAAGCGCCCTTTGAAGTGCGCTGCATCAGACAGAGAGTGAAGGATTCAGGCGCTCGAACGCCTACAGTTAGAAAGAGCCAAGGACAGGCGGGGAACTGGCGGCCGCGCTGGGTCAAAGTCTGCCAACTCTCCAGGCGGTGCCGATGCCCACGCCGATCGCACTCATGGATCAGGCTGCACAGGCGCTCAAACCTTTCCTGAAGGAGCTGGCCTTGGTTGGTGGCCCGACATTAAGGTCACTACTGATCAGCCAGTCCGCCAAAGCACCATTCGGTTTTTTAGCGCCTTGAAGAAGGGCTATATCGCCCTCGCTTTCACTAGATAGTCAATGCCCGATTTTCAATCAGCAACTGCTAAATTCGTAGTCCAGCACACGAAATAAGATGAGAGCCACATTTGTTTAATTGGATACGACCCGGCTAGGACGGCATTGTATCAGCGGAGAATGATTTCAAAGCTCTCGGTGTTATCTAAAATCATAGCTATTTGTGATTTTCGTTGCTTGAGAAGACTAATCTCGTTCTAAACATTTTAGTTGAGGTGCTCATTGCTTCTCCTCACTATCTGGTCATTTTTCGCTGTTTGTAGTATATACTATCGATTTGGTTCAGGTGCGCCATGTGTTCTGCGAGAGTCTTTTCGAGGCGCACAGCTTGTAGGGCCATCGCCCTGCGGGTACGTCCCCAGTACTTCACGTAGCGAATCACCGCGTTCGGGGAGGGTTGGAACGGGTCGGCTGGGTAGGAGTGGTCGGCTGGCCACGGGCCGTCGTTCCACCCGATGGCCGAGAACAGCTGGCGTCTGCGTTGAAAGTACTGTTCGAGTTCCTCTAGGCCGACGACCAGTTCTGCGAGGGATTTGCGCGCCTTGGCAGTGTACTCTCGACGGCGCCGCGCCTGTGCCTGGGCTGAGAAGCTGCGCGGGGGGCGCCAACTGGCGAATGTTGAGAAGTCAGGCGTGAGCTCGAGCGAGAGATCTTCCCCCCGGGCTTCCGCCACGAGGCGCCTCACTTCTGGATTCTGAGTCAGGATGGCCCGGGCAAAGGGTTTCGAGTCAGGCCGCCTCGAGTCGAGCTGCGCCGCGCGTCTGAGAATTTCTGAGGTTGGAAATTTCCGTTCACCTGGTGGCAATTTGGCTTGTTCCTGGGTCATGACCGCCAGTGCCATTTGGATACAGCTAACGCTATCGGGCGATGCCTTCGGTTCAGGTGCGCTCATATGTCCTCCGGCAAATTCACTTGCAGCGCTTCCCAGAGGGTCAAGGAGCGCTGGGGCTTCAGAAAGGTAGCCATGCGGCTGACCTTGCTGCCCAGGTATATGCGAGTCATCGCAGATGTCTGGTGACCGAATGCTTGTTGAATTTCATCGATGGAGTCGCCCAGCTGGTCGCGTATGCGACCACACATATACCGGTACATGTGGCCAGCCTGCACAAGATACTCACCATCTGCCATCACGATCGGCACGCCAAGGGAGACATGGCGAGCAAAGCTGAGCAGGGCATGCTGGGTCATGCCACACTTGTCTTTAGAGAACAGATACTCTCCCTCTGTGAGCCCCAGAACTGCTCCCCGTTCAGGCATGGTGGTTGACCAGCCTGGCCAGAGCTGCTCATGCAGTCGCATGGCCTCCATGACGTAGGGCGAGAGTTCAGGTGGGAAGTCATGGGGGACGGGCGCACTTCTACTGCGCTTTCGCCCTTTTGGATACACCGTGAACTTGAAGCGCTTTTCCACCACGTCGGAGTACCCTGCATCGACCCGGAACTGTTGCAGTTCGTGGATCCGCAGACCGGCCTCTAAAGCAGCCAGGATGTAAAGCGCTCCGTACGCCACGCCCGCACATAACACGTCCATGTCCAGCAGCACCTTGGGCGTCCGTCCAGCCGCCCGGCTTTGTTGTGCATACGCCTGGCATTGGGTGCGCAGCGAGCCGAGTGGCGCAGCTGACCCCCAGCGCTCGAAATCAGAGGCCCTGTGGCCAGTGAGGGTCAATGCTTTTCGCGCGGTTTCGTCGTACCAGGCCTCGTGTAGAGGTACGAAAAATGGAAGTGATAACGCGTTGCCGTCGGCGTCCCATGCACCGAGGTATTCGGTCAGGATCTGATCGGCGAGAAGCGAGCGATCTTTAATGCGGCCTGGAATGCGGTCGAGGATGCCCTGTTGACGAGCCTCCTGGTTGAGTGTGGCCACCGTGACCAATCTGAACCGGAGTGTAGCTGAACCGTCGGGAAGGGGCACCGCGTACGGTCGTGGGACGCGGCCCCCCTTCTCGAAGTGGAGCTTCTCCTGGGTGTAGCACTCGTGGAGAGACCTGAACACCAACGCGCGTGACTCGACCACCAGATGGAGGGGCAGGACATGCGGCATAAACGCCTGTATCTGACGTTCCCGGCGTTCCTGCTGCTCCCGGCGGGCTGCCGCGATATGGGCGGAATCCAATGTCGAATCCAGCGGCGGGAGGATCCACGGGCTCAACTGTTTGGCGAGCTGCGGATGAGCTGTAATCAGCCGAATTTGGGCCTGCGCCGCGATATCGTACCAACGGGCTTGCTGAACGCGGGAGGCCTTTTGCGGGGGGCCTCCATAGTCACCCGCCATGTACGCGTTCAGCCAGGTGCTCACGCTGCTTGTTCCCAGTGGGTGACGCTCGTCCCGGCTGGCACGCAGCAGGGACAGCACCCCATTTGCAGTCTTTTTGATGGTTGTCGGGGTGTAGCGTTCGCTGCCGTCTGACCGCTGCTCGCCGAGCATGGCCGCGGCAATTGAGGCGCAGGTCGTGGCGAGCCACCGATCTTGGAGTCCATGCAACCAGACAGCCAATTCGCGGTAGTCGGGACAAACATGATCTGCAGTGGAATGGCTGCGGCTGATCAGCAGCCTGACGATGCTGTATGGCAGATCATTGAAATTTCGCCATCCGAACGACTCCAGGTACTGCTCAGGCAAAAACAGCCGTGCGATTTCCCGGTGCGCCCGGGGAGCTTGGCCTGCCATGACGCTACGGTCAATTGCTTGCCCTATCCTTCTGGTGACGGCGCGGTGTTTGTCGCTCAATCGGTCACCACTCAGGATCATTTCAGTCATGTTGATGGGTTGACCTTGAGCGATCCATGCCTGACGGAGAACAGGGAGTAGCTGCCGCACTGTGCTCGACGCCCACTTGCTGCACTTACTCTCGAGCAGATACACCACCAGTGGAGCAAACCAAGGTTCGTGAGCCTGCATGGAGGCGTGGAGGTCCTTGATGAGGCTGGGCGGCGGCGATGGCGTTCCAGGTGTGCCCCACGCGTCCACGGATTCAGCCAGGACGGGATCCAGGGCGGCGGCCAGATCAGCGATCACCCGGCCCCCAGGGCTACGGGCAAAAGGCCCTGCTCGCTGAGACGATTCCGGATGCCGTGCTGGACTGGTACTGATTCTGCTGGCCCTCCGCGCTGATCCCGTTGCTGCAGCAGGAACGTAATGAGGCCGCGATGGTCGTAATGGATCAGAGAGCGCCATGATCGCCAGCCCATCACCCGGACGTATTCGAGCGCCGCGGCAATCAATTGGATTTCGGAGTGAGCATACTTCGCCTGCAACTCGTCGAGGTCGACATTGATACGCCAGTGACGGAGATGGTGGGGCGAGGCGATCATTTGTTCGGACAGCAGGTGTCCTGCATCGCCGTTACGCAGTTTGCTCCATGCGCCTTGCCAGAACGCGGCGCTGTTGTAAGGTGTCTTCCGCTCGCTCCAGAACACCGGCACGGTGCTGGGATCGATCTGCCGGGCGTGGAGGTATTGCAGGTAGCGCGCGTGCGTCGCAGCTCGTTTGCGCAGCCAAACCAGAAAATCCGGATAGCGGGGATCGTGGGCCGGTTGTTCCGTGAGGAAATAGCGTGTCATGGCGTGTTTGGTCTGCTCGCTGGCCACGACGGGTTTGCGCGGCACCCGCCCCTGCCCCTTGGTGTGCAGCCGCATGGGGGCGTCCAGGCCCGCCGGGTTGATACTGGCCCAGGTCAACTCCACGCCCTCTGTTACGCGTACGCCGGAAGCATGAAGATTCTCGATGATGGCAACATCGCGCCATTTCAGCCTGGCGGCCACGTATCGGGCGCGCAGGTACTCCGGTAACCCGGGATTGTCGAGTATCCCGACCGGAATGACGACTCCAGCCTGAACTCGGTAATACCCGACTGGTGTTCGACTGAGAGTGCCGTCATAGAGGGTGACCTGTCGCTGGACAAAGCTGTAGCGGCTCAGTTGCGCGCGGGCACACCGAACCGTCTCCATGGGCTGGTCTATCCGCAATCCGAGAGCTGCTATGGCGGCAAACGCCTGTTTGAGGAACGTCAGGATCGCAATGATCGTCGCCGGCTTGGTGGTGCCCTCACACAGCAGATGGGTCGTCAGGACACCGACCCGGAGGCGCACGCCGTAGTGTTGTGTCATCACCTGCTCAATGGCCCGGCGGACTTCAGAGATCGGTGCCGTCCAGGCAAAATCTGGTGATCCTCCGGCACGGTTGATCTGGTGCACCAACGTAACGCACCGACGGGCTGTTTTTTCGGTGTGGTTCTCAGCGAGAGCGTTGGCGATATCGCTCAGCGTGAAGCACACTGCCCCCGAGGTATAAACCAAGAGGCTGCCGCCTACTGTGGTCAGGCGCGGCTGATCCCATATATAGGGCTTCTTTGGTGTGTCCATCTGATCCTCATATGGTGTAGTGCCCGATCCAGGCGCCCCGTTAGATACAGTGACGATGTCCCTGGCGAGAGATGTTCTCTCAGATCTTTCAATCGAAATAAACCAATCTTCCTGTAGTTCTTTTCCTCGCCAAAAAGTTAAATATCCTTCCCTTTATTTATTAAAGGATAGACTGAGCGGTCTTTTGCTCCTCTTTTGATAGGAGCAACGGTTTAATTACATTTTCCTGGCATTTGCCTTCTCTGGTGCGATCAGTATTGCAGATCAATAATCAAGTTAGAGTGAAGCTTGGCAGCCTGCCACACTCATTGAATTTTCAATAGAAGAGTTGGTGCGTCTTTCACACTTACGATGAATTGAATGCCCTTATGCGTTACATTGATTAGTAAAATAAAGATGAGTGAAGTGGTTAGAAAAATAAGTTGTAAGGCATAGAAGAAATCTCCGATTTTTGCTCATTATTCTTTAGTCATTCTTAACTATCGACAAGATGCCCCCTGAACGGCTCAGCTTTCGATGGCCGAAGGGCTCAGCCCTATCTATGAGCCGCTTCTGATTCCGTGACATCGGGCACCTAACGAGTGGTCTTGATCGGCCGTCTTCCTAGAGGCGTGGCAGGTCATGGAGCCAGATTGACAGAGTCTACCGATTTCAAATATGATTATAAATCATATTCGTTGATTTGCTTCTAGGCGGAGGGCCATGGCGAATGACACAGATCGTGACAATCCACGAACTCAGCCGGCATATCCAGCGGGTGCTGCACACCCTTTCAACAGGACAAGAGTTGCTGATCGTTCACAATCACGTGGCACTCGCCCGGCTTACTCCCATTCCGCAGATTCCACCCGAGCCCCCCCAACCTGTGGTGAAGTCCACCACTGAACTCCTCCGCCACCCCCTGGGTCTCCTCGGTGCTGACAATCTCAGCCGCATCCTGGGCCTTACCTTGGCCACCTTCATCCTCCAGTTCCCCGAAGGGCAATTCTCGCCTGCTGTCAATGCACGCCTCGCTGCGCTGTCGGCCGCCATGGATGAACAACGCCTGATCCTGCCCTCTCCCCGCATCCGCGCCTGGTGGCGTCGTCCCCACCGGGAACTGGCCCGCCACGCTCCGATTGACCACCTCGCGTTTCCCTGGGTCAGCGGCGACGCCCGCAGCGAGCAGGTCTTCGCGCTGATTCACCGCGACGGCCTCGTGCACCGAGCCAAGACGCTGGACGCGCGTTCATGATCTCAGCCTTTGGCCAAGACCCGGACCATGCTCATCCCACACTGCTGCTCCTGATTGCAGCAGATGCGACTTGGCCCCATTTCCCCCACGCCGTTCTGAAGGTGGCCAGCCACTGTAACGCCAGCGCTTAGGTCATTGTCCGGCACGCCTTGCCCACTCCTCCGCGCATGCCACCGCTATCCGCCTACTCGGTGGGTGGGACAGTTCACCAGAGAACGTGCGGCAGGCCTTGATGTTGTTGTTCTGCAATCAGGAGGGACCCTATAACGCCTGCCTACTTCACTGAAGTTCTGCCAGAAGGGGAACGCTGCGCCTAGATTACCCTGCACGACGGCATGACGCGCCTGATCAGCCTCGCGCTCCTTGCTCGACCACGACACTCACTGCGCGCCACGCCTATGCCGCTTGTCCCGCAAATCCAGCGTGATCTCCTACGGGCAGCATTCACCTGGCCCGCCAGCGAATGGGGCACGATACTTCAGAAATTCGCGCCAGTCTCCCTGAATCTACTGATACTGGTTCAAATCGGAGGTGCTGCATTGCCTTTGAAGATCAGGTCTCCGTCCGGCCCGTCCTGATACCGCACTCCTGAAGCTGTTTATAGGACACTCTGGCAACTGCTGCATGCCCTTGGCATGTTCACCGCCGCAACCCTTCGCGGGTCGAATGGCCTTGCCATCACTTCACGATAGGACGGACACCCAGCAGCCGGGTGAATGCAAGTGTCCCTCCCAATACAGATGACCAGGATCCACGATTCTGTGGCGCAGTAAAGCGTATTTCAGTGGTCAGGCTCCACTTCCCGAGGGTGAGGCGGCGGAGACAGTCGGAGTGACGCGATGACACGTCTGGTCAGTCTGCAGCCGCTGCACACCTATCTAGCTTTTGGTCTTCCCCAGTTGACCCGCCGGCCGAACGTGTCTGCAGAAAGGAAGCCCATTATCCGCCGTAGCGACAGCGTACTGGACGCTCCACCTTCCATGGTCCTCTCCCCTCCGACCTCATGGCCCTGATACCTGCGGAGCAGACATCTCAGCCAGGGGCGGCGTTGCGCCAGACCAGTGTCACACCCAGCTACGGTGACTCGGACATGGGGTTCGCTGAGGTCATGGATCCAGACCAAGGTTAAAACCAGGTGACTGGGAGACCGTGATGCTGGCATCGGTGTCTTCATCCCGCCCCACCTGCTCCTAGAGTGGCCGAGCGACTCCGGATGCTTCTGCCAATGCCAACTGCCCTGCTGCGTCAGCCCTGGCCTTATGCCGTCCACAGGCACTCTTCCCAAGCCCTGCTGCATACCGCCCTCAACTGCCTGTGCTTTGAGCGCATTGAACTGGTGGAAAAACGTCTGACTCGCCTCCTGTTGCCTAGGCCGATCACCGTCTTCAGACTGCATGCTACAGTCGCGCCGTGAGACGGGCCAGCGCACTGCGGCGTCAGACCAACACCGAATCGGTGCAGAAGAGCAATGTCATCGGTCACCGTCTGCGGCAGGCTCGCTTGAGTCAGCAGCTCACGCTCCAAGCTCTCGCGGAACGCATCAAACAACAGGCCGGCTTTGAGATGGGCCAACCCACCCTCACGCGCATTGAGTTGGGCAAACGCAGCGTCTTTGATTTTGAGATCATTGCACTGGTCAACGCTCTTCAGATTGATGTTCGGTGGCTGCTGGGCCTGCCAGAAGATTCGTCCAAATAACGGGCGGGATGTCCTTTCAACTGAGTTGAACCTGCTCGGAAGCTTAGACCTTCAGCTAATCAACTTCTCCATCACGCTTCAGCTGCATGCTGAATTGACCGCCATCAGGGCATGTTCGTGATCAAGGGACCCGCCAATCCGTTGGCCACCAATTGCAGTGGGCCGTCGTCATACAGGTAGGCATGCACATAGAGATAGCCGCTTTCCATCCCAGCAATGACCAGCGCGTGACGGTCATCGAAGAGTCCGTCTTGAAGTCCCAGGTGAAGCAACGCCAAGTCTTCGTGCAGTTCCCGGTGCCGACTGTCTGAGTAAGCGAGCCAGTTTCCCACCCAGTCGTACTGCCCTTTACTGGTGGCCTGAATGGCCTCAGACCAACCCAGGGTGTACCGGGCATCAATGTGGGGATAGGCCGGAGGTGGACTGGTCCACCAGGGATGTCCCTGGCCGCTGGCGAAAGCGACGTGCAGCGTTTCGCCCACGCTGGTGCCGAAAAGTAGCCCGCCCTGAGATTGACCTTTGACCGTGAGCTGGTCCGTGAGCAGCGTGCAAGCGGACGGGGAAAACATGATGGTGGTGATCGGCTCGAGGTCTTGAAGTTCTTTGGAACTGCGGGAGGGTTGAGCAAAGAGCCGGGTGTGGGCGCGCATGGGCAAAACCTCCAGCGGGTAGGGCCAAAGAACACGTATGAGGGGGAGTGGGTGAGACGTGAGCGAACCCTGCAGCATCCAAGCTGGTTCAGTTCTGGTGCTCAGAAAGATTCTGTCTCCAACGTATAGCACGTATACGTGCTGTTCTCAAACTCAGCCTTACCCGACGCTGTGCTGATGGCAGGATTGCGGGTTTCACCCAGTCGAGACCGGCTCCTGTTTGGTCTGCGTGTGCGTGAGGAGCGACGCCGGCAGGGTCTCACTCTGGAAGAACTCGGCGAGCGTACATCCCTGGTCTGGAATTACATTGCCAGCGTGGAGCGGGGCGAGCGGAATATCACCATGGACAACGCCTCCGTACTGGCCAAGGGACTGGGTCTCCCGCTCTGGACGCTCCTTCAAGACAGTTCTGAGGTCTATCCGAAAGACTCCCCTTGACCCACCAGGTTCCGCTCCCACTGCCTCAGTCTCTACCACCAGTATCTGGTCGACAGCTTGGTCTGCCCGCCTTGCCTACACCCGTCACAGAGCTTGCAGGCAGAGGAACACCTTCCTCCAAATTGACCTTGTCCCTCATGACTCAAGTGCTTGGTGACAGCTAACCTCACTGCTCCGTTGTTTCCGCTTCCAGCCCTGTGTGGTGACCTCTCCGAGCAGCTCGCCCCTGCCGCTTAACAGGAAGTTGGAGCCAACAACGTCTCCCGACACTGCACACTGTTCAGAGGGGCAAGCAGCACCACTCTCACCAGGGGTCACGGCACAGAAGAATGATCACGGAGGTCATGATGCGCAAAATTATTCTGTCCCAGGCGGACTTCGACACCATCTTCAAACCTGAATCGCGTTCTCCAGAACTTGAAGCAAACCGTGTGCAAACGCTGGCGCGCGCCACGGAGCTTGGACAGAAGCTGGGTCCTCTCACGACCGAACGTCTGCGTGCTGGCATTCCCTTCCCGCTGCCTAGCCTCACTCGACCGGACTGAATACCGACATGCTCTGATCGGCGGTGCTGGGGTCACCCTTCTCCTCTCCCCTACTCCTGCCGAACCATGCTCGTAGACTGCTGCGGCCCGTCCCCAAATCATCTCCCAGCCCACTCACGTTTAGCGAATGTCACCTCTCCCATCAGGTAGACAGGCGTTCCCAAGCGAGGCCGCGCTCAGGCCACTGCCGCAGCGTTGGCGGTCAGAGGCTGTTAAACGCTCCACGGAGCGGCGGAGGCACCCTCTGATCCAGGTTTGCCTGAACGGCAAGACAGACCAACGGTCCGGTGCGTGTGGATCCTGAAAGGCACTGAGCCAACCGCCCAGTCCAGCTCAACAACCAGGTACTACCCGGTTGTCGGCCATTTTCTTGGACTGGGAGGAACCACCGGAGTCAGGACTCTTGCTGCACCTCGGCCACAGCTGCCACCCACTGACGGTAGCCTTCCGGCGTCCGGAGCAGTCGCACGAACGCTTCCAAAGCTTCCTCAGTCGTGACCCGGCGCACGCCCAAGCTCTCCTCAGCGGCCATCTTCTGCTTCTGAAATTCCCGGAAGACGGCATCTGGCACACGGCCGCCCAGCATGCGCTCCGTCAGGGTGACGGGCACAGGCGGAGGAGGTATCTGAATCTGGCGTTCGGGAATGGGCTCCGGTTCAGGCACGGCCACCGGCTGGCTTTGGGTGGCCGCCACCAGGCCTGCAAACTTGTTGGGCTTGGTCATGCGCGTTCTCCCAGCGTGAGCAGTTCGTTCAGCGCGTTCTCGTAATCCAGCCAGGCCATTTTCCCGGGGCCACTGCCGACCTTGTGTACGAGCGTGCCGCCGCTCGACGCATGACGAAAGGCCACCGTGTCGCGAATGCTCGACTTGAGGACATGCAGGCCCGCACCTTCGAGCGCCTCCCTGGCCTCTGCCGTCGCACTCCCCTGCCGCGTATCCATGGTCAGCAGCACGGCCGCTTTGCTTCTGGGTACCCCCGCACTGTCGAGTACCCCAATAGTCTGCATCAGGCCGCTGACCGCCTGTGCTTCGGGAATGGCTGGAAGCACCAACACCGTGCTGTGCCGTCCGAGCGTACTGATCTCAGATTCGCTGGGGTCGGCCTGCGAGTCGATCACGGCTGCATCGTACTGGCTCACTGCCATCAGACCGCCTACCCCGTCCACCGTGAACGGCATGCTGCCGGCTCCAGCCCAGGTGGTCGCGTAGCCTCGGTCGTCGCCATCAATCAGCAGCGTGCGTTTGCCGGAGTAGGCCAGCAGCGCCGCCAAGTGAATCGCCGAACTGGTTTTCCCCACGCCGCCCTTGCGTCCCACGACAGCTATTCGGAAATTGTCCGTATTCATACCTGCAAACTAGCAGCAGTTGCCACATGTTGTCTTGTTGGCTCT
This sequence comes from Deinococcus sp. QL22, assembly GCF_023370075.1. Taxonomy (NCBI): domain Bacteria; kingdom Thermotogati; phylum Deinococcota; class Deinococci; order Deinococcales; family Deinococcaceae; genus Deinococcus; species Deinococcus sp. QL22. The sequence continues at coordinate 47,314 of NZ_CP097155.1, forward strand.
GCCACACTGCTTCATACTGTAAAGTATACAGTGCTACATGTAGAATTGTATACAGCCGTGTTGAAAGTGGACTTGCGTCTACCACAGCTGTTGGGAGGTGGGCGGAATTCATAGTAGTAGACGAGCAGCATTCAATACATGTGGCTTTGTTTTCCGAGCTACATGTAGCCATGTAGCGTATAGGAGATTGCTACATGTAGCAAAATCTGCGGCATTCTGAAATGACTGTAGAGAACCAGCGTTCTCCACATATCCACTTGTCTCATTTGCTACATGTATACATGTAGCAAAGTCTATGATCCTATAGAGAGCAATGCATACGGTTCAACTCAGGAGCGGAAACTGCTACGCGAGCAACAGCTAATCCCAGTCGCCTTTGTACCCTATTCAGTTCATACATGTAGAAAGGTAGTATATTCTACATGTAGATATATATACATGTTGACAAGCATTGTGGATGGGCCCCAGCAACACGCACCCTTCCAGCAAGAAACACTCGAGTTGAAGAGCAGAGATAAACGGCAAGAGGAGAGCGCCGTTAACGGGCCCATCAGGGAGGTCATCAGGCTGTTCAGTCCGTTGTACAACGGGCAGGTTCTGGCTATGCTCAGCGGCGGAAGAGGGTAACCCAAGGGTATGACCCGGGTCGAAGAGGTGCATCGGCCCAAGCCGAGCCGCTCGGCAGATAGGGAAACAGAAAGGAAACCAGTGGTGTGGATGGTCCAGATGCTGTGCAGCCCTTAGTTAAGGCCGCCAAGCAAGCGACTGCACCATCAGCAGGGGAGAGGAGGGCTCCCCAGTTCCCCACAGAGGAATCCCGGATAGATCTCAACTTCAACCTGACTAATACCTCTCTGCCCGCTTGAACCGGTGCTGGCCAGACGTGTCACGGCCAGGATGCTTCACCCCGAGCTCAGCGACAAGGGCTGATGGCCTGACACAATTTATGAGAAAGCGTCCCCGGTAGGGGACACTTTCTGTTTGTGAAGACCGAAAATGCCACCGGGGACGCCCCCCGACTGTACCAAGCGATCCTGCCCCACCTCCACCCCGCCCTGTGGAACGACGTCCGCAACGCCCGTACGCTGGCCTGGATGGTCAGCGGCTTGGTGCTGTCCCAGAGCGTTTCCATTCCCTCCTGGCTGCCGCACATCCACTCCCAGGCCACGGTCGCCCAGAGCACCGAACGTCGCTGCCGACGGTGGCTGGAGAATCCAGCCATCGCCCCTGGCAGTGTGTATGGCCCCCTGATTACCCGAGCCTTGCGGGATTGGGGCCCGCATTCCCTGACGCTGGCGCTGGACACCAGCATCCTGTTCGGACGCTTCTGTCTGATCCGGGTGGCCGTCCTCTACCGGGGACGCGCGGTACCGCTCGTCTCCCGCGTCCTAGAGCATGCCAGTGCTCAGGTCGGCACCGAACAACTCCTGCCTGTCCTCGCCGAGGTCAAAGGCCTGCTGGATTTTCTTGGGCTGCACGATGTTCGACTCCTGGCGGATCGGGGTTTTGCGACACGGCCTTGATGGGCTGGCTCCGCGTCTGCGGATGGCACTTCCGCATCCGCATCAAATCGAGCCTGATTCTGGCCGCTCCAGACGGGCAACGGGTCTGCACCATCGGGGAAATCAAACTCGCAGCGCGCGAAACGCGCTGCTTCCACAACGTCACGATCACCGGACACCGATTTGGGCCGGTGCATGTGGCTCTGGGCCGTCCACGGACGGCCCAGAGCAGTGGCAGGTGGTGAGCGATGAACCCACCAGTCGTGCAACGTTTGCTGAGTACGGCGAGCGCTTCCAAATAGAGGAAGGATTCTTGGATGATAAGAGTGGCCTCTTCGGTCTGGAGGACTCCAAACTGCGTGATGCCGCCAGCCTCGAACGCCTGATCCTGGTGATCTCTGTGGCCACGCTCCTGCTCGTCTCCGAAGGACTCCAGCTCGTGCAGCAGGGTGTGCGCAGAACCATTGATCCCCATTGGAACCGCGCCCTGAGCTATTTGAAACTTGGTTTACGCGGCGTCCACTTCGCGCTGAGCCGGGGGCAGGCAGTACTCAACCGCCTGACGCTCCAAGGAGGCGCCGATCCGGCGCCTCCCGGACGTCGCAAGAAATCGCATGTCAGTTCTGTGGACGCTTTAGAAGGCGGCTGGGTGCTCAGATTTCGCTCTCCCTCATAAATTGTGTCAGGCCGTCAGGCGACAAGGGTCAACTCGCATTGAAATGCCAGTGAAATTTAAACTGCGCGTGAACCTGCATGCAGCGCTCAAGGGTCTCAATGAACTGGGGCGTGAGCCAACGACCCAGCCGGGTGTGGTCAACACCCTCAGAGACGTCGACCCCCCGGCCAAAGTACTCCCGGGCGCCGCCGAAGTACCCGTGAGCGTCGAGAAAGGCCGCTTTGGCACTCTCGGGATCCCTGGCCTGGACGACGGCAAGCGCGTGGGTGAATCCTTCACCGGTCGCAAAGTGTTCCATTGTGACGGTGTACGGCTGGACTGGAGCAGGGGAGACGTCCGTCATAGCAACCTCGCAGGGAGAGCAGGTCAGGCGCGGGGAACTGGTGCGCTTCGGCTTCAGTTCCGCACTCCACCTTTAAACGTTTCCTGTGGCCAACAGGAGGCAGGGACGTTCCACAAGATCGGGACGGCCGTACCGCAAGCAGCCGAGCATGGTATGCAGCAGCGGTTGACCCGGACAGCTCCGAATTCCGTACGGCCAGGCACGGCGCAACAGTGCGGACACCTGTGGACGGGCGAAGAGGTCATTGAGGAAGGTTCCCAGGTCGCACAACCGGTGCAGGGTGACGTCCTGGGGTGCACGGTAGTGCTTCGTCACTTCTTGGAGTTCCCCTGGATTCAACCCCAGCAGTGCCCCCACCAACCGGGGCTCAACCGGGTCTGGGGGCAGATAGATCATCGGATCCAGAGCCTTGAGATAGGGCAGCAGGGGCCGGTACCGTTGCGCTGTGCTCATGACTGCTACAGGACGTACAGGGAGCGCGCCGGAAGGTGCCTGGGTAATGGACGGGAGATCAAGCTGCGCTCCACCCGGCCAGCGCAGATGCTGGCCGTCGGGGGAGACCCGAACAGCTTGTCGCACGCGCGGAAGTTGGAGGGCCCGGAATGCCTCGATCTCCAGCAGCGGAGAAAGATCGACCCGGTGTGTCTGGTCATCACCCGTACTCACCCACACTTGAGGGACCCCCGGTTCAGGCAAGACCTCAATGATCTGCTGGGCGCTTCTCATTCGGGCTCTTCTCCAGAGAGACCGCTCAGGACGAACACGAGGGCGGCGTGAGCCGCCGCCGGGCGAACCCAGGAACCGAGCAGTTGGTAATGGCAGCACGATCCCCCTTCCACGTCAGGCTGAATCCGCAGCCTGGCGTGTGGTTCGGCGTGCCGCAGAGCATCAAGCAGGTGCAACCGCAATTCAAGAGAAACAGGGGGTGCCATCAGCGGCACGAACTGATATTGCAATGCCTTCGTGGAGGATCAGTTCAGTGTGGCGCGGTGTTGCTCAAAGCGAGTCGGTGAGCGGTACCCCAAGCTAGAGTGACGACGCTCGCGGTTGTAAAACACCTCAATCCACTCAAAGACCAGATTACGTGTGTCAGCGCGGTTTCCTTGTGCTGTGTCGAGTTCCAGTTCCAGCTTGAGGGTGGCGAAGAAGCTCTCCATCGCCGCGTTGTCCCAGCAGTCTCCCTTTCGGCTCATACTTTGAGCGCCTGGAGCGCTCCAGTGCTTGTCGATACCGCGACTCGCATATTGAATTCCCTGGTCCGAATGATGGAGCAATCCTTGTCCAGGACGCCGAATCTGCTGTGCCATGTCCAGCGCAGCGACGACCAACTCGGTCTGCAGGGTGGCCCGCATGGCCCAACCCACGATTTTGCGAGAGAACAGATCCATCACCACAGCGAGGTACATCCAGCCCTCAGCCACGGGTAAATAGGTAATATCCGTCACCCATTTCTGATTGGGTTGTTCGGCAACAAATTCGCGATTCAGTAGATTTTCGGCCACTGGGTGCGGGTGTTTTGAATTGGTGGTCACGCGATTTCCGCTTGCAGCGAGCCTTCAGTCCTGCTGCCTTCATCAGCCGAGTAATTCGTGCTCGGCTGACCTGTTTTCCTCGTCCACGAGTGCGGCTTGACACGAGGGGCACCGTAGGTGCCCCTACTGACTTGATGAATGGTTCGAATGGCCTCGGTCAGAGCGACGTCTTCCACCCGATAGCAGTTTTTGGGCCTTCTCCACCACGCAAAATAGCCACTGACCCCGACACCGAGCGTCTTGCACAGCCGCTCAATGCTGTACTCATGCCGATGCTGCTCAATGAACCCGTAAATTAGTGGTCTTTGGCGAAGAAGGCCAGTGCTTTTTTCAGAATATCGCGTTCCTGACGGGTAATTTCCAGCTCTCGTTCTAGCTTCTTGAACCGCGCTTCCTGCTCACTCAACGCGGCGACGCCGCGTCCGGTGAATTGGGGGCGGCCCACCGCCCCTTGTTGCTCGTGATGCTGTTTCCAGCGTACGACTAAATACGGTGGAACACCCAAGTTGCGGGCGATCTCAGCGCAGCTTTTCTGGCTGCTGATCACCAGACGCACGGCTTCTTCTTTGAACTCGGCGGTGTAGTGGTTTTTACTGGCGGTCATGTCAGTCTCCATTGTCGGTCAGACTGAACTCCTCCTCCACAGAACCCTAGCAAGATCAAACAGCAGCAGGAGTGGGCTGGTCGTGGAGCTGGCCGGATCAAGCCAACAGTCCGATTCAGGCAAGGTTTCAGGCATCGCAGACCTGCTGGGCCAGGATCCAGACGCGCTGCGCCAAGTCCGGAGACCAGGCCTGGACAGCTGGAGCCCGACCTTTGAAGGCCAATAGAGGCTGATTCGTCCCTGGCCCAAGCTGTGGCGCCTTAGGAGAAGCTGGGAGCTCTGCTGCAGGACAGGAGCCAAGCTGGGCAAGGTGTATTCCATTGAAGCGGAGGCAATCAATCTGACCACGCTGTACGCCAGCAAGAAGCTTGTTCCAGGCCTGCGCCAAGTTGTTGGGAATGATGGGGATCATGTCTCCTCTGGGGAACTGTCTACAAATGGCTTCTTAATAAGAAGCCTAGCATATGAGCAGAGGTCATTCCAGAGCAGCATGATGATCGGAGGGGCAGGGCATCAAATCCCTGGTTTTGCAGTATTGAAAGTGATTCGACGACCCCCATGGGCGTTCAGATTGGGCTGTCGGAACCGGTCGTTGCCAAGCGTGCGGATCACAAGGACCCAATGTCCACCGTCGACTGCAGCAGGAACGCCACTGGTCTCAGGAAATGTTGACCACTTTGGCTTCACTGCAGCAGGCCGGAAAATCGACCAGGCCCGGCAGAACACCGCCGTCTTTAAAGGAACCTCCATAGACCAAACGGATGTCCACGCGACCAACTTGGGCCACCCTTCCGGCCTGGACGAAGTCTCACCGGGTAAAGGGGCCAGGATCAGCTCTGCTTGCTCCCACTGCTACAGTGACCCGCATGAGACGGGCGAGTGCCATCCGGCGCCGGGAAGAAACGATGGCCAATTTGATCGGCCCCAGGCTCCGGCGGGCTCGGCAGTTCCATACTCCGCCCCTGACCATGGAGGCCACCGCGCAGCGGGCGACGGCCTCCGGCTACGCCATCACGGAGAACATGCTGAACAAAATCGAGACCCAGCGGCGGTCGGTCTACGACTTTGAGGTCTATGCCTTGGCGCTGGCGGTCGGGGTGGATGCCCGATATCTCCTCGGCTTGACGGACGACCCCGGCTTCCCCCAAGCACCAGAGCCTCAAGATGAGGACCACCGTTGACGGCTCACGATCACGCTGAATACCTCAGGAAAGCCCAGCAGGCAGGCTTAAAAGTGTTCGGAAAGCAGAGCTGGGCTCTGTACGTGCAAGCCCCCTTCGAGGCGGTACCCTCTCAAGGAGCTGCAGACATCGTCGAGGCGTATGCACAAGCCAGGCGACTGTTGAATTCCTTTGACGAAGCCCTTCAAAGATGCGCAGCAACCCTGCAGCCCCAAGGGATCCGCGCCCGTATGCGCCCAGGCGGGATCAAGGACGCCAACCGCACCATTGAGAAAATGAGTGGGCGACAGAAAACCCTGCCCTTAGATCTGCTGGGAGGCACCCTGATTTGCCCGAGTCTTGAGGCGACTTACGCCGCGGCTGGCGAGGTGATGCATCAATTTGATGTCGTCAGCTTCCGCGACCGGTGCATCACCCCCGTACCGTCCGGCTACCGTGACCTGCAACTGAGCGTGCGGCTGGCCGACGGCCATCTGGCGGAGCTCAAGATCATGCATCAGGTGATCTCCGATCTCGATCAATATGAGCACCGAATCTTTGAAATTCAACGGCGCATTGAAGCCGAGCACCGAGCTGAAATGCCTTTTGTCGAAGAATTGGTGGCCAAATCGCTGACAGCCGCGAGTGAAGCCATGTATGCTCAAGCCTGGGTCCGGGTACTGGTCATGGAAGGCCTCCTTGACGACGAGGAGAAGGGGTGATGATGACTCAGGCGCTTCAATTTTTTCTCTACGGGGACACCCCCGTCAAGTTTGAACGCACCCCGTCTGGGGGACTACGCGTGTGGGTGTTTGACCCAGAGACGCGAGGCTTCTTTGCTGATTCGACCTACCGCAGCCGGGTGTTGTATGACCGTGACAATCTGACTCGGGCAGTGAACGAAGCGGAATTCACGCGTGAGGTTGAACGGCTGGGCGGTTTGCAAGCTGTTTAAACTGCTCATCTTGGCGAGCAGGGTCATTCGTCATGAAAGCAAGCTGGTACGGGCAAAACGAACAGCACGATGCATCTCGCCGCGCATCTCTTTTCTCTGAAAAGAGTGTTGCTGGTGGCTGAAAGGGCACGGTCCAAAGAGAAGTATCGTGGGAAGTCAATCTTGCCAGTCCCCATGACGCGGCGGTACGGACGCTGGTGCGTCCTAGCGACGACGGCGAACTGACCAATGCTCGCGCAGGATGGGCAGACGCAGCCACCCGGTGTCAATGCCAACCATCCCACGCTCCAAAGCCTTCCAAGATGTCCAGCGTCCGCATCCCCTGATCAAAGGTGTTGGGAGCAACAGGCGCGCTCAAGGATGTTCGAGAGGACCCCAGGCAAGAGGGAAGCAGCTGAGACACATCCTCTTCACCTTCTGATGACGTGTTCTTGCGGTCACTTGTTCCCATGCGCCCGTCACAGCAGTCGTTCAGAGTTGGGTTGTTCTCAGCCACCAGCTGGCTGCGGATTCATGACGCTAAACGTCGCGCCCGCAGGATCAGCCAGCACGGCCATGCGACCATAAGACATATCGAACGGCGCCACCAACACCTTCCCACCCTGTTCCTGCGCCAGCTGGGCCGCCCGGTCCACATCGGCTACATAGAAGTAGGTCACCCAATGGGGCCCTGCGACCGCTTCCCAGTTCTCACCCATGCCCGACACTCCAGCGTAACCCTGCTCTCCATGTCGAAGCTGGTGATAATCCAGGCCATCAAGCGGCGTGCTGTCGGCACCAAACAGTGTGGTGTAAAACGCCAGGGCGCGGGCCGAGTCGCGGGTGTTGATCTCCACCCAGACTACGCTACCGTCGCCCTCGCAAGCCTCGAACCCCTGATGGTTACCTGCCTGCCATAAGCCGAACGTCGCGCCCGTGGGATCGCTGAAAACGCCCATATGGCCCTGATCACCGATCAGCATCGGCCCCATGACGACCTGACCTCCTAAGCGTACGATCTGCTCTGCATCAGCAGCGATATTGTCACTGGCAAAGTAGACCGTCCAGGCACTGGGCATCTCTGCGCCGGGGGGAAGAGGAACCAGCCCTGTGGCCAGTTTCCCGCCCTGGAAGGCCATCGCGTAGTGACCGTACTCCTCGCTGCTTTCGCCGTACTCCCAACCAAACAGAGTGGTGTAAAAGGCTTTGCTCCGGTCAGGCATGGGCGTGGCGAGGTCGGTCCAGCTGGGTTCTCCGGCAGGATAGGTCATGGGTGTTCCTCCTTGGTCTAGACAAGAGTAGCGTAAATTACAAGGATTATTTTGTTAATAGCGTAATTCGGAGCTGAATCTAATTGGTTGGTGGGGGGAGGGGAGACGAACTGTCGTGGGCAACTGCTGGGCCGGTATGGTGACTCGGCTGAAGAGGGCGCATGTCCGTGCTGAGCAGCGCATCAGCTGTGGTGCGTTGCAGCACCATGTGATTCACCTTGAACCTCTGCCCTGATCAAGAGAGGCGGCTGACTTGTCTTCTTCCAGGTATGCCTGTCAACCCATGACGCGTCAGTGGGAAAGGCGGCTTTCGCGCTGCGCGAGCACCCGCAGCGCATAGGCCACGGCAGAGAGCAGCGTCGCCGTCGTCGTCCCCCCATCCAAGCCCAGATACGCCACCGAATGGAGAGCATGGTAGGCCGCGGGCAACGGCTCATCCCGCCCTGAGATCAAACGCTCATACCAGCCTTGGCCGAGCGCCGGCAAGTCCAGGAACTGTTCCCCCGCCAGCGCCGCGATCTCTGTCGCATGGCGGTCCAGTTCAACAGCGAACGCCAAGAGGATCTCCCGGGTCGGCTGGGTGTGATGTAAGGCTGGAGCAAATTCGACAGCCGCCAGCACTTGTAAGGTCGTGGCGACACAGGTCTCAAACGCCTGCTGATTCCGCAAGTGCGCGTGCGGAGGCTGAGGCAGGGCAGTCATCCCCTTCAGCATGGCGCGACCCCAAAACAGGATCAAGGTCAAGTGTCGCAAATGACGTGAGGATGAACCTCTCCGAATAGAGCCAGGTGTCTCCGGCTCTGTTCCCTAACTAAATTTCGCGAATTCATGAACGGCTCAATGAGGTGCTCAGAGCTCACACAGTGCACCTGGAGAAGAGTTTTTCTGACACGGGATGAGGCTACACCCGGTTAGAGTTCAACGCTCAGCAGCGCCCGAACCAGGGGCAAGGCTTCTGTAACTGGACGCTCCAGTGCGGCCCAGACTTTAGCGACCTGCTCTGCCGTCAAGCCTTACAGTGCTGCCAAGGCCGCCGCTGAAGACGCCCGGCTCAGTCGCAACCGCAGCAATGCCCCCAACGTCTCACGAGCGTCCTGAGGGCCAGGCAACTCCTCGTCCGGCCTCACAGTTCGTTTCCGCTTTGAGGAGGCCTTGCTGGGCTTGGTGGACGCCGCACTAGCTTCAAAGCTCCACTTGCCAGGATTGCGTACCGCATCCATCATCGAAGCATGTAGAGACCAGGGCCGCCACCCGGCAGCAAGTCGCTCGTCCGCTTGCCGCAGGGCTGGGGCCACACAGTCATAATGATCCGCCGCCAGCGCTTCCGCCACCAGGCGGATCATGCCTCAGGTCATCAACGTCGCAACCTGCATATCAACTTTAGCAACTCGCAATCAGTGGAAAATTTGCACGTATTTGCTGCTTGACCCACGTCTGGACCTACAACGTCGTGCTGGACTGAACCACCCAGCGGCCGATGACATCCGCTGGATTGGAGTGGGCAACCAGCGCTGTGACGTCCTTGAGAGTGATTCTTTCCTGCGCATGCAGGGCCAGCGCCAACGCCTCCTCAGTCGCGCTGATTTTCTTCCGTACAACCAAAGAAGCAAGGACGCTTCTCACCATACCGTCGGCATCCGTGGGCGGTTCAAAGGAGACCTGAGCCGCGCGAGGAAGCTTTGCTGTCGCCTTTTCGGATCCTGACACCACACGTGCGACATCTGGGAGCGGGTAATCCTCCGGTGCACGCAAAATGGTGGTCAACATAGCCGGAAAGCCCCGAACCTTAGTACCCCGGGCCAAGGCATACTCAAAGCGGGTCACAGCATCTTCAATTCGGGTTCGTCCAAATTCTGCAGCCAAGGTTCGGGCCCGGGCTAAACCAAAGCCACGTTTGGTGAGCATCGCGACCAGATCTGCAGGTGGAGCGGGCAGGCGCAACGGATTGAACACATACTCGATTTCACAAGCTTTTCCTCGGCCCTCATACACAACTTCCTTTAAAAAGCCGCGCGCCTTGAGGTCGTCGTGAGCCTTACTGAGATTGCGCTTAATACCTGCAACATTCATATTTTCATATCCCAGAAACTCAGCCCAACTGTAGATGGGCAACTTTACAGCTTGGACCGGTTGCTTCATATCTTCAAAGTTCCTGACTTCTTCAAGAATGCGGTAAAGGCTTCTCGAAAGAATGCTGCCCAGGCTTTGATACAACTCAATGTCAAAAGAACGCGTATATCCTGATCGAATAGTATCGATCAAGGTATACGGTAACTGAATTCTGATCTGTGTATCGCCGTCTAAGATAACACTGTCACCATCTAATAGACCTGCCTTGCCCACATCAGCTAACAGGTGAAAGGTTACTTCACCTCCGCGACCTCTTTTCTTTTGATTGGGATTAAACCACCCCTGAGTAATTTTATACTTCGCGTTTTGCATTCTCAAAAGAGATTCAGCCAAAATCTTGTAGTTTTGACCGCCATCACTAAGGCCTACTAGTGACAACAGACGGTAACCAGTTGAAATTACTGCTCCACTTTCAGGCATTCCCTGTTCAGTGAACAAAGTAATGAAAGCAGCAATGACGTCATTGTCAACGCCATGTGGGACTGTATACCCATTGTTCATTTGGCATGAAATAGAAGTCGTCATCCCAAAAATACTGTCACTCACAATCTCACGTTTGAAACTGGTGCGATCAGGTTGAACATTTTGCACCGCCAGGACCAACCCCAATTGCAGCAAATTGCGCTCGTACTGAATTCGCGTTACTGTCGCGCTCTTCCGAGGAACCAGGGTCATACCTTCAGTGTACTCACGTGGGACGGGTAGTGGCCAGCGATGACGTCGGTTCCAACGAAGGGGTCTGGCTGATCAGGAACCGGATGGAGTTGACGGGGAACAATGCTTGCCTCACTGGGATGATGATCATCATGTAGTAAAAAAGCTTTAAAAAGAAATGATGATCATCATCAAGCGATAGTGGTATTCGACGTCTAGATCGACGTTTTTACCAAGAACTCTGCGAACTTCCGGTACAAACTCTGCGAACTTCCGGGAATTCGAAGCCAGAACTCTGCGAACTTCCGGGAGACAGGCTTCCAAAACTCTGCGAACTTCCGGTACAAACTCTGCGAACTTCCGGGCCCTTAAAATACAAACTCTGCGAACTTCCGGGAATTCGAAGCCAGAACTCTGCGAACTTCCGGGAGTCAAGCTTCTAAAACTCTGCGAACTTCCGGTATGAACTCTGCGAACTTCCGGGTGTTTAAAGCCAGAACTCTGCGAACTTCCGGGAGTCGAAGTTTCAGCTGATTCGCCATACTGACGTGAGCTTCCCGCCTCGGTCGGTTCAGCCCAGTTGCAAAATGCGTACGTCCGTCCGCCTGTTTCAGGCGGACGGACTCATTCGGTGAGCGGTCATCTAAGGAACTGTGCGGACGAACTTGGTTGTCGTCCTGATGCCAGCGGCCAAAATCAGGCGAGCCTAGGCCAAACTCTGGAACCAGTGGAGGTTGAGATATCCGTCCCGAATCCAGCCAGTAACTTCAGGGAAGTAACACTGGTTCTATTGATCTCGGCTGAAGTAAAAGACGATAGATTGTGTGGGTGACCGACCATTGGCGACCCTCGCACCTTACGCGAGCTCAACTTGAAGAACGTCGACTGCACTTCCTCCAGCTGCTCGAGACCCAGCAGCATAGTTCCAAAGAGCTGGCTGAGTTCCTAGGGGTCTCGATGAGTACCCTCCGCACTTGGAGACAACGCCTGCGGCAGCAGGGGTCAGACGCCCTGCAGGCCACCGTCACTACGGGGAGAGCGCCGGCGCTCTCCCCAGAGCAACGGGAGACGCTGAAGCGCCTCCTCAACGAAGGGGCGCAGGTTCACGGCTTCCCGGACGTGAGTTGGACGACGCTCCGGGTCAGGGACGTCATCGGTCGTCAGTTCAACATCTGGCATCATCGCGATCACGTCCGCAGAATCTTGCACCAGCTAGGTTTTTCTCGTCAGAAACCCGATAAACGCGCTCTGGAACAGAACCCAGAAGCCGTGGCGACTTGGATCCAAACCACGGTTCCGGAACTGAAAAAAAAGTAGCTGCGGGCGCGACTTTAGTCTTTCTCGACGAAGTGGGGTTCAGTTTGAAAGGCACCGTGAAGCAGACGTGGGCTCTGCGTGGGCAGACTCGGTGGTCTTCGCCAAAGCCAGTTGGGACAAGGTGTCCACCCTAGGGGCGATCACCAGTGCCGGCCAGTTTCTGCAGCACACGCAGCAGGGGGCCTTCACAGGCCCCCAGGTAATTCGCTTCTTTCAACACCTCTTGACGCACATTCCAGGCGATCTCCTGGTGGTGTTGGACAATGCCAGCATCCATAAAACGAAGGCCGTCACGGCCTTCGTTGCTGCTGAAACACGGCTGTCCTTGTCGTATCTGCCGCCATACGCTCCGGAACTGAATCCTATTGAACTCGTCTGGGCCTACGTGAAGCGCAATATTTTAGGCAATTTCTGCGCGCAAACCTTGAAGGTGTTGAAGGCACGACTCCGGGTCGGTTGGCAGCGCGTTCGATATATCCGGCTGCCAAAACAGCTGCTTCATAGCTACCTTCCGTCGTAAACTTCAGCCGAGATCAATAGGCCAGATGAAGAGCATTCTTGCTCCGGAAGATCAGTTTCACCGCAGAAATTTCGACCATTACTTCAGGTATTGTTGCGAAACGTACCCTTTCTGACCTTGCCACTTCACCTGGCACCAGCCATTCCCACAGCCGATCAGTCCAACTGTGGTTCCGTTGGTCAGGGTCGCCAGTTTGGCGGATGTGGTTGAGGGTCCAGCCCGCAGATTGAGACTGGTCGTCGTGCGCCGAGTGGCACCCGAGGTCGGCGGAGCGGCGGCACGAACAACAGTGCGTACGGGAGCCTGAGCCGTAGGACAACCCGAGGTGTAGCCCAGGTCTCCGCAGACGTACGAGCCGGAATCGCTCGGACACGAGTGCCAGCGGTGGCAGCCGTCTCGGTGGGCTTGAGCAGGCGCGAGGAAACCGAACAACAGCGCGGCAGCCGCCGCCAGCAAGGCACGTTGTGGCATAGCTTTAGCGTGACAGATGAGCGGTTCCTCCGTGGCCGCACGTGCGGAGGCATCACTTGAGACGCCCTTCACGTTGAACAGCTGTGTTCATTCACCGCTCACACGGCTGCCGCGGGGCATATCCGCCCCTAAAGAGACGTGGGGCAGCCCTCGCTCCTGTTGCAGATCCGCCCGGCGGCTGAAGATCTGCACTTAGCCAGAAAAGCGCTCTGGCTCGGCTCCTCAATCCCACCTATCTTCAGCTGCTTCCCTGGCAATTCTTGAGCTCCCGTGCGCCGTCGTCATGACCAACCCAGCGAATTGGACAGCGGACGGGACGGCAACGATCCAAAGGGTGGCCCCCGGTCACCTCGTTCGGGCTAAATGGCTCTAGGATGAGGTGTGGGGGGCCCGTCACCGATTGAACGGCAGCAACGCTGGATGCTCACGGGTGTGATGGTGCTCGCTGTTCTGACGGAGGCGGGTGTAGCCTTCCTCCTGGCTCACGATCCCCAACACGCGGACCGCCTCCGTTCCGTCCTGATCGGTCTCGCCGTCACCCTTGTCCTGACAATCCTCACAATCTCCGGAAACCTGCGTCCGGCACACCTTCAGCGCCTTACCGTGCTCTTGGCTGCCGTCTGGATGCTGACGAATGTGCACAACGTGATCGTCACTCACCGGCCCGTGACCTCCGGCATGCTGCTCCACACCGTGATGCTGGCCCTGCTGGCATTCTCGTGGCTGCCCGCACGCCCGGCCATCGCAACCGTCGTCTTAACCTTCGTGGCATTGTGCTGGAGCGCCTCCTTCTCCACCGCACCGGACTATGCAGGCCTGATCCTCCTGGGGTTTTCGCTGGTGCTGACTTGGTACCTGACCCGGCATGGGCAGGAGGTGACCTCCGAGCGCGGGCGCAACGCTCAGCTGCGGAAGTTGGCGGCCACCGACTCGCTGACGGGCTTACTCAACCGACGTGCTGGCGTGGCGCACTTGGAGGCGATGAGTGTCACGTGGGCGGATCAACCGGAATATCTGAGCGTGCTGATGCTCGACCTGGATCACTTCAAGCAGATCAACGACTCGATGGGCCACGCCCGAGGAGATGATGTCTTGGTCGCTGTCGCTCGTCTCTTGAGTGAGGTGACGCAGCCTGAAGATGTGTTGATCCGGTGGGGAGGTGAAGAATTTCTGATCGTCTTGATGGGAGACAACGCCATGCAATCGCGGGAAACAGGCCGGCGCATTCTGGAGGCAGTTTGTCGCCTGCGTCTTCCGGATTGTCCGCCCTTGTCCCTGAGCGGAGGCCTAGCCTTCTTAAGTGAGGCCAAGGATGTCAGAACCCTGGTCACGCTCGCCGATGACCGGCTGTATCAGGCCAAAGCAGCCGGACGCGATCAGTTGGTCTGAACAGCGCCCAGGCCTGACTGCGTCCTCCGGGCGGGGGCTGAAGGTGGGCGAACTGCATCCACACGAGAGGCTGTCAGGTGCCGCACTGTTTGCTGTCGCCCTTATTTCGAGGCTTCACCAGGTGCCCTATTTTAGTTGGGAGCGATTTCCGAAACTCAATCACCTCCCGCATGTTCTCCGCCCTGCCAAGCCCTGAAGGCCGTTGCTATCGGGGCCAATGCCGCCTGCGACTGATTACCCATGGCCGCTGTCTATCAAGCGGAGGGCTGGGATCAGTCCATTAAGAGATACTCTGTGCCCGCCCCAGCCGACGGAGAACTTCCCCCATGCCTAAAGACAAGATTCCGACCCATCACCAAACCCATCCATCCGACCTCGCCACCATTGAAGCCCTGAAGCTGGAAGGCCTGCAACCTGCTGATGGACAAACCGTAGCTGCCCTCTTCAAGCTCCGTATGGGCGACCGCGAACACCTCAGCGGCCTGTACCGGCGCTCGGAGGCCGTGGCGTTGCAAGTCAAAGAGCAGTCCCGTATGACCCAATCGGACTGAAGTCGGAGCCAATGAATGTCACCCACGGCGGATGATGAGCACCCGTGCGTGGGCCTTCTCATTCGCTGCGTATTGGGGTTGCTGTGGTGCATTAATCAGGGACAGCATTACTGGTCCACCGGCTTCAATCGTCCCTTGACCACCTCAAGGGCCTCGGGATTTTCCAGGCTGCTCAGGTCACCGCTCACTTCACCCGTCACCAGCAGGTCGCGCAGGAGGCGCCGCATGATCTTCCCACTGCGGGTTCGCGGCACGGTCGGCGTGATGATCACCCGCGCGGTCCGTGCCAGCGCACCCACGCCCCGAACAATCGCCTCGGCCAGTTCCGCCTCCAGCGTGGCCGACGGCGGGGTGTCCCCGCGCAGCACCACGAACGCGACTGGCACCGAGCCCTTGATCTCGTCCGGTTGCGCGACCACCGCCGCCTCACTGACCAACGGGTGGGTGATCAGCGCCGCTTCCAATTCCATCGTGCCGATGCGGTGTCCAGCCACGTTCATCACGTCGTCCAGCCGTCCCGTGACCCACAGTTGCCCGTCCCCGTCCAGCAGGGCGGCGTCCGAGGTCGCGTAAGCCCCCGGAACATCCGAAAGGTAGGTCTGCACGTAACGGCCGTGGTCCTCCCAGACTGTGCGTGCCAGACTCGGAAACGGCTCGGTGAGAGTCAGCGCACCGAGTTCGCTGGGCGCCGTCGTCACGCACCACGCGGGCCCGGTAGCCGGGCAGGAGATGGCCGCAGCTGCCCGGGCGGGTGGGGGTCAGGCCGACCATGCTGCTGAACCAGGCCGTCCCTGTCTCGGTCTGCCCGTACGTATTGTTCACGAACACTTGCCCGTCCCCGAGCTGCTGCTGGGTCCAGTGCCAGGTCTCCGGGTCCAGAGGCTCACCCACCAGGCCGATCAGCTCCAGGCGGGTCAGGTCATGTCCAGCCAGGAACTCGTCTCCCGCCCGCCGCAGCATCCGCAGGACAGTCGGAGCCGTGAACACCTTGGTGACCCGGTACTTCTCCAGCAGCTCGTAGGGCCGGGCCGGAGTGGGCGTGTCGATGGCGCCCTCGTAGATGACTTGGGTGGCCCCGTGTGCCAGTCCCCCCACCAGCGCGAAGATCGGGAAGGTCAACCAGCCCACGTCCGCCTTTCGGAAGGTTCACGCGCTGGCCTCCATTGCTGCCTAGGCCTGATCCAAAGCGGCTTTGACGGCTGGACTAACAGCCAGCCTGAAGGAAAGGGCATTGCCTTGTCGCCCCATGTGGGCAAGGTCTTGGCCCACCAGTTTGTTGAGAATGATCTTCAGCCTCTCCCGGCTGATGGGCGCGCTTGACTTTCGCGCTCGCCACTGAATTTCACTGACGGTCTGCTCTTCCAATGAGAGGCACAGCAGCACGCGATTTGTCAGAGGAGATTGCTTGCCCGTCATGCGCTGGCCTCCATCGCTGCCCACGCTTCATCAAGCGCCAGGTCAACGGCTGGCCCGACTGCCAAGCGGAAGTAGAGGGCATGGCCTCGCTGTTCCCTGTGGGCAAGCTTTTGCCTTACCAATTTCTTGAGAATGCCCTTGAGCGTATCCCGGTCAATGGGTTTGCCCGTCTTCAACACACGGTCGTCAATGTAGTTGATCTCCTGAGCCTCTAACGAGAGACACAACAATACCCGACTTGTCAGGGGAGATTGCTTGCCTGTCATAGCTTGCCCTGCACTTCCGCCCATGCTTCATCAAGCGCCGCTTCGACGGCTGGCCCCACAGCCAAACGGTAGGAGAGAACCTTCCCTTGATACTCCACATGGGCAAGGTCTTGGCTGACAAGTTTCTTAAGAATTGTATTCAGCGTGTCGTGGTTCATCGGCCCGCCTGACTTCAGCACTCGGTCTTCAATCTCACTGACGCGCTGGCCCTCCATGGAGAGACAGCAGCACCCGGCTTTTTAAGGGCGCTCGCTTGCCCGTTATCCTTCTGCCTTGGACTGCGAGCGTTCGCTATCGAAGTGAGTGTAAATCAAGGTGTCGTGTCTCAGTAGCTGACACTCTGGAATACATAGTAGACCTCCTGGTTCTGTCAAGTTAAGTGTTCAGTAACTCATGTCACTTTATTTTTTAAGCTAATTACAAATACGTGTAGACTCATTCAGTTTCAGACAAAATTTGTAGGGTACTGGAGGGCTGCTTACCCTTGATCGACTACATCCCTGAACGAGCTTGAACTCATGTTTCACAGAACGTTCGGTCAACTTGACACAACCATCGTCACGGACTTCCCCAGCAAGGCGGCGCTGCACCTTGTCAAGAATTTCCAACCCGTCTTACTCGTCCTGTCGGCTGCCCAGCCGTTCGTCGAAAGCAGTGGCGGTACTGGCACGCACCTCATCCAGTGTCGTCTCCGGCATCAGATCGGTGAGGGTGAGCCTTCCCTCCCGAAATTCAAACACGGCCTTGTCAGTAATAATCATATCTACCGCGCCTGAAGTCGTGAGCGGCAAGGTACAGCGGGGCACGATTTTGGGCGTGCCGTCGGGGTCGGTGTGGACCATCAGGATGATCAGCCGTTTGGCTCCACTGGCCAAGTCCATTGCGCCGCCCACGCCCAGCAGCGGTTTCCCCGGTACGGCCCAGTTCGCCAAGTTGGCCGCCGCGTCGACCTGAAGGCCGCCCATGACTGCCACGTCTACGTGCCCGCCCCGAATCATGCCAAAGCTCTCGGTACTGTCAAAATAGCTGGCCCCCGGCAGTGCCGTCACGGGAATTTTGCCCGCGTTGACAGGGTAAGCCATCGCCCCACCGCCCTGTGGAGCCGGGCCGACACCCAGCATGCCGTTCTCGGTGTGCAAGTTGAGATTCATGTCGGGCGTGATCAGATCGGCCACTAGAGTTGGGATGCCGATGCCGAGATTCACGACATCGCCGGCCCGCAGCTCTTGGAGGGCGCGCCGGGCCATGCGGATTCTCGCTTCGTCCACCCGTTTGGCCCCACTGTTCACGTCGGCGCTGCTGCCCAGACTTTCCAGCGTGAGAGAGGCCTGCACCAGGTAATCCACGTACAGTCCGGGCGTGTGAACATGTTCCGGCGCGATCTCGCCCACCTCGACAATTTCCTCGACTTCCGCCACAACGATCCCTGCGGCGGTGGCCATGGCCCGGTTGAAATTCTGCTCAGTAAGGCGGTATTGCAGGTTGCCTGCGGTATCGGCCCGCCACGCCCGAATAAAGGCTACATTGCCGCGCAGGGCAGGCACAAACACCATGTCGCGTCCATTCAGCACCTTGGTTTCAGCGTCTCCAGCGATCAGGGTTCCGGCGGCGGTGGGGGTGTAAAAGCCGCCCAGTCCGGCCCCGCCGGCCCGAATCGCTTCAGCCAGTGTGCCCTGCGGCATCAATTCCACTTCTAGCGTGCCCGCTTGATGGGCCTTCACCGCTTCCGGATTGGAGGTGAAATACGATCCGATGGCCTTTTTCAGTTGTCCGTTGCGGAGCAGTAACCCCCCGCTGAGGCCCGGCTCGGACACGTTGTTGGCAATGTATGTCAGGTCGCCTGTCCCTAGTTCGGCCAGCGCATGAACGAGATGCACGGGGTTCCCAGTCATGCCGAAACCGCCCACCAAGAGTCGGTCTCCGGATTTCACGAGGGCCGCCGCTTCGGGAGCGGAGATGATCGGCACGCGCTTCATGCTTGCACCCGCTCGATCAGGGCCGCCTCGCCTTGACCGACGCCCACGCACAAGGTCGCGAGGCCGTATCGCCCGCCCCGCGCCTCCAGTTCGTGCGTGAGGGCCACCACCAACCGCGCTCCGCTCATGCCGAGGGGATGCCCCAGCGCAATTCCGCCGCCGTTCACGTTCACCCGCTCCCCATCCAGCCTCAATTCTTGGATACAGGCCAACGCTTGAGCTGCAAACGCTTCGTTGAGTTCGATCAGGTCGATGTCGTTCAGGTCTACCCTGGTACGCTCCAACAGTTTGCGGGTGGCGGGAATTGGTCCCAATCCCATCACGCGGGGATCCACGCCTGCCGAAGCCGCACCCACCCAGCGGGCCAGCGGCGTGAGGCCCAGTTCCCGCGCCTTGCCCGCGCTCATCAGCACCACCGCCGCCCCACCGTCGTTCAGACCACTGGCGTTACCGGCCGTGACCGTGCCGCCCTTGCGAAACGCGGGCTTGAGTCCGGCGAGGGTAGCCGCGTCGGTGGCGAGCGTGAAGTTGTCTCCATCACGCTTATACCTGGGATGCTCGTCGGTATCGAAGACCGTCACGCCCTTCTTGCCCTTCACTTCAATGGGCACGATCTGGCTTTTGAACGCCCCCGAATTCAGCGCAGCCACCGTGCGCCGCTGCGATTCCAGCGCGAAGGCATCCTGATCGGTGCGGGTAATTTCTCTGCCTACATGGGCATCTTCCCGGCTGCGTTCCACGATGTTTTCGGCGGTTTCGCCCATCGCCTCCAGCGGAAACAGGGCCTCCATCGCCGGATTCGGAAAGCGCCAGCCGAGGGTAGAATCGAACACAGTCACGTTGCCATTGGCAAACGCTTGTGAACCCTTGAGCATCACCAGCGGTGCACGGGTCATGCTTTCCACGCCACCTGCTACGTACACGTCGCCGTCACCATTGCGGATGGCGCGGGCCGCGGTATTGATCGCACTCAGGCCCGACGCACACAGCCGGTTTACGGTCAGGCCCGCCACCGACTCGGGCAGACCCGCCAACAATGCGGCCATTCTCGCCACGTTGCGGTTGTCTTCGCCCGCCTGATTGGCACAGCCCAAGATCACTTCTTCGATCTGGGCGGGGTCAATTCCAGCCTGCTGCACGGCGGCCCGGATCACGCTGGCGGCGAGGTCGTCGGGCCGGACAGTCGATAAACTGCCGCGAATGGCCCCGATGGGCGACCGCACGGCAGACACGATGACCACATCACGGTTAGACAAAGGAGTGTGTAGCGGTGAAGATGCGGTCATGGCGTTCTCCTGTGCCGGGCGTCCGCGAGGCCGAGCAATCTGTCGATCAGCGCGTCGTTGACGCCCAGATAGTGGTCTTCGTGTAAGGCAGCCCAGTCTAACGGTGCGTTGGTGCAAAGCCGCAGGGCCTCGGCCAACGGCTGTCCGTCTTGGCGGGCCAGGGCCACGGCGCGGCGCACGGTGGCTTTCGCCTCAGCTTGTCCCACGTGCGCCGCCAGCGCAAACGTCAGGGCTTCGGCCATCATCAGACCGCCCGATGCCTGCACGTTGGCGCGCATCCGGGCAGCGTCGACCTGAAGGTCTTGGGTCAGCAGCACCGTGCGGTCGACTGCTCCTGCCGTGAGTCCCAACATTTGCGGCAAGGTCAACCATTCGAGTTGCCAACCGTGCGTGCCGCGTTCGTGTTCTTGCAAGGCCGCCTGATGCAGCCCCGACAGCAGCGCGGCATTGGCCCGGGCCGCCGCCACGATTAGCTCCGACCCGATGGGATTGCTCTTCTGAGGCATGGTGCTCGAACCCCCGCCCCCGCCGCCCCCGCGCACCTCATCAACTTCACTTTGGGCCAGCAAGATCAAGTCTTGGGCGGCCTTGCCCAGCGTGCCGGTCAGCAGCGAGAGCCAGCCCCCCAGTTCTGCTAGTGTATCGCGACTTGTGTGCCAGGGCAGGGGCGCTTCGCCCAAGCCCAATTCCCGGGCCAGCGCCGCCGACACCCGGAGGCCGTCGTTCCCCAGCGCAGCCAGCGTGCCTGCTGCGCCGCCGCACTGCACCACCAACAGCCGGGGCCGAAGTTGATGCAGGCGCTCAAGGTGCCGCAGCAGCGGCGCGAGCCAACCGGCCACCTTTAAGCCGAAGGTGATGGGCAGGGCGTGCTGGCTGTGGGTGCGCCCGGCCATCAAGGTGCGGCGGTGCATGTCCGACAGGTGCGCCAGCAGTTGCACCACGACGTGCACATTGCCTTCAATCAGATGCAGGGCGTCCCGCAGTTGCAGCACCAGCGCGGTATCCATAATGTCTTGGGTGGTGGCCCCGAAGTGCAGGGCCTCAGCGGCGGCAGCGGGTAGCTGCTCGCGCAACTGGGCCAGCAGCGCAATCACTGGAAAGCCGTCCTGCGCCGTGCCGAGTTGCAGGCGCTCCCAGTCGGGCACAAAGCAGCGTGAGAGGTCAGTGATGGCCTGCGCTGCATCCAGCGGAATCAGTCCCAAGTCGGCTTGGGCGCGGGCCAACGCCGCCTCGACCGCGACCAAGCGAGCAATGTGCGCCTCATCGGAAAAGAGGCGCTGCATCGGCGCGGAGGTAAACAGCGGACGGTACAGCCCGGAGTCCAGCGGAGTAAAGCTCATGTGGCCCTGAAGACGGGTTCGGGTGGCCGCGCCCTCAATCCCCGCCCTCTCAGACCCAGAGGCTCAATACACATTGAAAAACACCGTTTCGCCCTCGCCCTGCAACCGAATGTCCAAGCGGTACAGCGGGCCGCCCGGCACGTCTTCGCGCACGGCGATCAGGGTGCCGCGCCGCTGGAGAGGCAAGCTGAGCAGCAGCGGATCGGCAGCGTTGTCTTCATCGCTGAAATACACCCGCGTCACGAGGTGGGTCAGCAGCCCCCGCAAGCCCAGCCACACGTCCAGATGGGGAGCCTGCCCAGCTCTGGGCACTGGTTTGACCGTGTGGAAGCGCCAGAAGCCGCCGTCTTGGCGGGTGTCGCTGCGGCCAAAGCCCGTGAGCACCGTCTCGTCCACCCGTTGTCCAGCCAAGTCTGCTTGCCACACGTCCAGCAGAGCGTCGGGGACGGGAAGGCCGTCTGCGTCCAGCACGCGGCCAGTCAGGGTCAGGCGTTCGCTGGGGTACAACGCAGTGCCGGGAACCAACTGCTGGTCACCCGGAAACCTGCTTTGCTCGCCGTGCTGAACCAGCCCTTGATGAAAGTACGGCCCCACCGTCTGGCTCGGAGACGGCCCAAACAAGCGGGCGGGAATGTTGGAGCCTTCGGGGCGCAGCGGCGCTCTGGCTGGGTGCGGCTCAGTCATGGTCAGGCTCCTCGAGGGGCGTCTGTGCGTCGCCGCCCAGCACGATATCGAAGCGGTAGCCCAGCGCCCAGTGCGGCTGCGTCAGGCTCAGATCAAAGCGGCTGATCAGGCGTTGGCGGCCTTTTTCATCCGGCACGCCCTGATAGATCGGGTCGTAGGCCAGCAGCGGATCGCCGGGAAAATACATCTGGGTCACGAGACGCTGAGTGAAATTGCGTCCAAACACGCTGAAATGAATGTGTGCGGGCCGCCAAGCATTGGCATGATTGCGCCACGGATACGCGCCGGGCCGCAGGGTCAGCAATTCGTATTCGCCCTGATCATCGGTGAGCATCCGCGCCGTTCCCGTAAAGTTGGGATCAAGCGGCGCAGTGTGTTGGTCGCCGGTGTGGATGTAGCGCCCCGCCGCGTTGGCCTGCCACGTTTCCAGCAGCGCTCCGCGAATAGGCCGCCCGCTGCTGTCGAGCAGCCGCCCACGCACCAGAATCCGCTCTCCGATCGGCTCACCGTTGATGCGGGCATTGCGGGTGGTGTCGTGGTCGTCGGGTCGCAGGCGGCCCGCGCCGAACACCGGGCCGCCGGGGTCGCGCAGGGCGGCGGGCAGCGGCATCAGCAGCTCGTGCGGCGCACGCTTGACACTGCTGGCATACGCCGGATACAGGTGCAGCGGGTGAACGCTGACGTGCTCAGGGGACGTGGGCCGGGATTCGCGGGGGGTCATGGGTCGCTCCTATAGGCGGGGGCAGTGTCGGGGGAGGTACCTTCGGCCAGCACGCGCTTGGCAATGGCGAAGGCACGGTTGGCCACGGGCACGCCTGCATACACGGCCACCTGCAAAAACACTTCACGCAGGTCGTCGGGGGTCACACCGGTATTGCGGGCAGCGCGGATGTGCAGTTCCAGTTCGTGTTCGCGGGGTAGGGCCGTGAGCACCGCCAGCGTCAGCAGATGCCGGGTCTTGAGATCGAGGTGGCCCCGCGCCCAAGGGCCGCCCCAAGCAAAGGCTGTAATAAACGCCTGAAAATCGCGGTCGAGGTCGGTGGCGGCGGCGGTGGCCCGGTCAACGTGGGCGTCTCCCAGCACGCGGCGGCGAAGGCTCTGGCCGTCCAGAGTGTCTCCGGAGGCGGCTTGGGGCAGGGTTGCCAAAAACTGCCGAAGATGACTGGTCACGCTCTGCGGCTGCTCGACGCTGGGTATGTGTGCCGCACCGGGAATCAGGTGAAAAGGTGCGCCCAGTGCCTCCGCCAGCGCCCGGCCCAGTTCGGGGGGCGTCGAGCGGTCATGTTCGCCGCACAGCACTACGGCTGGTACGGTCAGGCGGGCGGTCTGCTGGCCCAGATCGGCGTCTCGTAGGGCCGCGCAGGTTCCGGCGTAACCGTGTGGTGACGTGCGCGACAACATGTTCAAGTAGCCGCGTGCCTCGGCGGGCCGGGTTTCAAAAAAGGCGGGCGTAAACCAACGCGACAGGGCGTCGGGCGCGATCCGGGCCAAATCCCCCGCCTCTGCCGCCGCGATTCGGGCGTTCCAGAGGGCAGCCTCTCCGATCTTGGTGCCAGTGCCCACCAACACCAGACCTTCTACCCGTGCCGGATACCGGGCGGCGAATTCCTGCGCGATCATGCCGCCCACCGACACCCCCACCAGCACGGCCCGCCTGACCCCGCAGGCGCCCAGCAGGGCCGCCAAATCTTCGGCGTGGTCGCGCAGCGTGTAGGGGCCGGGTGGCGCGTCCGACAGGCCGTGCCCGCGCTGGTCGTACTGAAGGACGCGGCAGGAATCTGACAGGGCCGCCGCCACCGCGTCCCAGATGCGGGCGTCGCTGCCCAAAGAGTTCAGGAAGACGAGGGTTCTGGAAGCGTGAGGCGCGCCCGTTCGCCGGACGTGAAGCGTGACGCCGTTGACCGTAACGAAGGCAGCGGGAAAAGTGGACGCAGGGGAATCAGGCATACGCAGGGGGCCTCGCAGAAAGGAGCGGCCTCTGGGGCAGAGGCAGGGCAGCGGAGTTGATGGCCCTACCATAGTCAGCCCGGGGCTCCAGTAAAAGGCAGGTGTTCGCCACGGACGAACAGACGCTTGGTGCGGGTCTCCCGGACTGCTAGCGTGGCGGCATCCGCTGACCGCATCCCTGAGCCGTCTCTGATCCGAATTCCGCTGCCCCTGGAGGCCCGCATGTCCGCTTTGCCCACCATCCTGATACTCAATGGCCCAAACCTGAACCTGCTGGGCCTGCGCGAGCCGCATATCTACGGCCACGACACATTGGCCGATGTGGGCCGCGACTGTGCCGAGCTGGGCCGCACGCTGGGGCTGCACACCGACCTGCGCCAAACCAATGCCGAACACCACCTTATTGACCTGATTCATGAACACCGCACCAGCACCGCCGGACTGATCATCAATCCTGGTGGGCTGACCCATACCTCGGTGGCCCTGATGGACGCGCTGGGGGCATATCCGCCGCCCATCATCGAGGTGCATATCTCGAATATTCACCGCCGCGAGAGCTTCCGGCACCATTCCTATGTCTCGCTGGTGGCCGACGGCGTAATTGCGGGCTGCGGCACGCAGGGCTACCGGTTGGCGCTCCAGCGCTTGGCCGTCTTGATCGCGTGAACCGTGCGTCTGGTGCGGCGTCCGGCGTGGCCCGCACGGCTCAGGCGTCCTCGCTGCGCGGCGTGGCACTCTACGCGTTGGCCCTGCTGATTTTTGCCTGTCAGGACGGCTTGGCCCGCCATCTGGTGCAGTCGCATTCTCCGGCGGTGGTCGCGGCGGTGCGCTTTTGCACGCAACTGTTGCTGCTCAGCGTGCTGCTGCCTGCATCGGTACGTGCCGCGCCTGCAAGTGAAGAGGGGAGGGCGGCTGGCAGTGGCGTTGCGAATCAGGCCCGCTTGATTTTGCTGCGTTCCTTGTGCTTGGCTTGCCTCACGGTGGTCATAATGGGCGCGTATGCCCGCCTGCCGCTGGCCGAAGCCACAGCAATTTCCTTTCTGGGCCCGCTGTTGGTCACGGTGTTGTCGGTGCCTCTCCTCAAGGAGAAACCTGGAGTGCTGCGCTGGTTGGGCACGCTGGGCGGCTTTTGCGGGCTGCTGCTGATTGTGCGTCCCGGCGGGCAACTGGACGTTTTGGGCGTGGGGCTGGCACTGTTGGCCGCCGTGCTGAACGCCGCCTACCAGTTGTTATCGCGTTGGCTTCAGGGGGTGCCGCCCCTGCATCTGCTGTACAAGTCGGCAGTGGTGGGCACGGTGGTCGGCTCTCTGGCCGCGGCGCTGGCCTATCAGGGTGGCCCATTGGGCGCAACCGACTTGGCGCTGATGGCCGTACTGGGCGTTACCAGCGGTAGCGGTCACTATCTGCTGACAGTGGCATTCCGGTACACCGACGCCTCCTTGCTGGCTCCGCTGACCTACTTGCAACTGGTGTTCGCCGTGGCGGTAGGCTGGCTGATGTTTCGCCAATTTCCCGACGGCGTGGGTCTACTGGGCATGGCGCTGATCTGTGTCTCTGGCCTGCTGGCCGTGCTGGACGGACGCCGGAAAGCCGACCTGACTTAATCAGGCTGGGCTGACTAACGGCAGGGCCCAGCTGCAGCGGGCCTGTGAATCACCACTGATTCTGCACCTCAGCGGTGAACACTGCCTGCCCGTGTGTCCAGAGCTCTACTGCTCTTGCCCGCTCTCACCGGCCTCTACCAGTTCCCGGCGCAGGTGGCTGCGGCGCAGGGTGGTGCGGCCACCCACCGAGTGCCAGTACAGGCCGTCTTCGGTGTTCAGGTCGGCGTCATATCCGATGCGCCGTGAGGTGGCGGCGGTGGCGGCCCGCAGATGCTCGATCATGCCTGCTTTGCGCCGCTGCAACCGCCGGGTCGGAATGGACAGGCTCATGGCCGCGATCACCTCTCCGTTGGGATTACGGATGGGCGCGGCGATGCTGCACACTCCCAGCGCCCGTTCCTCAATGGCCAGCGCGTATCCCCGCTGGCGGGTGTGCGCCAAATCCGAGAGCAGTTCGTCTTGACTGGTGATGGTATTGGGCGTGTATGGCTGCAGCAATCCGCCGTGATACAGCTGCGTAATTTCGCTCGCTGGACGGTACGCCAGAATAATTTTCCCCAGCGCGGTGGCGTGTGGGGGCAAGATGCCGCCAATCGGGGTATTAACCAGCGGGGCGTGCCCTTCGACCTTGTCGATGCAAATGGCCTGACCGCCGTCGTAGGCAGCCAAATGCACCGGTTCGCCCACCACTTCGGCCAGCCGGGTCATTTCTTCGCGGGCAATGCGCCGCCAGGGGGTATGAGAGAGCAGCACCGTGTTCAGCGCCATCACCTGAAAGCCCAGGCGGTAGCGCCCGGTCACGAAGCGGTGCAGCAGGCCGATGCGCGTCAGGGCCGTCAGCAGGGCATGGACACTGCTTTTGGACATCCCCAGATGACGGGCTGCCTGCGTCACGCCTATTTCAGGCGTATCAACCGTAAACAGCTCCAGCACCCGCCCGATGTTCTCCACCGAATGCACACTGCGCGACTCACTGGGCACGGCGGCCCCTGAAACTTCTAGCCATACACGCCGTTGGTCATATCATGCTCTGGCCTGCCCCACCTTCACGCTCCGCTTGGCCTCCGGCATGGTCTAAAGCGCGGCGAGCCATCAGCGCGTTCATCCTCACCGACGCGTTGGCCGCCCCATAACCCAGGTAGCCGTCACGCTGCACGACTTCAAAGAAAAAGCGGTCATCGAAGGTATGGGTGTACAGCTGCCGGAATTCGCCGGACGCGTCTTGATCGTACAGGAGGTGCAGGCCGCGCAGGATATCCAGATCACGCGGCGGCAACAGGTACCGCACATCCAGATCATCGTAATAGTTGTCGGGAATTTCTAAGAGTTCGGCTGCGGCGGCGTCAAGCGCGGTCACGGTCTGGGGGAGGTCGGCGGTGGTAAACGCGATGTGGTGGACGCCCGCGCCCGACAGCGCATTCACGAAGCGGCCCGTCGCCGTGCGGCGGCTCTCAGAAATATTGAGCGGAAAGCTGATTCGGCGGTTGGGGCTGACCATCGCCCGGCTGCTGACCAAGCCGTAGGGATCAGGAATCTCGTGGAGCGGTTCGGGTTCGAGGCCAAAGACCGTGCGGTAAAATAAAATGAAGCTGCCGAGGCGGTCGGGCGGCAACGCCTGCGCCACATGGTCAATGCCGAGCAGTCCTGCGCCTGCACTTGGCCCCTCCCCCCCGCTTGCCGCACCCAAATCCTCATCGCTCCCCGCCACTGGAGCCGTCAGGTGGAAGTCGGTGTGGTACAGGCGGGCGGCCAGCGCCTCATCCACAAACGAGAACAGCATCCCGTTGGGCGCGCGCAACGCGGGGAGTGGCGACTCACCCTGTCCGGTGCGCTCTTCCCACTCGTTGCACAGTAGGGCGCGGGCACGGTCAAGGGCGCGGGGCACATCGTCGACCCGCAGACCGATAGCGCACACCGAGGGGCCATGCACCTGAAAAAAGTCGGCGGCGTGGCTGTCGGGTTCGCTGTTGAGGGTCAGCAAAATATCGCCCTGCCCGTAGAGGGTCACGGCCTTGGAGCGGTGAACGCCGCGCTGCTCAAAGCCCAGGGCACGCAGTCGGCGGCCCAGTCCCGGCGCACTGTTGGCGTCAACAGCAAATTCTAAAAACTCGTAACCGCCAAAGTTGGGGGGCGCCGGCAGAGTGGTGGCTCCCGCCTCTGCCTCCACCCACAGCAGCGAGCGCAGCCCGTCGTGCGCGATCAGGTACGCCGACGCCGCCCGGAATTCATCATTGAAAATCTCCAATGACAGGGGGCCACTGTACCCGGTCCGTACCAGTTCGCGGGTAAATCCAACCACATCAAGGTCACCTTGACCGGGAAAATTGCGGTAGTGGCGGCTCCAAGACAAGACGTCCATGCTTTTGTGCGGGCTGTCGGCCAACTGCACAAAAAACAGTTTATCGGCGGGCACAGTGCTGTGCAGGCCCGCCAAAGAATCCCCCACCGCCAGCGTATGAAACGAGTCCAAGATCAGACCCAGCGCCGGATGATCGGCCTGCTGCACGATGTCCCAGGCTTGCCGCCAGCGGTTGACGTGCCGCCCCCACGCCAGCGCCTCATAGCCCACGAGCAGGCCCCGCGCCTGAGCACGTTCGGCCATCGCGTGCAGGTCGGCGGCGGCGCGCTCAGGATCATTCAAGGCCTGCGCCTGCACGTTACTGCACACCAAAATCTGCGGCGCACCCAACTCCAGCATGACGTCGAATTTGCGCTCGGCTCGCTCCAGATTGCGGGCGCGGTAAGACTCCGGCATGGCCTCGAAGTCGCGGAAGGGCTGAAAGAGCGTGATATCCAGCCCCAGATCGGCGGCCATCCGGCGCACCTCGGCGGGCGGGCCGCTGTGGTTCAGGAGATCGTGTTCAAAAATTTCTACGCCGTCATAGCCGGTCGCCGCCGCGGCCTGCATCTTTTCCAGCAAAGTGCCGCTCAGGGACACGGTGGCGATGGACTTTTGAAAGGGGCCGCGCTGGGCGGCAACGGCGCTCATCGGGCGGCTCCGAATTGTGGTGCGGTCAGCTGCTCGAAGTGGGCCAGCATCCGCTCTAAATCCGGGGTAAAGCCGCTAAACAGTTCGAAGGCGCGTGCTGCCTGAAACACCACCATAAAGCCGCCGTGAACCGTCGCGCAGCCTCGGGCGCGGGCCAGCCGCAACAATTCAGTTTCCAGCGGCACGTACACCACCTCGGCCACCCACTGTTCAGCCCGCAGGTACTCGGCGGGCAGCGGCAAGCCCGGATGGGCGGCCATGCCGGTCGGAGTGGCGTGAATCAGTCCATCGGCCTCGGTCATGGCCCGCTCCAGATCGCCTCCTGCCTCCACCTGCTGCCCCGGAAACTGGGTCTGAAAGCGCTCTGCCAACACTTCGGCCCGGCCCGGCTCCTGATCGAACAAGGTCAGTCGCGCCAGCCCCAAACCGAGCGCCGCGTGTGCCACCGCCGCGCCCGCCCCGCCCGCTCCCAACTGCACCGCGTGCCCCAACCGCGCCCCCGGCAGGCCGCGCCGAAACCCTTGGGCAAAGCCCCAGCCGTCGGTGTTATGCCCAGTGGTTTGACCATCCCGGAACACCACGGTGTTTACGGCTCCCAGCGCTTCGGCTTCGGGCGACAGGGCGTCCAGATGCGCTATGACGCACTGCTTGCAGGGGTGGGTGATGTTCAGGCCGCTGAATCCGGCGAGCTGTGCGGCCCGCAGCAACTCTGGCAAGGCGTCCGGCGTCAGCTGCAAGCTGTCCAGATCGAACAGGCGGTACAAGGCACGCAGACCGTGAGCGTCGGCTTCCCCCTCGTGCAGCGCGGGGGACAGGGACCGCTGGATGCCGCTACCGATCAGTCCGGTCAACAGGCGGGAGTTGGAGGCGTGAGCGGTAACAGTGGAGAGAGCGGTAGACATACAGGGCACCTCACGGATAGGCCACGCAGCGCGGGGCAGTCGGAACGATAACGGGACGACGCCAGCAGCCCACGCTAGGCCGCCAGGGGCCAGGTCAGGCCAAATGGGGATTGCCTGTACCGTACCAGAGGCCTACCGCTACACACAGCCCAACGTTCGGTCTACGCGAACACCTGCTGACCACACCTCTTCTGTGGCCCGCCGAAAGACCTGAACCTCAGCGGTTAGGCGCTCAGCATTTGCTGAAGTAGGGTCGCTTGCCCGCGCAGCAGCGGCAACAGCTGGCCCTGCAGATCATTTTCACTGCCGTGGCCGACCGGCAGCGTGGCGCTGAGCGCGGCCACCACTTGGCCCGAAGTGTTGCGGAGCGGCACCGAAATCGAACGCAGACCCGACTCGAGTCCTTCGGCATTCAGCGCGTAGCCCGCGGCGCGGGTGCGGTCTACGGCGGCCCGCACGTCGTCCGGGTGGGTCAGTGTGCGGGGCGTGTGCGGCATGAGCACCGTCATCTGGAGGTAACGCTCCAGTTCATCGGATGGAAATTCGGCCAACAAAATATGCCCCAGCGACGTGCAGTACAGCGGCAAGCGGCTGCCCACGCCGAGGTCAGTAGAATTAAAGCGTTGGGCGCTGGCCCGCGCCACGATCACCGCTTCGTCGCCGTCCAAAATGCAGGCGGAGCACGACGCGCCCGACTGCTCGCTGAGATGCACCAGCGCGGGCTGAACGATCATCGGCAGCGATGTAGACGACAAATAGGCGTAGCCGAGGGTCAGAATTTTGGGAGTGAGCGTAAAGAACTTGCCGTCCCACGCGACGTAGCCGAGGTGGTGCAGCGTCAGCAGGCAGCGGCGGGCGGTGGCGCGGGTCAGGTTCGTCTGGGCAGCGACTTCGGTGAGGGTCATGCGCTGGTGACGGGCATCAAAGGCCCGAATCACCTGAAGGCCGCGGGTCAGCGCCTGAATGGTTTCGCCTGACCGTTCATCGAGACTCGGCTTGGCCACAACAACTGAAGCTGGGGTCATGATGCTTTCAATCTTAACAGTTTGTGCGCCTTGCGAACAGGGATATGCACAGTGAACAAATCATTGACAAGAGTGGTCAAGTGGAATTATAGTGCGCCTACCGATATTCAGTTCGCAGTGCGTACAGCGCACCCCACAACCTCAGCCGCTTTGGAACTCCGGTTTCCGGCGCACTGTACCCCTGCACGCTTCTCAGGAGGTCTTATGAACCGCATTGCCCTTACCTTTGTGCTTGCTTTTGCTGGTGTGGCCGCTGCCCAGAGCTTTCCCACCAAGGCGCTGAACTTTACCGTGCCGTGGAGTCCCGGCGGCTCGGCTGACCTCACCTCGCGGGCTTTGGCTTCGGCCATGAGCAAGCCTCTCGGTGAAAATGTGACCGTGATCAGCCGCACGGGTGGCGGTGGGGCCATCGGCCACCTTGCCATCTCTCAGGCCCGTCCTACTGGCTACGACATCGGCATGGGCACGCTGGAAATGGTCATTCCGTCTTGGAGCAAAACCTCGGGCCTGACCATCGACAACTTTACGCCAATCAGCTTGATCAGCATCAATCCGGCGGCCATCACAGTGGCCAAAAATTCACCCTTTAAGACCATCGGTGAATTGGTCACCTTCCTGAAAGCCAACCCCGGCAAACTGAAGGCGTCGGGCACGGCCAAAGGCGGCAGTTGGGACATGGCCCGCGCAGGCTTCCTGAAAACCGTTGGTCTGAAAAACGCGGCCATGCCTTGGGTGCCCGCGCAGGGCAGCGCCGCCGCCATTCAGGAACTGTTGGCTGGGGGCGTCGACGTGATCACCGTAAGCGTGGCCGAAGTGAACAACCTGCTGAAAAGCGGCGAAGTCCGGACGTTGGCGGTCATGGCGGACAAGCGCCTGAGTGACCACAAGACGGTGCCGACCCTCAAGGAAAGCGGCATCAACTGGTCGTTCGGCTCGTTCCTGTCGGTGGTAGGGCCGCGCCGCTTGTCGGGAGACGTGGTGACGAAAATAGACGCCTCCATCAAGGCGGGCATGCAAGAAGAAGAGTTCAAGAAGTTTATGACCAACGCGGGCTTCGGCATGAACTACAAGAACCCCGCCCAGTTCCGGGTGTTCCTCACCCAGCAGGCGGCCAAGATGCGCGAGGTGCAGGACTTTATCGACTCCGAATAAGCTGCCCTGCCCAGCGGGGAGTGTCCGCCCATGTGCAGACGCTCCCCGCTGGCTTCTATGTGGCCCTGCGCTGCAGGCCTTTCCTCTTTGCGCTGTTGAGCTTACCGAGGTTGCTATGGAACAAGAACATCCCGGCTGGGAACTGGGCCTCAGTATTTTTCTGATCCTGATCGGCATTGCCGTGTGGGTCTTGACTGCCGCCTTTCCGCCCCTTGACGACGGAGCCCCCGGCCCGGCCCTGTTCCCCCGCGTGATCGGCGGCGGCCTGGTTGTGGGCGGCGGCCTCTTGGCTTGGTCGGCCATTAAAGACCTACGGGGGCGCATTCCCACCCTGCCCTTCTTGGCGTCGCGGGCCGGGCTGCTCAAGGTGTTCGCCACCATTGCCATCGGAGCCGCCGTGCCGTTCCTGCTGCCCTACATCACGTTGGTGGGCGGCGCAGCAGTGGCGGCCTGCCTCTTTACGCTCTTGATCGGCGGCGACGTGCCGCGCTCGCTCGGCGTCGGCGTGGTCACGGCATTGATAGTCTACGGCGTCTTCGGCAAATTGCTGGGAGTGCCCCTCACATGAACAATCTCCTGAGTTGGGAATCCTTTGCGGCGCTGGTGTTGGGCAGCCTGTTTGGGGCCGTGTTCGGCTCTATTCCCGGTCTGACCGCAACATTGGCCCTGAGTCTATTTGTACCGCTGGCCTTGTTTCTTGATCCCAGTTTGGTGCTGCCTGCGGTCATCGGCATTTCTACGGCGGCTATTTTTGCGGGAGACATCGGTTCTATTACGGTCAAGATTCCGGGCACGGCGGCCAGCGCCGCGTACAGCGACGAAATCAACCGCATGGGCAAAGGCAGTATCGCGTTTGCCATGGGCGTCGCTACTTTGCCTTCAGCGGTGGGGGCGATGGTCGGCGTGCTGATCTTGATGGCCGGGGCGGGCGTGCTGGCGCAGTTCGCCAAGCAGTTTTCCAGCTTCGAGTACTTTTGGTTAGCGGTGCTGGGATTGGTGGCCGGTATCTTCGCTACGCAGGGCAAGCTGATCAAGGGGGCGCTGTCGCTGGGCATCGGCGTCCTGATTTCCACCATCGGCCTTGACCCCACCCTCGGCTTTGCCCGCTTCTCTTTTGGCAATCCGAACTTACTAAGCGGCCTGAATTACGTGGTGGCTTTGATCGGTCTGTTTGGCATTGCCGAACTGCTAGAGCAGGCGTACAAAGGCGTGTTGAAAACAGAAGCGGTGGTCACCACCACTGAACTGCGTGCCCAACGCCGCAATCTTCAGCACGATTACTGGGTGCGGCCCACCCGCTTGATGCTGCGGGAGAAAGGAGCCATGACCCGCGCTTCTCTGGTAGGCACGGCGGTCGGCTTTTTGCCAGGAGCAGGCTCAGACTTAGCGGCATGGTTGTCCAGCAGCTTGGAGCGGGTTCGCAGCCGCAAGGCTCACATGACGCCGGCAGAGGTGGTGCGGCAAGAGGAAGTGGTGGTGCTGGCCGGAACCGCGTCTAACAATGCCGCTGTGGCCGGCGCGTGGATTCCGGCCATGGCGCTCGGCATTCCCGGCGATACCCTGACCGCCATCGTGCTGGGCGTGTTCCTGATCGCCGGCATTACCCCCGGCCCACAGCTGTTCACTGAAAACCGGGGCCTCGTGAATCAGATCTACTTGGCCTTTGCGGTGTCAAGCGTGGTGCTGATGCCGATTATGGGTTTGCTGGCCGCTTACGGCGCGGGGCATATCACCCGCATCCCCTTTAAGTTACTGATGGGGTTCATTTTGGGCCTTACGGTGGTGGGAGCTTACGCCATCAACAACAACCCCTTTGATATTTTCGCCATGTTGATTATTGGCCTGTTCGGCTTTGCCCTTAAACGCGGCGGTTTTCCGCTGGCGCAAGTGGTGTTGGGCTTAGTGCTGGGGCCACTGCTTGAGCAGAATTTCATGGTCAGTGTGATTAAAGTGCAGTGGGACTTGGCGAGCTTCTTCAACCGCCCGGTGGCTCTGGTTTTGATGGTGGCGACCGTATTGGTCATCGCCTTCGGCGTGCGGATGCAGCGGGCCTACACCCGTGATCTGGAAGGCCAGCGCCCCGCAGACCCGGAAAAACTCGAAGCCGTCTGATCCGTACCCTCCTGTCGTGCTCAGCTTTCTCCAGAGCTGGGCACGTTCGCTTGAGGGATGAGCGACTGTCTGGAAAGGGGGAATCCAGAAGAAAGCGCGTTCTACTGGGCGAAAGCGGCGAATCTCCGGATCAGACAACGGATAAACTCGGGCCGTGACTACTCAAAGGCACTGTTGGGAAACTCGGTTCGTCATGGAAAAGGGCGCAACATAGGGCATGTCACGGCTGTGTTGCCTTACCTGGCGTCACGGCAGGCTAAGGGCAGTCCGGTGGCCTTGCCCATCCAAGCATCTGCAAGACTTGCACTCCACCAGCAGCCGTTGATGGACGCTCTCGCGGTGTACCTCACCTTTGCCGGTCTGAGCGCGCTCGGTGTGATGATCGCCCACCTGGTGATTCGTAGCCGCCTGCAGTCCCTCAACCGTGTCGAGCGGCTGACGGCTTGGCCTATCTCGATCCCCTGACGGAGAGCTTCAACCGACGGCGCTCCGATGACGATTACCTCCAAATTCATCCGCCTGCCTTTCTGATCTGATCTTGCCGGATCTCGATCACTTCAAACGGATCAATGACAACTACGGCCACGAGTTGAGGGATCAAGTTCTGATTCAAACGGTGCAGGCGCTGCGTGACCACTTGCGTCCTCTCGACGGCATCGTACCGGTTGGGAGGCGAGGAGTTTGCCATGGTGCTGACACGGTGTGACCCCGATGGCGTGGCGGAGGTGGCCAACCGGCTCCGAGTCCAGGTGGAGCAGCGAGTGGCAGAGCAAGCCGGACAGGTCTTCAAAGCGCTGCGCGAGACCCTGGGCAAGCAGCTGCTGACCGACCTCGCGGAGACCACCCAGCACCGGCAACCTCAGCCGCGAACCCAGGCTCAAACTCACCGTGGACGAAATCCGGAACGTCACGTTGATGGCCCGGTTTGAAGCGGCTACCAGCAACGACAACATGATCACGCTGGTCGTGCACGGCCTCGACCGCCTGATCGGGGCCGTGAACCTCCCCAAAGTTGTCGTACCCGGCGTGCCTGCCGGCGAGAAAGTCTGAGTGGTCTTGCACAGTAACCCGGGCTAGGAGTATGTATTCATAGACCCGGCCTCAGGCCGGCTGAGCGGTTTGATTGATTTTGGGGAGAGTTACTTCAGTCATCCGGTGAATGACCTGCGCCGCTGGTTGGCTCCTCAAGACCGGGCGGCCCTGCTGGAAGGGTATGCCTCAGGTGGTGCGCTGAGTGAGCGATACCTATCCTCTCGTGATAGCGGGTGGCGTGCGTGCTGGCCGACATGACAGCGATCGCCCGGGCAGTTCCTAGCGCGGATGCAGCGAACGCAGAGCTCGAGCGGTTGCTGGCCGTGCATTGACGGAGTGCGTGCTAGCAACAGGCAGGCCAAAGAGCGCAGCGGCCGTTGAGGTGAAGGCAAGCACAGCCGCCTGGGATACGCCTTGCACTCAGTCAGCTTCCCGTTGGTTCGGTTTTTGTAATTAGGGGTCTAGAACAGCATTTTCCTAGAGGATTGGGATCTCGGAATCGCGTCCCTTCTGGGCCCGCTGGCGGGCCTTGTCGGCATATAACCGCTCATCGGCCACGTGCAGCAAAGCCGTCAGGTTTTCAGCATCGGGGGGCACTGCGGCTGCGCCGATACTGATGGTGACCCCTGGAAAGCGGGGTGCGGCCGCCCGTTCGACCGCCACGCGGGCCTGGCCAACGAGGGCACGGAGAGAAGTCACTTCTCTGCCTGTGCGCACCACGGCGAATTCGTCGCCCCCCAGCCGAAAGGCGGCTCCCGGAAACGCCTGATCCAGTGCCCGGGCTACCAAGCACAGCAGTTCGTCACCGGCCGGATGGCCCAGCGTGTCGTTCACCTGCTTGAAGCCGTTCAGATCAAAGAGCAGCAGCCCGGCGCCTGTCGATCCCGCACCCAGGGCCGCCTCCAGATGTGCTGTGAAGGCCCGGCGATTGGGTAGCGCGGTCAGGGCGTCGGTTCGGGCCAGCTGCTGGAGTGACGCTTCGTATGCTGCGCGCTCCCGCGCACTGCTCAAGGTGCGGGCCGCTGCTGCGAGCAACGAGCGCTCCCGGGGGGTGAAGGGCGCTCCTGGGCAGGTGCGCACAACGGTGAGCACGGTATCGGCCGGGCCGCCGCGGAGCGGCAGGAAGGCGATGGACTGGACGTTCAGCTGGATCAGCGCTGGATTGCCCTCGGGATACGAAGCATAGTCGTCGATAAACAGGTTCTCCTGCGTCTCAAGTGCACGCCATACCAGCCCCTGATCAGGGGGGAGCTGCACGTTCTTTGGCACTTTAGGCGCTGGTCGCAGCGCCTGGCTTTGCCACAGGAGTTCACTCTGAATCAGGCCCTCCCTGAGCTGCATCAGGCCGCCCCAATCGAACTTCAGGGCGGGGGTGAGGGCGCCGAGCACCGAGCGGGTCAAGACACGGAATTCCTGCGGCACCTCCGAGAGTTGGGAGAGGGTGAGCAGCGTTTCGGTGTCCTGCAGCGTGTCGGTGAGTTGCTGTGTGCGGGCCTGCAACTTCCCCTCAAAGCGCTCTTCCGCAGCCTGGGCAGCCGGGCGCAGGGCTCCGTCGCGCAGCACAGCTGACAGGTCAAGCGTCAAGAAGGCTTCCACTACCGCGGGTTCAAACCGGTGCCCGGCCTGCGCCCGCAGTTCTGCATAGGCGCTTTCGCGACTCCAGGCCGCCTTATAAGGGCGCTCGCTAGTGAGCACGTCGTACGCGTCGCAGACCGCAAAGACGCGGGCCAGCCGGGGAATGGCTTCGCCCACCAGGCCGTAGGGATAGCCGCCGCCCACCCAACGCTCGTGGTGGTGGCGGATAATCTGCAGCGCGTCACTGGACAGGTGCGGCAGCCGGGTCGCCAGCGCGTGGCCCCGCGGGGCATGCGACTGCATCACTGTCCATTCCTCAGGCGTGAGTTTTCCCGGCTTCAGCAAGATCTGGTCGGGTACAGCCAGCTTGCCCAGATCATGCAGGTAGGCCCCCTCTACCAGGCTGTCGAGCTCGGCCGGGCTGAGGTTCAGCGCCACTCCCAAGGCGTAGGCAAACTTTACCACCCGCTCAGTGTGGCCGGCAGTCTCGAAGTCGCGCGCTTCCAAGGCCGTGCCCAGGCTCAGCAACCCGCCCTCGAAGGTGGCCCGCACATCCCGGGTGCGCTCGTGAACCCGCGCCTCCAGGGTGGCGTTCAGAGTCTGCAGCGACTGCCGAAGCCGGGCGGCTTCTATCCAGGCCAGGGTCTGCCGAACCGACACCAGCAGCATCGTCAGCAGCACAGCACCCAATGCCAGGGGTTCAATGCCCACCGGGCCGTTGTGACTCCAAATCAGCAGCCCAATGGTGCTCAGCGCCGCCGCGTAGGGCAGGCTGAAGCACACTGCGGGCGCCAAGCGCTTCCAGCGCACTGACTGCGTCCCAGTACGGGAGTGCACGGCCATGACGCACAGCACGCTGGCTAGGGGCCAGAACAGATCCGCTGGATGGCCGGTGAAGTAGGCGTCTTGAGCAGTCAGAACGGCGAAGATCAGGTCACCGCACGCGTAACTGGCCACCGCCGCCGCCAGCCAGCGCAGGTACAGGGGAGGCGAGGTTTGCAAGGCGATGCCCACGATCAGAGTCAACAGCAACAGGTCAAACAGGGGATAAAGCGCCGCGATGACGCGCGTTACCAACGCCCCATCGTCCAGCAGGGCCGGAGCAATTAGCCAGACCCACAACCAGCTTCCGGCAGCGACCAAGAAGACCAGCAGGTCAAGGGTGAGTCGCCAGCCCACCAGACGGTTCAACGGGCTCCGGGGGAAACCCCACACGGCTAGGGTGAACAACGGCGCGACCAGCAGGTAACTGATGTCAGCAAGTGAGGGAAAAGGCGGAGTGTCGGTGAACAGTTCCAACCCAGTCCAAATAACCGTCCCACAGATGTAGGCCAGCACGCTTCCGGCCACCGCCCACCAACCGGGGCGCTCCTCGACCGGGCGATGCTGGATTCTACGTACGATCAAGACCAGGGCCAGCACAGAGATGAGCAGCGGCCACAGGTTCCCCAGTCCTGCCCGCCAAGCCGGGGATCCGGCTCCAGGCAGCAACCACACCAAGTAACCGCCAAAGATCAACAGCAAGACCAGCACAGACGGGGACAGGGCGGAACGTCGGAGCAACATAGCGTCTTCCTCCAAGGTGGACTTCCAGTGTATGTGTGCAGCCCTTCTCTACTCTTACAGTCAGCCATTGTGGGTGGTAGAGCTCAACATGAGCATCACCAGGGTTAAACCCCACCCAGCTGATTCAGAGCTTGGCGGCCGCTAAGTAAGCAGCATCCATGGTTTAGACCTGGCAGATGGGTGGGCCTCGTCTCAGGATTGAGATTGCGTCAAAGTAAGATGACCAATGACGCAAGATCGAACTGAGTGAGGCGTTTCATTGGAGTAACCCTCATAAACTGGACGGCGTGAAGTAGAGACGAAGGCTCGTCATCCCATGTGCTGATTTGTCAGGCTGAACAACGAGGAGGCATTATGAAATAAAAGCTTCCCCGCCCTCAGAACGCCGGGCGGCCGGCGGCCGTTTGGGTGTCTTGTTGCTGCTTCCACCGGACGACGTGGTGAGGGGAAACGCTCAAGTCGCGGGCAATCTGGGCGCACCTCATTACTGGTCGTGCGAAACTACCGAACAGCGTCGTGTTTGAACTCAGGGGTGAATTTCTGCTTGGGTACGGACATGTATTCCTCCAGTGCGGATCACACTGAACTTACTTGACCAACATCACTGCTGGGCCAGCAGAGGAGCGTGCGACATGACCAAGCGCTGAAAACGTTGCGAAGTGCTAGAAATCCCTCGTGTAAGGAGTGTGGACTCTTTTACCTGCACTTAGCCGTACTTATGTCTTACCGATGCAAACCCACAGAAGAAGTGGCGAATTCAGGGTGTCCAGCTTCAATCAACGCTTGATCTCGAATGCGGCACGAATCGCACACGCCGCAGGGCTCGGCACCGCCCTGATAGCAACTCCAAGTGAGCTCAATGGGCACGCCCAAATCTAAGGCCGCTTGAACAATGGCTGTTTTGGTCAGGTGAATCAAGGGTGCGGTCAGGACGGCGCCGTGTCCTTCCACGCCTGCTTTCGATGCCAAGTCCGCCAAGGTCTGAAAAGCCGCGAGGTACTCGGGACGGCAGTCCGGGTAGCCGCTGTAATCCACGGCATTGATCCCGAGGTAAATGCGCTCGGCACCAATGGCTTCGGCCAGACTCAGACCCACGGCAATGAACACGGTGTTGCGTCCTGGGACATAGGTCACTGGAATGACACCATCCTCGGTGCCTTCAGTGGGAACGGCCAGCGTGTCGTCGGTCAGGGCACTGCCCCCAAAGGAGCCGATGTTGATGTCTATGACTCGGTGCTGTGCACCGAAATGCTGAGCGATCTGGGCAGCGCGGTCGAGTTCTATCGTGTGGCGCTGGCCGTAGCGGAATGACAGGGCCGTGCAGGCGAAGCCGTCCCGAACAGCCATGGCCAGGGTGGTGCTGGAATCCAGGCCGCCAGACAGAAGGACGACGGCGCGTTTCATGGGAGTAGTCATGAAGTCCTCTCAGTATCCCAGTTGGGCATTGCCGCCCAATGGAATGAGTCGCTTGTCGCTGTGTACGTCGAGGTCATCGGCGCGGTAGAGCTTGTGCATCTGGTAGCCCGCCCGCAGGCGGGGATTGGCTTTGACGGCGTCCGTGATGGCGTTGAGCACGCCCATGTCTCGCTCGCGTGCCTTGCTCCATTCTGGGTGGAGCCAGATCACGGCGTCTTCCCGCAGGCCGGTCAACGTGTCCAGCCCAGCCGCAATATCGGCGGGGTCGTGCACGATGATTTTGACCTCACTGGCCTGGGCAACCACACTGGCCTCCGGCCACTGGCCAAAGGGCTTGGGCGACAAGGTGACCCAGTCAATGTCGCCGCGCAATGGGGCAATTCCGCTGGTTTCTAGGTGCACCCGGCGGCCCAGGGCATGCAGGGCGTCCACCAGGGGGGCGAGATCGAACAGGATGGGTTCCCCACCCGTGATGACCACGACCGCCCCGTCAGGACTGTCTTGCCGGACGACCTCGGCCAAGTCGGTGTCGCTCATCAGGGTTACGCCTGCCGGACGGTAGTCCTTGTGCCAGGTGCCCGCACTGTCACACCAGGGACAGGCCTGTGGGCAACCATAGAGCCGAATGAAGTAGGCGGCGCGGCCCAAGTGCACGCCTTCTCCTTGCCAGGTGTAGAAGCGCTCATAGACGGGATATTTCATTCCCAGTACTCGCACGAAGAGTCAGGCGTTTCCCAGAGGGTGACCCTCAGCCGCAGGTCGTCCCCATCATCGCCGTCCGGCAGATCGGCGCGCACACGTTCCAAGGTCTTGCGGTGCAAGTAGGCTACGATCACTTCTGCCGTCGTGTCATCCCCCAGGTCGGGCAAATCGTTGAGGTAGGCGTGATCTAAGCCGCCCTGGTCAACGTCTTTTTTGGCCCATTTGAGCGTCTTGAAGTCGGCCACCATGATGTGCCGTTTCACGTGAGCACTGGGGCGCAATTGCTCAGAGGTCAGGGCCATGCGCACGCGGTAGGTGTGGCCGTGGAGGCGACCACACGGGCCGTCATAGCCGGTGATGACGTGAGCCGAATCAAAGGTAAATTCGGTCGTCAGGGTCCAAGGCATCAGGGCGCTGCACTCGGGGACAAATACTTCGCTGTGCAGATGGTATTGATCCCGCCCCGCATCCCGTAATCGCAACGAACTTCCAGGCTGAGGGGATTAAGGAGGGCCACCAGACCAGCCAAGACCCGCCGCGTTGCATGCTCGTGGTAAATGCCCACAAAACGGTAGCTCGTCAGGTAGTATTTCAGACTTTTCAGTTCGACGCAGGTGTCGCGCGGGTGATAGCGGATTTCCAAGCGGCCAAAGTCAGGCAGGCCACTCCAGGGACAGACTGGGCTAAACTCATCGGTGATGATCTCGATCTGCATGGGCTCCCCGGGGTAACGCACGGGGTCGTCTTCCCGCAGGTGGGGAAAAGTACCGAGGACAGCCACATCAATTGCGTCGAGACCTTGCACGTCGTAGCGGCGGTCAAAACCAGGGTTTTGGGGACCACAATCAGTCCCAGGAATTGCATTCGTCATTGTGTTCTCCCTGACGACCACGGGCTGGACACCGCATGGCCGGGATGACAGCACAGGTCATCCTTGTTGGGAGGTTGTCTCCTGCGGCAAAGCGCTTGGGACAAGCTCGGGGGCATTATGGGGATTGAGGTGCCATGCGGCAAGGCCAGAGACTCAGTCTTTGGAGCTCATTTCTGATAGGAGAAGAGTGCGCGTTGTCCCGTACAGAACCCGCTACGTTTCCAGCGCTTGCTCCGGGTCCCGTCAGCACGTGGGTTCGTAGCACAACCCTAACCCTGTGGACAAGGGGTGGACTGGGATAGTCTCCACCACGACACGTTGATCAGCCTGCTTGAATGACCTGCGAGCAACGGTACGCCAGCGATCACGGCTTTCGCGTGCTAGATCGTGTATGAAAGGTTGCCAAGGGGTGGGTTGAGCCCGCTTCCACCGCAGAGTCTTCTGGACTCGGGAAGCAGGTTCAGACTGCTCATCTCAATCCCTGGTGTCGGGAAGTTGACGGCCTGCTACGTCCTGAGAGAGACAAGCCTGCTTCAAAAAATTCAGGAGTTGGGGGCTGATGGGCCGCATGCGGAGGTCTCTCGCCTGCTCGGCGACAATCCGGGGCGGTCACGGGATACTGCCGCATCTCGACAGTTGGGACTCCTTGCTTTAGACACGTACTCAAAGAGCATGGGCTATTGAAAATGAGGAGCAGAGAGCGAACGAACAGGGCGGATGTGCTGAGTAGGGTTCGCTGTCGTTTTGTGACGAGTCCTTGCCTGAGACGTTACGTGCGGCGCCCCATACCCTGGCGACAATCCGTCGGATCCCTTGCCTCCCTGTCACTTGCGTTTCCAACCCCTCTTGGTAAGAGATGCACCACGTCCCCTGCTCAAAGTGTCTAGAGTGTCCGTGGCGCAAGCCATCCTTCGGGGCGGGGCGAAATTCCCCACCGGCGGTGATCATGACCTAGCCCCAACAGCCCGGCATGTCAGCCCGCGAAGCCAGGCCCAAATGCACCACAGGCCCAGCCCGACTCGGTGAGATTCCGAGGCCGACGGTCACAGTCCGGATGAGAGAAGGAGGAAGTCGATTCGCCCCCGCGAATCGGCAGCTGACATGTATACCGGAATTCATCCGCCAGACCAGTTGTTCATGCAAGAAGCCCTGACACTCGCCGCGCGCGGGCTGGGCCGAACCACCCCCAATCCGCCGGTTGGCTGCGTGATCGTGCGCGAGGGTAAGGTCGTTGGGCGCGGCTTTCACCCGCGGGCCGGAGAGCCACACGCCGAGGTGTTCGCGCTGCGTGAGGCAGGCGCCCGCGCCCGCGGAGCCACCGCCTACGTCACCTTGGAGCCGTGCAGCCACTTCGGCCACACGCCGCCCTGTGCCGACGCCCTGATCGCGGCCGGAGTGTCACGCGTAGTAGTCGCCGCCCTCGACCCCAATCCGCAGGTCGGCGGACACGGCGTGGAGCGCCTGCACGCCGCAGGAATCGACGTCACGGTCGGTGTCTTGGCCCCAGAGGCGCTACGCCAGCAAGCGGGCTTTCGCAGCCTGATCCTGCGGAAGCGGCCCTGGGTGATCTACAAGTACGCCATGACCCTCGATGGCCGGGTGGCGGCCACCTCCGGCGACAGCCGCTGGATCAGTGGGGAGGCCGCCCGGGCTCTCGTCCACCGGTGGCGCGACGAGCTGGACGCCGTCGGGGTGGGCGGGGGCACGGTGCTCGCCGACGATCCCCGGCTTACGACCCGCGGTGTCCCCGGCGGGCGCGACCCCCGACCTGTCCTGTTCGACCGCCGGGGCCGCACTCCGGGAACAGCACGGGCCCTGCGGCCGGGTGCCGTAGTCGTCACTGCGCCCGGTCGCGACACCACGCATCTAGAAGCAGAGGGCGTGGACATCGTGCATGCTGATGGCCTCTCGGAGGCGCTGGAGGCGCTGGGCACGCTCAGCATCTCGAGTCTGCTGCTCGAGGGCGGGCCAATCTTGGCTGGCGCCCTGTTCGCAGCCGATCTGATTGACGAGGTGCGCGCCTTCGTGTCCCCGAAGCTGCTGGGGCTGGGCTTAAATCCCCTGGCTGCCCCTGGGCCACTGCGGATGAGTCAGGCGCGAGACCTGCAGGGCGTGACCGTCACACCAGTTGGTCCGGACGTGCTTGTCCAGGGCTTTTTCCACTCCATTCCACACGTGACAGCCCAGGCTGCAGCCACGTGCTCCACTTGAGGGAGAAACCAATCATGTTTACAGGAATTATCGAACAAGTCGGCTGCATCACGCGCGCCGCAGAAGAAGACGGCCACCTGCGCCTGAACATCGCGCCTGAACGGATGTGGACGGATCTCCATCTCGGCGAGAGTATCGCTGTGGGTGGAACCTGCCTGACTGTGACGGGGTGGAATGCTCAGACCTTCAGCGTCGATCTGTCCCACGAAACGTTGGCCAAGACTGCGCCCCACTGGGCGTCTGGCACCCGCGTGAACCTGGAGCGCGCCATGAGCGCCTCTGCCCGCTTCGGCGGCCACGTCGTCAGCGGTCATGTGGACGGGGTCGCCGAAGTGCAAGACGTCCGTGAGGAACCCGGCGCCTACACCATGCGCGTTCGCGCGCCCCGCCACCTCGCCCGGTTCCTGGTGCCCAAAGGCAGCGTCACGGTGGACGGTGTGAGCCTCACTGTGGTGGATGTGGGAGGTCCCGGCGGCAGCCGGGCTGATCTCGTGCCGGACGAGTTCACCCTCTGGCTGGTGCCGCACACGCTGGAAGTCACCACCCTGCACACCTGGCAAGCCGGCACGACGGTCAACTTAGAGGCCGACCAGATGGCGAAGTACGTGGAGCGGCTGATCCTGATGCGGGACTGGGAAGCTGCCCAGGTCGGGCAGGAAGAGGTGGCCCGATGATCCCCGCCTCTGAGAGCCAGTCCATCACCCTTTCCTCCGTTCCCGACCTGCTCGCCGAGTTGCGCGCCGGGCGCCCGGTGATCCTGGTGGACGACGAGGGGCGCGAGAACGAGGGTGACCTGCTGATGCCCGCCGCCACCGCGACCCCCGATTGGATCAACTTCATGGCCCGCGAGGGACGGGGGCTGATCTGCGTGACCCTGACGTTCGAGCGGGCCCGCGCCCTTGACCTCGCCCCGATGGTGGGCGCGAGCACTGACCCTCACGGCACGGCCTTCACGGTCAGCGTGGACCACGTGAGCAACTCCACCGGCATCAGCGCCTATGATCGCGCTGCAACGGTGGCTGCTCTGATCGACCCGGACGCCAGCGGCACGGACTTCCGCCGCCCCGGCCACATCTTTCCGCTGGTCGCGCGGCCCGGAGGGGTGCTGCGCCGCGCCGGACACACCGAGGCCGCGTGTGACCTGGCGCGGCTGGCTGGATTCCCTCCCGCAGGAGTCATCTGCGAGGTGATGGGAGACGACGGCGAGATGAGCCGCTTACCTGATCTCTTGGCCTTCGGAAAGAAACACGGACTTTTGGTCGGCTCCATTGAGGCGCTGATCGCCCACCGGATGGAACACGATCCTTTCATGGCCCAAGTGGCGGAGGCGGACTTGCCCACCCAGTATGGGCCGTTTCGCATCGTGGGCTTTGAGGACACCCTCTCGGGGGCCGAACACGTCGCACTGGTGATGGGCGAAATCACGGAAGAACCGCTGCTGGTTCGCGTTCATTCCGAATGTCTGACCGGAGACGGCTTCCACTCCCTGCGCTGCGACTGCGGCTCGCAGCGCGACGCGGCCTTGCAGGCCATTGCGGAAGAAGGCCGGGGCGTGTTCGTGTACCTGCGGCAGGAGGGCCGGGGCATTGGGCTGCTGAATAAGATTCGTGCCTACGCCCTGCAAGACGCGGGCGCAGACACGGTAGAGGCCAACTTGCAGCTGGGCTTCCCTGCCGACGCCCGTGACTTCGGCATCGGCGCCCAGATGCTCCATCTGCTGGGTGCCCGGCACCTGCGGGTGCTGACCAACAATCCGCGCAAGCTGCACGCTCTTTCCGGCTTCGGGCTCACGGTGATCGAACGCGTGCCCCTGCACGTCGGAGCGGGCCCCCACAACGCGCACTACCTCGCCACCAAACACGTCAAGCTCGGC
Organism: Deinococcus sp. QL22; assembly: GCF_023370075.1. Taxonomy (NCBI): domain Bacteria; kingdom Thermotogati; phylum Deinococcota; class Deinococci; order Deinococcales; family Deinococcaceae; genus Deinococcus; species Deinococcus sp. QL22. The sequence goes on from NZ_CP097155.1 coordinate 92,313, forward strand.
CACCTCAAGTAAAGAAGGCGGGGGCGAGACCGAACGGCTCGCCCGCCGCCCTGGAGAACCCATGCAGCACATTGAAGCCCACCTGATCGCCACCGACCTCAAGATCGCCATCGTGAATACCCGCTGGAACCATTTCATCGTGGACCGCTTGGTCGAGGGGGCACAGACCGCCTTCGTCCAGCACGGAGGAACCACCGAGAACCTGACCCTGGTCACCGTCCCGGGCGCATTTGAGGTGCCGCTGGTCGCCAAAAAGCTTGCGGAGAGTGGCGAGTACGACGCCGTGGTCTGCCTGGGCGCGGTCATCAAGGGCGCCACCGATCACTACGACTTCGTGGCTGGGAACGCGGCCTCCGGGCTGGCCCGGGTCAGTCTGGAGACGGGCGTGCCGGTCGCGTTCGGGGTGTTGACCACGGATACCATCGAGCAGGCCATCGAACGCGCGGGCACCAAGGCTGGGAACAAAGGAATAGAGGCCGTGCTGGCCGTGATTGAGACCGCCAACCTGCTCAGAAAGTTGTGACGAGGCCTGGAGGCGGCCCCCTCCCTGATTGATCTAGATCGAGCCAACCGGACAGTCACACCATTTTTCTTGCGGTCATCTGATGTAAGACCAAAGTGAGTGACTTCATGCCATGCTCATGTCGCTCACGACCTCTCAGTCTTGTTAGGGGAGCGCCGCCTGGAGGTTTATGTGACTGAGTCCCCAACCACGCCATTGACCTTCAGCCCCGTGTCCAGTGGCCCAGCTCTTTTTCAGGCGCTCATTGAGCACAGCGCTGACCTGATCACCCTGCTCGACCGGGACGGCCGCATCCTGTACCAGAGCCCGTCCGTTCAGCGGTACCTGGGCTGTGACCGCACGCCCACGGCTGAGGGGCACCACGTAACCTTCACCGCCCTCCACCTGGAAGACCGTGAACGCATTTCCCAGCAGCTGATGCAGTTGCTGCCTGGCGTCACCGTGAGCCTGTCTCCTTACCGCCTCCAGCACGCCAACGGGAGTTGGTGCTGGTTAGAAGGAACGGCCATCAACCTGCTGCACGATCCCAATGTGGGCGCGGTGCTCGTGCAGGCCCGCAACGCGACCCTCCGCATCCACGCCGAGCAGCGCGCCCGCGCCTTGGAAGGTCTCAGCACCGCGCTGGCGAGCACGAACACCACGTCCGAGGTCGTGCAGATCATCCTCCTTCAGGGCCTAGAAGCCATGGGCGCCAGTGCAGGCAGCGTGATGCTGCTCTGTTCAGATCGGCAGCACGTGGAGATCGTGGGCAGTGCCGGGTATCCCGCCCGCGAAGAGCGTCCGTGGCGGCGCTTTCCCCTAGAGAGCGCCGTTCCCGCAGCAGACGCGATTCGCGCAGGGCAAGACCTGTTTCTGACGCGTGAGGATTGGCTGACCCTGTATCCGCAGTGGCAACATCTTCTCACGCCGGCCAGCGGGAACCAGGCGGTTCTTCCCCTGCGGATGAACGGCCACGTGATGGGCGCGATTACCCTTTCGTTCGTGGAGAACAGGGCCCTGAGCAAAACACAACGTCGGTTCCTACGCACCATTGCCGCTCAGTGCGCCCTGGCACTGGAGCGCAGCGAGTTGAATGCGCGACTTCAGCAGCAGGAGCGCTTCTACCGCAAAATCACCGAATACAGTCATGACCTGGTCAGCATCATTGGGCTGGATGGGGTGACCCAGTACATCAGCCCGGCCATGACGCCCATGCTGGGCTACACGCCAGAGGAACGGTTGGGCGTCAATGTGTTCAACGGAATCCATCCGGAAGATCTCGACCGGGTGATGCAGGTCTTCCGGGAAGCGGTCAGGTCTCGAACCCCGGTGCTGACCACTTACCGCTTTCAGCACAAAGAGGGCCACTGGGTGTGGCTGGAATCCACCGGCGTCAACTCGACTGATGATCCAGACATCGGGGGGGTGATGATCAATACGCGCGACGTCACGGTACGGATTGCCGCCGAGGAGGCCCTGCACCTTCAGCTGCGCCGCTTTCAGCATCTGGTCAATCTCACGGCGGACTTCGCCGCCCAGGACTCGTTAGAACAGCTCATTCAGGCGGCGCTGGACCACTGCCTAGACCTCACCGCGTACGACTACGGCTTTTTCTTTCCCATGGATGGGAACAGCCCGATCGAGCTGCTTCGGGCTGGACAGGTGGCCGACGAGCTCTTCGCCTGGACGACCCCGTGGGCCAAAGCCCACCGCGCTGGGGAAGTCGGCAAGGCGTTGCGGCGTCAGGCAGCCTTTTTCGCCGGACCAGACGAGCCCGTGTTCAGCCCGCCCGAGGCTTTGCCCCGACGGGTCTGGACCTCTCTGGCGGTGTTGCCCATCGTGACACGTGAGGTGCTGCGCGGCTTCCTGGCGTTCGGCACGAACGACGCGGTGGACGTGGACGAGGACAGCCGGCGGCTGCTGCTGGGGGTGGGGGAGCAGACCAGCCGGGTGGTGGAGCGCAGCGTTCATTTGAAGGAACTCCAGCAGTCGCGCGAAGAGACCCTGCGGGCCATGGGTCTGGCGCTGGAGTACCGCGATTACGAGACTAAAGGACACACCGACCGCGTGGTGGCCTTCACCGAGAGGCTAGGCCGGGTTCTGGGGTTTTCCGGCGCTGACCTGGACGCCCTGCGCTGGGGCGCGTTCCTGCACGACACGGGGAAAGTCGCCATTCCCGATGCGATCTTGCTGAAGCCGGGGAAACTGACACCGGAGGAATGGGACGTGATCAAGCGGCACCCGGGGATTGGGTACGAGATGCTGGAGCACATTCCTTCTCTGCCGCCGACCACCCTGGAAGTGGTGCTGTACCACCAGGAGCGCTGGAATGGCAGCGGGTACCCGAAGGGTCTGGCTGGCACGGATATTCCTCTCGCCGCCCGCGTCTTCGCTGTGGTTGACGTCTACGACGCCTTGACCAGTGAACGGCCTTACAAAAGGCCTGGACGCCCCAGGAAGCCGCCGAGCAGCTTCGCCAGGAGGCCGGGGTGCTGCTGGATGAACGGGTTGTTCAGGCCTTCCTGCACATCTTGGATCAGGAGGGAGAGCTCACCACACTAGCCCAGGAGAATTCACTATGACTGTTCTTGATCTGACGTTCGCCCAGCGATCCAGCGCCTCCATCACCGGGTCTGGCCCGCAGACACTGCTGTGCGCCCACGGCTTTTGTTCCCACCAGGGAATTTTCCGACACCAGGTGGCTGCTTTTGCACAGACCCACCGGATCGTGACGTATGATCTCGCTGGCTTCGGACAGTCGGATTCAGACCTGTGGCGCGCGGAGCGTCACCAGCGGTTCGAAGGGTACGCGGCCGACATGGTGCGCTTGATCGACGAACTTGACCTGCGGAACATTACCCTGCTGGGTGCCTCCATGAGCGCGATGATCGGACTGCTGGCTTCACTGGAACGTCCAGAACGCTTCGACGCGTTGGTGTTCATCGGGGCGAATCCGCGTTACCTGAATGACGCGACCTACAAGGGCGGCTTCGAGCGGGGGGATGTGGACAGCTTCTACGGGTTGATCGATGGGCGTCAGGACTGGCAGGGTACCCTGACGGGTATCCTGCTCAACCAGCCGGTGTCTCTCCCTCTCCAGGAGATCGCTGAGAGCGTGCGGGGGGTGAAGCCTGAGGTGGCGGGTGTGGTGGCGCGGGCCATCTTCGAGTCGGACTACCGCTCCCTGCTGTCTCAGGCACGACATCCGGTTCTCGTGACGCAGACCCGGGCGGACAGCGCTGTTCCTGAAAGCGTGGCGCTGTACCTGCACCGTAGCCTGCCGAACTCGCAACTGGCTTTCCTGCCAGGCGTCGGTCACATTCCCAACTTCACAGAACCCGAAGTGTTCAACGCGGCCGTCAAACAATTCCTGGTTCAAGTGCTGCAGGGGCAGGATTAACCGCCCATCTCTGGAGTTCAAGTACACTGCCGGGTCAGGGAGCGGGGTCGCACGAGAGTCGGAATGAAATTTCCCGCTCAGAGGTCACCCGTCTACTCGGGATCTGAGAGCTGAAGCGGGCATCGTCAGAACACCAAGAATTCGACCCTATTTGGACAGATTCAAGCCGGATTTTTGACGTCAGGTTGGAGTATACCCAAAGCTGACAGATCAGGAAGAGCGGCGAAGGCTTCCCCGATCGCCAGGATCGCTGGTCGACAGGCAAGTTCTGGCCTCGACTCTTCACGCTGCCCTGCCACGCTCGCTGGGCTTCACGCGGAACGTCACCGCTCAGCTGCCGCGTCAATGCGGGCATGTCTCAGAGGTGCCACAGGTCGCCGCCTTTGCCGCCTTGTATCTGCACAAAGTGCATGTGCTGCGTGCAGAAAGGCGCTGCGCAGCATGCCGATCACCTGCTTGAGGTGCGTTAGGGGCATGAACTGGCCTCTTCATTGCTTTGGCGAAAAGGAATGCAAGGTCGAGCTTGCGATGCGCCAGAGGTCTGCCCGCTGGATACCCTGGAAATCTTGGTCGTCCTCTCGCTTAGTCACAGCATCACCTGAACTTGACATTAACGCCATCGCCATGATCCGTCACTAATGCAGCCACACAGCCGCTTATGCGGTACTTCCTTCCCGGCTCGCCATGACCTGTCACCGCTGTCCCTCCCCCGAGATCATTGAACCCTTGCGGCCAGGGTCGCCTGGATGGTCGCGGGGCAGTCCGCGTGTGGGGGTATATATGGAACGGCCTTCACCAGACTCTTGGCCCTTCCCCAACTTCATCTGCTCGACCTTCATTGGTTTGGCTTCCGCTCTGGACAGCGCGCGTCTAGGGTAAGCCACCCAGAGCAGGTGCCGACCGGGTGAAGTCGGGAGGATTGCTCCTGGCGCTTCCGTGTCGGGGGCTTTGACCGGATGCGGCCATCCCTGAAAGAGCTCGGGTTAGGCCCTGGGGACTCCCAGACAGCAAGCAGGAGAGGGCGTGCGCGAATGAACAGCGACCCGGGCGGAGCAGAAGAAAACGGTTCAGGGAACGACCCACTCGACAGTCCGGGCAGCGAGCTAGCCCACTTCATGCTGTACGCCTACTCCTGGTCTGCGGTCGTGCAGGGCGGCTACGGGATAGGACCACTCTCACCCACATTGCTGCTCTCCGCCTGGAGGAGTTATCTGTGGCGAGGACTGAGCGACCACATATCGGTGTACATCACGACGGCTCACCGCCGGACGGTGTATCTCCCAGGACCACATGACGATGAGGTGCCCCGGGGGTTCTCGCTTAGGGGAAATCGGGTGGGGGTGTGCGGGTTGGACGAGCGGGGCTCCGAGGTCAATCTCAGGGGGCTGAGTCTCAGTGAGGTGAACGGGTACCTGTTCGTGTCCAATCCGTACTGACCTCACCGGACGGCTTGCCCCGGGTCGTGGCTGGGCAGGTCCCGGCTACTGAACCTGTTGCCGAACCGATGGACACAGGCGCCCCCGTCGGCAAGGCCCTGTTGCAGCTGGTAGACGGAGTTGCGGAGTTGAAACGCGCCAATGCGCGCGAACATTGAGCGGAAGCTGAGGGTCGAGACGATGGCTGTTGATCTCGCTTGTTCCCGCACCCAGTTGCAGCTCGGGTCAGCCCCATGATGGGGTCAGGTCATCGAGTGAACCGCTGTACTGCACTTGGGAATACTGCTCTAACCGCAGGAACACATTGGCGATTGCGGTCTCAGGGCGCGGATACAGCGCTAAGGTCTCGTGCGGCCGAGACCGCGTGATCAATCGGTGATCGACCCGAAACCGCCACGCTTGCGGATAGGGGAACAAGGCGGCCGCCCCAAAGTCCGCTCCTATTAAGGCCGATTCGGCGCCTCCTGGACGTCGCAAGAAATCGCAAGTCAGCCCTGTGAATGCCCTCGATGTCGGCTGGGTGCTGAGATTCCGATCTCCCTCATAAATTCTGTCAGGCCGTCAGGGTCTGCACCACAGTGGACGGCGTGAGACATTGGCTTTGGAGGGCTGTGGACGAGCACGGTTTCGTGCTCGACATCGTGCTTCAACGGCACCGCGATACTGACGCTGCGAAGACCGTATTGACCACTCTCTTGGGTGAATACCCTGTCCCAGAGGCCATTCACACCGACCAATGGCAGAGCTATGGCGCTGCAATCCGGGAGCTTTCAAGTCTGGTTCAGGTTGACCACCAAGAGGTGGTCTCCGCAGCACGGTGTAACAATCTGATTGAACAATCTCACCAACCAACAAGGCGTCAGGAAAGACAACAACAGGGATTCAAGCGGAAGAGACGCACGCAGGAGTTTCTGAGCCTGCACGCCCGAATTGAAAACCTTCACCATCACTCGCGAACCAGCGTTCCTGCTATGACCAGAAGAAACAATCAGAAGCAGGCGTTCCAGACGTGGTCAATGATCGCGGCAGGGGTGGCCTGAGCCTCAGGCCACCCCTGCCCTCCGTCTGCCGTGAGTCCAGTTAAGGCAACACAACCCCTGAGGGTTGTGTCCAGCAGTTCCGCGGCACCGCGGGATGCCGAACTGAACCTCGCGTCAGGGGCAGGCGCCTATGTGACCAAGCCTGTGGGCTTCTCGGCCTTCATGCAGACGGTACAGGACATCCTGCGCGACTGGGCCGTACCGGGATCAAAGCTGAGCGCTCCGGTGGCGTGCCTCCTGAGCGGATCTGGCCCAGCCGCATCACTTGCACATCTTCCACTGCGGATGCAACGCGCTCTTACCGTCCGTCTCCGCTGATATTTCAGACGGGGGACTGAACCCACCGCACAGGAGCGTTCAGTCCTTGGGTCACCTGCTTGACCTCTGGGGCATCGCCGTCAGCTTGTTCTTCCCGTTGTGGTGGCATGTCAGAAATTTCTTAAGAAGGTTCCAACCAGAGGCTGGGCAAAGCACCACCATGTGTTCGGCGGGATCGCTATGCTGCCCGAATGTCCGAACCGTCCGCGGCGCCCCCCTCTCTGACTGATCGCCTGCAGGACGTCACCGAAGCGCTCGCCGCCGCGACCAGGCCTGCCGGCATCTTCGGAATCGTGCTCCAGCCCGCCCTGGCGGCCCTGGACGCGGCCGCGGGCGCGGTTCTTCTGATCAGTACTGCGGGCGACCGCCTGGAAATCGCCGCCACCCACGCCCGCGAGGACGGAACGCCGACCATCTGGCAGAACAGCCCCCTTGATGCCACCCTCCCCACCGGGGACGCTCTGATCCAGCACATGCCGCAGTTCTTCGAGCATCAGGAAGCGCTGACGACCGCCTACCCCGCCCTCGTGGAACGCGCCGGTGCCAGCGTCCCGATCGCCAACGCCGTCCTGCCGATGTTCCTCGATGGGGAGCCCCTGGGCACCATCGTGCTGGATTTCACGGAACCGCACCCGTTCATGCCGGAAGAGCGGCGCTTCCTGCGCATCCTGGCGGCGCAGTGCGCGATCGCCATAGGCCGCGCCCGTCTGTCCGCTGACCTGCAGCGGCAGGTGGAGGCGCGCACCCGTGAGCTCCAGGAAGCTGGTGTTCGCGCGGAAGTCTTGGCCACTCTGGGTGACGCCCTGCAGCGTGCCGACTCACCAGAAGACGTGGCCACCCTGGCCCTGGAACCCCTCGGTCACGCCCTGGGCGCCAGTAGCGCCATGGTCGTTCGCCTGGAGCACGGCTTCCTGAATGTGCCGACCATTTGGGGTCAGGTTCTGCCCGCCATGGCGGCCCTGCAGACCCGAGATGTTCCCCTGCAGGAAGCGACCCTGCTGGCCGAATGTGTCCGCACCGACCGGGCAGGGTATTATGCGGATTACAACGCGGCGCGGGGCGGGCTCAGCGGGCTGCCCACGGTGGCCTTCGCGGTGGAGCCCATTCACGGTCCCGGAGGCGGGGTGGCCGGATTCCTGTGTGTGTGGCGCCCCCCGCGCGCCCAGCCCTGGCCGGAAGGCGACCAGGACCTCCTGCGCCGCGCCGCTGGCACCCTCGGCCTGGCCCTCAAACGCGCCGAGAACGCCGCGCAACTTGGGGCGCACACCCGGCAGCTGGACGAGGAACGCGCCGCACTCGACGCCTTCGTCGCCTACAAGACCGCGGTGGGCAGCGAGAGCGACGTGCTGGCCCTCGCGCGTCAAGCCGTGCGGGTGGTGCGCGCGAACCTAGTGCACGTCAGCGTCGCGTACTACGAACTGGAGGACAGCCTGTGGAAAGCACGGGTATGGTCTGAGGACATCCCCGCGCACATCGTCACGCAGATCCGGCAGGGGGTGCCGCAGGATGCACCGAACTACGCCCAGGCGGCCCGCACCGGCGAGGCGGTGTTCGCGGATGGCTGGAGTCCCGCGGCCAATGCGGTCGAGCAGGCCGAGGCTTACGGGGCCGCGGCCTTCCTGCCCCTGGGCAGGCATGGCCAGGTCCAGAGCCTCTTTTCGGTGGGCACACGAGACGCCCGGGCGTGGACCGAGCGCGAGAAAGCTATGGTGCAGGCGGTGGTCAGCGGCCTGAACCTCACCCTGGAACGTACGGATATTACCCGGCGCCTGCAGGAACAGAACGCGGAACTTGACGCGCGCACCCGGGCCCTGGACGCCTTCGCGGAACTCTGGCGGGACTTCACCCTGCAGAGCGACCCGTACGCCCTGATCCGGCGGGCGCAGGAAGTGATGCTCTCCCTGCTTCCGGACGGCTTCGCGCTGTACTACGAGATTGAAGACGGGCGGTGGCGCGTCCGGGCACAGGTGGGGGACCTGCGCAACCCGGAACTGCAGGCCGCGGTGGACGCAGGGCTGCAGCTCGATACGGCGCCCAACCTGCTCACACCCTGGACGACCCGGAAGCCGTCTTACCAGGAGCAGTACCCGCCGAACCTGGACCACCTGGGCGACAAGGCGAGCGGCGTGGGCGCCACGGTCACCCTGCCCGTCATGGTCGAGGGGGAGCCCTGCGGGGTCATCGCAGTGGTCCTCTTCGGGGCCCGTGGCTGGTCCGCGGTGGACCGGGTGGTGCTAGAAAGTACGGTGCGCAGTCTGGGCCTGGCTATTGAAGGCGCCCGGGGCGCCGCCGAGCTGCGGCGGGCATCGCGGTTCAACGAGCTCGTGCTCAACAGCATCGGAGAAGGGCTGACCACTACGGATGTCCAGGGCCGCTCCACGCTGGCGAACCCAGCGGCGTTGACGATGCTGGGATACGCGGCAGAGGACTTTCTGGATCTCCCGCAGCATGCCCTGATCCACCATTCGTACCCGGACGGGTCTCCCTTCCCCCGGGAAGCCTGCGCGGTCTATGCGGCGTCCAGGGATGGGCAGGTGCACCGGCGGAAGGACGAGGTGTTCTGGCGCAAGGATGGCTCGTCCTTCCCGGTGGAATACACCAGCACGCCCATCTTGAACGAGGGTGGGGAGATTGAGGGTTCGGTGCTGGTGTTCCGGGACGTGACGGAACGCCAACGGGCGGAAGTCACCCTGAGGGAGGCGAATGAGGAACTGCGCCGATCGAACCAGGAACTCGAGCAGTTCGCGTATGTTGCGTCCCATGATTTGCAGGAGCCCCTGCGGACGGTGGCGAGCTTCTCGCAGTTGCTGGCCCACCGGTATGCGGGGCAGTTCGACGAGCGGGGGCAGATGTATGTCCGGCTGATGAGCGAGGGAACCGAGCGCATGGCGCGCCTCCTGCAGGATCTGCTCGCGTTCTCGCGGGTGGCGCATGGTAACGCGGCCCTAGAGCCAGTGAACACGGGCGGTATTCTCGTGCAGGTGAGGCAGGACTTGGACGCGCAGCTTGGACGCACCGGCGCTCAGCTCGAACTTGGGGAGCTGCCGGACGTGCGGGGGGACGCGTCTCAGCTGCGCCAGCTGTTTCAGAACCTGATCGGCAACGCCTTGAAGTTCAGTCACCCGGAACGGCCGCCTGTGGTGCGCGTACAAGCTCAGCGCGACGGTGCCCTGGTGCGCTTCAGCGTGCAGGACAACGGGGTGGGGATTGCGCCAGAGTACTTCGAGCGGATCTTCACGATTTTCCAGCGGCTGCACACCCGCGAACAGTACGAGGGGAGTGGCATTGGCCTGTCCATCGTCCGGAAGATCGTGGAGCGGCATGGGGGGCGGATTTGGCTGGAGAGCACACCGGCCATGGGGACGACCTTTGTCTTTACCCTGCCGGCGGCGGAGGCGGGCGCATGAGGGGGGGGCGGTGATGCGGGTGCTGCTGGTGGAGGATCATCTTGCAGACGCTGTGTTGCTCTCTGAATGGTTGGAGCTGGCTGGAATCGTGTGGGAGGTGGTGCATGTGGTGACGTTCGCGGACGCTGCCTTGCGCTGGCAGGACGGCAGCTTCGCCGCCCTGCTGCTGGATCTCGATATTCCGGATGGGTTCGGGCTGAACCTGGTGGAACGTGGGCTGGAGCTGGCTGGCGATGTGCCGGTGGTGGTCCTGAGCGGGCGAGCGGATGAGGCGGTGGCGGCTGGAGCCGTGGAACTGGGCGTGCGGGCCTACGTGGTGAAGGGGCCCACGTCCGTGCAGAGTCTGCTGGCTGCTCTGGAGAGACAGGCAATCCCGTGACTGCCTAGGGCTCACAGCGTCGTAGCGGCCACCATTGATGGGGTCTGTCACGGCGATGATGGCGGCCAGTTGGCCAGCGATGGCGGCATACAGCAGGCTCTTACCCTCGTCCCCGATTTGATTCTCCTGGCGAATTCAGGCGGCACCTAAGTCATGCACAGCCAGGAATGCGCTCGCCTCTTTCGCTGGCATCGGCTTGGTGAAGAGGTAGCCCTGAGCCAGGTCGCAGCCGAGTTCACTCAGAAAGGCCAGCTGGGCGGTTGTCTCCACCCCCTCGGCAACGACTGTGAGGCCAAGGGCCCGCGCCAGCGCCACGATCGCCTGCACCAGAGCCTGGGTGTTGCGCGGCGCCCCGAGCCCGGCCACGAACGAGCGGTCAATCTTCAGGACGTCGATCGGTAACCAGTGCAGGTACGACAGGCTCGAATATCCGGTCCCGAAGTCGTCCACTGCCACCCGTACCCCAAGCGCCCGCAGGCGCTCCATCTGCCGGGCCGAATCTTTTGGATCGCGCATCACCAGGCTTTCAGTAAGTTCCACTTCCAGCAAGCTCGGGTCGAGGCCAGCATCCTTGATCGCCTGCTCGACTGTGTCAAAGAAGTCGGGCCGAGCAAACTGAAGGGCCGAGACATTCACCGCGACTCGGATCGGCCAGCCTGCGTCGCGCCACACCGCCGCTTGACGGCAGGCCTCCGTCAGCACCCATCCACCTATGGCAACGATCAGGCCACTTTCCTCGGCGGTCGGGATGAACTTCTCCGGTAGTACCAGCCCGAGGATCGGGTGCCGCCAGCGCACGAGGGCCTCGACCGCGACCGGCCTCCCACTCAGCGTGACCTGCGGCTGGTAGTGAAGCTCGAGCTCGCCAAGCGCCAGCGCCCGGCGCAGCCCACCCTCGAGCTCAAGCCGTTCCTGCGCGGTCTCGTTCATCTCAGGCGCGAAGCAGCGCAGCGTATCCTTGCCCGCTGTCTTAGCGCGGTACATCGCGACGTCCGCGTGGCGCTGCAACGTTGCGGCGTCATGGCCATCCTCTGGATAGACCGCCAGACCAGCGCTGCAAGTGACGAACAGCTCCCGCTCATCCACCCAGAATGCGCCTTCAAGGGTTTTGAGCAGCTCAGTCCCAATCCTGACCGCGTCCGACGGGTCGCGAAAGGCGGGCATCACCACCGTGAACTCATCCCCACCCATCCGCGAGAGGGTGTCGCCTGCCTGAAGTCGACCGAGGATCCGACGCGCCACCTGCCGGAGCAACTCGTCGCCTGCGTGATGGCCAAGGCTGTCGTTCACTCGCTTGAAGCCATCCAGGTCTATGACGAGCAAAACCACCGAACCTCCGTGCCGCCCCGCTCCATGGATGGCCTGCTCGAGTCGATCCTCGAACAACGCGCGGTTCGGGAGGCCGGTCAGGGAGTCGTGGGTCGCCTGATGGGCGAGCTGATCGGTCAGCTCCCGCTGCTCCACTGCCGCGGCTGCGTAGCTGATGAAGAGCTGCACCAGCTCGAATTCATCCTCTCTGAAGGGTGGGTTCCGGAGCCGGTTGAAGTAGAACACACCCAAGAGACCACGTTTTGTCGTCAGCGGAACAGAGATGAGGTGCTCAATCTCGACCTGAACACCGTCGGGGTACACCGAACGAGGGTCAAGGTGGGCCTGGTTGACGAGTTCCGCCCTACCTGAACGGAGAGTATCGCCGATGACCCCTTGATCAGCAGACCAGTTCTCGGCAGGGTCGCCCGGACTCATCCGCTCAGCGCCAATCATGCCGGAGGGGCGAAGCCGCCGCGCACCTGGCTCAAAGCGCAAGAAGGTGGCGACATCGATGTCCAGCAACTCCCGAACAGCACCCAGGACGGTCGAAATTGTTTCGCCAGACGAGCGGCTCGGGAGGATGGCCCGGGCCACCTCAAGCAGGCGCCGACGTTGCTCGGCCAGCCGCTCCAGGTGACGACGCTCAGCCTCGAGTTCGGCCGTGCGCTCAGCGACCCGGGCTTCGAGCGCACGGCTTTGCTGGATCCGCTCCTCCACTCGGCGGGCCTGAGCCTTAACCCGCTCGTTGGCGAAGGCGGCGAAAAGGGCAAGCAACAGGACGAAGAGGGTGCCGGCTGCCACCTGGACGGCCAGCCCGAGGGCATCAACGCCTTGGATCGGGCTGGCCACTTCGTGCGCACTGTGGGTGGAGAAGCGGGTGGCGGACTGCCCGGTGTAGTGCATCCCAACGACCGCTCCCCCCATGACCAGCGCTGCCATGAGCCGTGAGACGCCGGGTGCGGTGCCGTCCCGCAACCGGAAGGCGAGCCACAAGGCCACGATGGAGGCGGCAACCGCGATCAGGACAGAGAGGACGACGAGGGGCGGGTTGTATCCCATCGAGCCCCCGAGCCGCATGGCCGACATACCCATGTAGTGCATTGCAGCGACGCCGAAGCCCATCGTCAGGCCGCTGAGTAAGAGGCGCGGGAGGCGCAGATGGGAGCGCCCAGCAGTGAAGAGGGCGACGCCCGAGGCCAGCACCGCGACGATCAGCGAAGCCAAAACCGTGAGGGGGTCGTAGGCGACCGGCGTGGATAGGGAGAAGGCAAGCATGCCGACGAAGTGCATCGCCCAGATACCGAGTCCCATGGCCGCAGCACCGCCAACGAGCCACGCCGCGCGTTCACGTCCGCCTGAGGCTGCGACCCGGCCGGCCAGGGAGAGGGCGGCGTAGGAGGCGATCGTGGCAATAGCGTAGGAGAGGGCGACGAGGGCAGGATTGTACTGGCCTTCCATAGAGTGCATCAGAACCTCATCGCCGACGAGGGCTGGATTCAAGCGTTATCGTGCTCTGCCTGTCACCCAACGCCCGCAGGGATTGTGTCACCTTATTCGCTCAACCTGCTCAAGAAGGTGCCAAAAGGGTTGCGTTGCGTTAACTTGACCCGCAGCAGGCTGAGGGCAAGGGTAGCCTGAGGTTCAGTCCACCCCTGCCGCGACGGTTGACCACGTCTGGAACGGCTTGTACTTGGCTGCTTCGTCTGGTCGTAGCGGAAACGCTGGTGCGGGAGTAGTGGTGAAGGTTCAGAGATTCGGGCGTGCAGGCTCAGGAATTCCCGAGCGCGTTTTCGTCGTTTGAAGCTCTGCTGACTTCGCTCTTGACGCCGTGTAGGATAGTGGGATTGTTCAACCAAATTGTTGCAGGGTGCCGTCGAAATGACCTGCTGGTGGTCGACGTTGATCAGACTGGGAGCTTCCGGATCGCAGATCCATAACTCCGCAGCTGACCCGGTATATAATCTCTGGGACATCATATTCACCCAGGAGTCGGGTCAGGGAGATTTTTGCGGCGTCAGTGTCGCGGTAACGCTGGCGAAGAGTACCCTGCACGAACCCGTGCTCGTCCATTGCATGCCATCACCAATGTCGGACGCCATCGACGCGCGTACGCACCTCGTCCAAATGTTACCGGGAACCCAGATGGGGTTCCCAGTGGCGCAGTTCTTCACTGGGGAGGGCGCTGAATGGGATACACCATTCGCGGAGGGTCTCGTGGCTGACCTGTTGGGCCGCGCTGGTGCAGTAATGCTTGGCCATTCCAGTAGTCCAGGGAAAAATGGTGGTACAGCCAGATATTGCGTGCTGGATGAGGGTCATGGGGAAAGGATTGCGGTACGGTTTCGGGTCGGTCACAGCGGGTCAGCCTACCCCAACCCGATTAAGGCGACACAACCATTGGATGTAGCGCCCGCCGGGTTCAAGGTGCTGACCTGTAGCTTGAGGTCAAAGAACGATCTCTAGCTTCCCTGCTGACGAGTCCACCTGCAGACGCTCGGAGCCCTCAGGGGAGACACCTTTTGCCTCCCACTTTTTTGATTGGCACTTCAGGAGCGACCTGACCAGATCCTCAACGGGCTGCGCCACAGACTTCAGTTTTAGGCTTTTACCGCTGAGGCCCCGCTGAATTTGGCGAAGACCAGTTCAGCAGCCGACTGTGCGCCCAGAACGTGACCAAGCTCTCCACCTGCTGGATGAAACTTGAAAAGTCCACCGACTTCACCAGATACGCGCTGGCGAACAGTGCGTACGCCTGCTGAATGTCTTCCACAGCTTCCGAGGTGGTCAGCATCACCACCGGAATGAGCGTAAGTCGGTCATCGGCCTTCATGGCCCTCAAAACGTCAAAACCGTTCAGTTGCGGCATGTTGATGTCCAGCAGCAGCACGTCCGGGTAGGTGGCATTTGGACGCCGCAGATCATCGAGCGCGGCTTGAGCGCTCTGATAGGGCGTCACGGTCACCTGATCGCTGAGCGTGGCAAAGACCTGTTGGGTGAGGAACAGATCCGCAGGATGGTCATCAATGACCCAGATCTGCAGAAGCCGCGTCATCGTCGTCTCAGCGTCGCTTTTCTGAGTGAGCGTTCCGCAAACCCACAGTCGAGGCTGTTGTACTCCAGTGTAGACCCCTTGAGCACGGTTGGCCTAGCCGTTGGGATCCTTCACTGTCAGATCGCATCAGGCTTTAGAGAGCCAACACGGTCTGAACGATCTGCCCAAAGCCCGCGTCTCCCCGAGGCTTCTCCACATACGCGACCGCGCCGTGCTCAAGGATGGCCTGCACTTCTGCCGGATGAGCATGACTGCTCCAACACACCACTTGCACTGGCGTTTCCGCCTGCAACAGCAGTTGCGTTAGGATCTCCACCCCCGTCTGCCCCGGAAGATGCAAATCCAGAACCACGACCTGTGGAGGGTCGGTGGCCTGAACGTAAGCGAGGGCACTGGCCCCATCGGAAACCGCTTCCACTTGAACATCGGGGGCATGGTCTTCAAAGGCCAGTCCCAACAACAGCGCGTCTTCCACACAGTCTTCAATGATCAAGACTCGCCGCACCACCCGCGCAGGCGTCACCTGGCCTGCTCCTGGGTGTCAATCCACATATGACCTAGCTTAAAGGCAACTAGCGATTGCAGCACTTCATATACTGATCATTTGCGGCCAAGTGGTCAGCCGAGCCCGCATCCAGAACTCAATAAGCTTCTCCATCTGTTCCAGAAACGTTTGAAAGTGAATGGATTTGAGCAGGTAGGCACTGGCATGCAGAGTGTAGGCCCGGGTCACGTCGTCCGTTTGCGCGGACGTGGTCAGCATCACCACAGGGATGACGCTCAGCTGGGGATGCGTCTTAAAGGTCGACAGAACCTCAAAACCCGTCATACCGGGCATGTTGATGTCCAGCAAGATGACATCTGGCATCGTTGCCTCCGGCTGCAGGAGCCGTTGGAGCGCAGCGGAGCCACTGTCTACCGTCTCTAAGGTGCAGGGCGACCTCAACAGCTCAAACGCGGTTTCTGCCAGCTCACGGTCGATGAGGCTGTCATCGACCAGCAGCACCCGCAGGGGTCGAGTCATGAGGCGATCGGGGGTGTGGGCTGGAGGCGCAGGGCATCAGTCATGGCTGAAGTCTACCGGACGCGCATCTGGGGTGTGAGAAAGTTTACTGCAGTGACCCTTGAATTCATCTGAGGAGGGAATCGGGTCAGGAGGGACGACCTGGGGGCTCAAGACCTCGGTCTTCAGGAACAGTACCTTGCGGTGGAGTGCGTTGAGTTGGCTGCCCCGAGCCCGCACTTGAGCGGAGGGGCGTCGGTGCCCGGTGGCGGCCGCCAGGCGAGCGGTGGTGAGGAGCAACTGCCGTTCGAGTTCGGCCTGCAGCTCTTGCCGCTCAGGGCCCGTTGGAAGGAGACCGTCCCCCAACCCTGCCAGTCACTTCTTCTCATCTGCGGTGAATAAAACGGGCGACAGACGTGGGGAAGAGGTGTGGTTCATCATTTGAACCTGGTGGGAAACTCTGACGCGAATCTCGCAGTACTTCAACTGAAGGTGTCAGCAATAAGACTCCCACCAGCGAGCAGATAGCGGTGCAAGAGGTGAGTGGAAGAGCGCAGCTGACTGGAACTGCAGGGGTCGCCGAGTGGTCAGCGGTAGGATGCCTGCGGGTTGGAGTGTCTTCAGGAAAGGTTTCATGCCTCGCTGCAGGACACAACTATCGTGGTGTCCTGCCGTAGCCTGTAGTGCGCCTACTTTAATGGAGTGGTCAAGGTGCTCTGAGACCGGGGCTTTAATGCGTGCCGACTGGTGGTCAGCCTACCGGACTGGAAAGCGCTTGGACATGGTCACGGGCACTCCGGAGTGGACGCGTTCCCAGGTTCAGCCCTTGACGCCGCCACTCGTGACGCCCTGAATGTAGTAGCGCATCAGAAAGGCGAACAGCACCACCAGCGGAATGGCTGACAGCACGTAGGACGCCATCAGCGCTCCGTAATTGGGCGTGGCAGCAGTTGCCGCGCCGCCTCCCTGAAAGGCTACCAGCGCGACGGGCAGGGTACGGTGCGCCTCGTCAAGAACCAACGACGGCAGCAGGTAATCGTTCCAGACTGGAATCAGCCGAATAATCGCCACGCTGATGAGCAGCGGCAGACTGATGGGCAGCACGATGCGCCAGAGCAGGGCCAAGTGCCCGGCGCCGTCAAGCCGCGCGGCTTCCAACAGGTCGCGCGGAATCGCCCCGAAGGCTGCGCGCAGCACCAGAATGGCGAAAGGCTGCCCAGCCGCCACCGTGGGCAGGATAAGGGCAAGGTAATTGTTGGGCAGGGGCAGCGCCTGAATTTGGACGTACAGCGGTATCAGGGTCAGAAACTCTGGCACCAGCAGCAGCGTAAAGACAAGAGCAAAGAGCAGGTGACGCCCCGGAAAATCCATCAGGGCAAAGGCGTAGGCGCTCAGCGCCGCAAGCACCAGGGTCGCCAGGACGCTGACTCCGGTCACGATCACCGAACTCGCCAGCGGCCCCTGAATCTGTGCCCAGGCGACTGCGTAGTTCTCGGGATGCAGACGTGTGGGAATATTGAGCAAATTCTCCGCGTACTGAAGGCGATCCTTGAAGGAATTGACCACGCTGAAATAGAGCGGAAACAGGGCCAACAGCCCGAACACAAGCAGCGCAGCCTGACGCACGAGCTCTCCAAGCGTGAGGTGCAGTCCCGCGCGGCGTGGCCTGACCTCGTGCCTCATCTGCCCTCCCGGCTCAGCAGGCGCGACAGGCCGGTGAGGGCAATGACGACCAGCATCAGCAGCACAGCCATGGCCATCGCGTAGCCGTACTCGCCGTCGCGGGTGGCTGTGAAATACATCAGCAGTGCGGGCACAGTGGTTGAAAAGCCCGGCCCTCCCGAAGTCAGCACCAATGGACTGACGAAGTACTGCACGTTCCCGATGATCGCCAGCACCGCAATCAGTCCCAATTGTGGGCGCAGGAGCGGCAGATCCACTGTCAGTACCCGCCGCCACCCGGACGCGCCGTCAATTTTGGCAGCGTCGAACACGTCCTCAGGAATACCCTGAAGCCCGGCGTACAGGAGCAAGAAGTTAAAGGCGTCGATGTACGGAAAGCCCAGGAAGATCAGGCTGAGCAGCGCCGTATCGGGGTTGCTCAGCCAGTCTCGTTGGAGTCCGGGCAGGCCAGCGGCACCCAGCAGCGAATTGAGCAGGCCATCACTGCGGTAAAAAGTTCCCCAGACCAGCAGGAGCACCAGTGAGGGAATCACGATAGGTGCGACAAGAAGAGTGCGGTAGACATATTGGCGCCGCCGACCCCGCAGGTGAAAGACCAGTTCGGAGACGAGCAGCGGCGTCACCAGTGCCAGAAGTAACCCCAGGCCCACCCAGATGCCCATGTTCAGTGAAGCCTGCCCCATCACTGGGTCGCTCAGCGCCCGCCCGAAGTTCTCAAACCCAGTGAAGGTGGGCACGTTCAGACCGTCCCAGTCAGTGAATGCCCGTACAATGGCGGTATAGGCTGGGTAGTACGAGAAGTAGCCAGTCAGCAGCAGGGTCGGCAGCAGAAAAAGGTAGGCAGGCCACCCGCCACGCAGCCGGGTGAGAAAGCTGCGCCGCGCAGAGCGAGCAGAGCGGAAACCGGGTCGGGCAGTCATGGAACTCCTCTAGGAAAAGCGAAGCAGGCCGGACAAGCGCGCAGGGGCTCCTGTCCGGCCTGTAAATCAGGCGGCCCGGCTCTGGAGCCAGGTATAGCTGAGGGTTGTCAGCAGGTAAGGACGGTCACTCATCTGAGGGGAAACATCGGCCTGTGTTCAGTACTTCGACAGGTCAATTTTGTTCTTGCGGGCATAATCCGCTGCGGCGCGATCCAGCACCGTCTGTGCCTGCACCTTGGCCTGCTCCAGCGTAACATTTCCGCTGAGGTACAGCCCAAAAATACGCTGCATATCGCCCCAGCCCAAGTTAGCCGAAGCGTTTGCCATTCCCACAGAGCGCTCAGGCTGCTTGATCTGCGCCTGGATGGCCGCCGCATCAAAGCTGTTCAGGGCGAGTTTGGCCGTGGTGCCGGGCCAGGTGGGCACGTAGGTTCCCTGCTCGGCTGTTAGGCGTTGCAGGTTCTTCGGCGTGCCAAAGTAGCGCATCCAGTCGAGCACGGCTTCCATCTTGCCAGCCTCTCGCATGCTCTTGTTCGACAGTGGCGTGCTGACGGCGTATTGAAAGCCGCCCGTGCCTGTGTAAGCATTGGCGGTATTTACGCCAGTCGCGTACTTGCTTTCTTTCTGGGTCAGGCGTGGAAAGTTAAAAGCTGAAACCGGGAACTTGACGCCAGCGTCCAGCATCTCGCGGGTTTTGTAGCTACCTTCGTACAGCATGGCTTCCTTCTGGCCCACGAAATCCTGGAAAGCGTCGTAGTTCTTGGAAGGGTCCGCGGTCAGGTAGTCCTTCGGCCAAGTATCCGTAAACTGCTTCATAACCGGCCACCACGACATAAAGCGGTCGTCTTCGGGCGTCAGGATGCCCTTGTGAATCGCCACTGCCTCGTCCAGAGGTGACTGGCCGGGCAAGCCGTCGTATCCCGTCAATTTGACGTAGTCTTTACTGTACAGGTCAGTCAGGAAGTGGCGACTCCACCAGGGGTAAGCAGGCACGGCGTGCATAGGGTAGATACCGGCCGCGCTCAGCTTTTTGGACACGGCAATAAGCTCAGGCCAGCTGGCTGGCGCCTTCGTGATGCCCACTTTCTTGAAAAGGTTTGTGTTGTAAAAAATGGTGTACACCACCCTATCGCCGCTCAGGGTGTACACGGCGCCACTGGGGTTGCGGCTCTCGGCCAGCTGGGCTTTGTCCATTACGTCCTGCCACGCCTTGTTGCCAGAGATATAGGGATTGGGCTGGCGGAAGGCAGGCGCGAGGTCGGCGGCCACGCCTTTGGGCAGCGTGGAGTTCAGGCTATACGCCTGTGCCCAGTAGATGTCGAACAGTTCGCCCGCTGCCGCCTTGACCCGGATCATGGTGTTGGTGTCGGGAACCGGAGCGTTATGAAACTTAATCTTCATCCCGGGGTACTTCTTTTCGTACTCGCTGGCGATCTGTTGGAAGACCTTGAGTGGCCTGGACTGACCCGGAAAATTAGGAGCGTAGTCGGCGGCGCTCATGGTAATGGTGCCGCGCCAGCTTCCAGGCGCTGCGGCAGCGAACGAACTCAGGAGGAGGGCGGTCAGGGCAATCCTACGTCTCATACAGGCTCCTTCAATAAGTAACCTAGGCAGCATAAGGAAGCTCGGTAGTCTGGACAGCTGGATTTATTACGGCTTGAACGTATTAAAAAGGATACCCAATACGCGGCTGAGGTGGATCAGAACAGCGACAGGGTGCTGACCGCGCAGCTTGGCTGTTGCCACGGGGATTCAATGCGTATGCAGGTAGGGAAACCCAGTTCCGGGGCGCTTCAGTGGCGGCACTGCTCCAACGTGGGGGTCGAATCTTGTTCGGTATGCTGACGGCTGATACCAGGTATCTTAAATCGAACTGGGCAGCAATCGCAACGTGCATGGCATGCGCGGCGCCGGGAGTGTCAGGCCGGGAGTGTCAGTTCGTTCGTCTGTCTGAAGCTCAGTATTCAGCGGTGCCTGCGAGTCAGTGCCATTAAGACAATTCATTTGGGGCGAGCAAGGTGGGGCAGTGATGTTCGTGATGGGCGTGCAGAAATTCGTCAAAATTTAAAATCAGAGTGACAGCACGCCCACAGCAGCCAACGCGGTTGTGTTGCTTGAACCGGATCGGGGGAGGCTGACTGGGCGTGACCGCCACCGTTTTCCTATGATCATCCTCCAGCACGCCGTCTGGCTCTCTCCCCGCTTTCCTCCCAGTGACCGGGACGTTCAGGACTTGCTCCACGGGCGCGGCCCAACCGGTCAGTCACGAGACGCTGCGCGAACGGTGGATCCAGTTCGCCTCCCTCTTCGCTGAAGAGTGACGCCACCGGCAACCCGCCCCTGTTCCCGGTGGCAGCTGATGGAGGTGTGTCCGAGCGTCGATGGCGTCCGGCAGGGGTGGTGCAGGGCTGTGGATGACCACGGCTTCGTCCTCGACCTTCGCCTTCACAGACGTCGGGACTGAGGAGCTGCAAGGCCTGTCCTGACCCGGCTGTTGGAAGACGACGGGGTCCCAGAGGTCATCCACACCGGGTCAGCGGCGAAGTGACGGGGCGGCAATTCAGGAACTCACCCGTCTGATCCACGTCGACCACCTCCTGGTCATCTCCACGGCACGCTGCAACACTGTGGTTAAACAATCGCATCGTCCCACACGGCGTCAAGAGCGACAGCGACTTGGATTCAAACAACGAGAACGCGCTCAGGAATTGTTGAGCCGGCATGCCCGGACCTCTGAACCTCCACCATCACACTCGCATCAGCGTTTCCGCCCTGATCCGAAGAGCGCATCAAAGACAAGCGTTCCAGATGTGGTCTGCGGTTGCGGCAGGGGTGTGCTTGATCGTCAGGCCACCCCTGCCCTCCACATGCTGCGAGGCAAGTGAAGGCCACACAACCGTTCGCGGGCGTGATGCGCCTCGTCGCTGAGCAGGAGAGCCTGTTTTTGATCGTCCGTTCCCTGACGGCTCTCGCTCATCCTGGGGTCACGTTCCGGCCTGTGCATGATCCGTGTCCAGCCCTGCCCTTTCGCATGGCCTGGCGTCAGAGTCTCCCGGCGATGGTGCAGGCGCAATTGCGTCAGATCTTTACGGAATGAGTGCCATAACCAAGGCTCAGCCACCGATATGGCTGAGTGGCTCAGCACGGCAGAGGTGAAGGAACCTTGCTGCCCAAAGAGCGGAACCGACCTTGAAGCTCAGGGTCAGAGCATTGAATTACAGTGCTTTTCCAGATCCTGCTGAACCGCATTTCCGCTTTGCTGCGAGCTCTTCAACAAACACGGCGGTATCAAACATAAGCCCAAATTTCTCAAATCAAATGACCTCTTCCTTCTTTTTAAGTGAACTGATACAACACCTTATGGCTTATCTCAAACTCAGTGAACAGGTTCAAAAACTCAGTAATCTCCAACGCAGTGACGCCTTTGTTAAGCAGTTTCAGATTGCTGTGCGTGAAGGCAAGATCGAAGCGGTCAAGCTTCCGGGTGCCCGCTTCGAACTGCCCAAACAGTTCAAGCGGCGAAGCGGAGACGGTGAGACCTACAACAAATTGGCCAGAGACATGCTGTTTGAAGTGACGCCTGAATTTCAGGCCTGGTTTGAAACAATAGACGCGCAACTGAGAGAAGGCCGGGCCTCTGCCCCCCGCATCTTCCTCGAAAGCATTGAATCTGGAGCCGTAGACTTTAAGGTGTTGGCCGCCCACACCCGTCAGCAGCTGGAAGCCAGCTTTCTCAAGGGCCAGAAATTAGGCAGCGCGAACAGGAAAACCAAAGCCCGTTCTAAGAAAAAATAAGTTCCCCCCCGCACCCCGGCTCAGTGCTGGGGCTTCCTGTTCCTCTCACCACCACTCCTCCTCAGGGTCTGTGGCGTCCTCTATTTCAGCAGAGATTGCACGATCCGCGGTACAGGGCGGTTCTGCCTCTCTAGCGCGTCAGCTCATCGGGGTTGTTTGACCTGCAACGGCACCGCGTCTCCTCGTCGGTAGAGGCCGCTGAAGCGTTCGCGGTCTCCCGTGCGGAGGTTGAACAGGGCGGCCACCGCTTGACCGTCCGCAGATTGCCAGTCTTCAGGGTTCAGGGCATCCATGAAAGCGAGGCCAGGCTGGGAGGTCAGAAGGTTGTCTTTGAGTTCTCCGTCCATTCAGGCGCCGGATGAGCTCGTCAGGGTGCCAGAAATGAGAACCTTCCAACATTCTCCCTACTGAATGAGCTGTTCCCCAAGAAAGGCGCGCCGGAGATGATCACCTGGGGACCACACTGCGGACATGAACGCCTCTCCCCAGACTACAGCGGCTGAACAAGCCTTATCTGGCTGTGGACGAGGGGAGCCTCACGCCCTCCAAACCTGCGTTCAAGTGTTCGCCCCTTTGTTGTTCACCCTCGCCGAGCACGCCCAAGTCGCTGATCAGGAAGGCGCCGTTGAAGCGGTCTTGCGGGATTTGAACACCCACGCTCTGGGCTGGCCTCGTTCCGGTTTGCCCGCACGGGTTTGGGTCACTGGGATCGCCCAGCGCCGATTCCAGCTCCTGCAGCGCACTCCGCTCTTAGACAGAGCATGTAACTGAGGCTGACCGGCCCAGAGTCGTTCTCGGCTCACTCCAACCTGCTGAAGCCTGAATATTTTGCCTCCCGCGCTCAATGCCAATAACGGCAAATTCTTCCCCAACGGGCTGAACGACAGCAGCAAGTTAATCCGCTCAAAGAGATGGGCCATTCCTAGATGGAATGGCCCATCTGCTCTTCGGGATCTTTCCTTGATCCTGAACTCGTCGTTCACCTCAGTGGGTTGAGCGTCCTCCAGGACAGTGCAGGCAACACCACCGTCAAGCCTACTCAGGCACCCCCCACCAGGGGAGATTCGCGAAGGGGTAATGCGTGTCGTCTCCCGATTGGAGTGCTGCGTAAAATTCCGCAAAAGTATACCGGGGCTGGTAGCCCAGCCCCGCCCTGGCTTTCTCGATTGACCAATACACCTGACCCCAGGCACCCAGCAGGTCATCGATGTTTGCTCCGCGCTGGGCCACCAGCTCTGAAATGCCAGGAAACTGAGCCTCGACCAACGCCCGAGGGTTCTCGCGCCACAACGGCAACTGTTCGGTTGAGAATGGAACGGCCGCCATGATGTTGAAGGCGTCACACGAAATTGAGTCGTTTTGCAGGCCCAGCATAAAGGCCTGAGCCACATCCCGGTCGTCCACCCCGCCCTTGAGCAGCCGGAAGCCGTAGCGCACAAAGGTTTCCGGAACGAACATGCCCAGACGATACGAAATGGTTCTGATGTTGTGGACGCGGCTGTAAAACCCTGCCAGTTCCTCGGCGAGCGTCTTGGTCAGCCCGTAGAAGTCGCTTGGCAGGCAAGGCAACGCCTCCGTGACCACGGCAAAGCTCTTCTCAGGCACGGTGATGCTCGCGCCATACACGCCCATGGTGCTACACAGGAGGACTTTCGCGATGCCGTGCTCACGGGCCGCCTCATAGACGTGGTACGTCCCTTCCATGTTGAGCTTCCAGAACTCGTCCCGAGAATGGTCGCGGAGGTGAACGCCGTGCAGCGCCGCGCCGTGGACAATCACATCCGCACCTTCGGCAGCCCGGAACACATCCGTTTTGCTGGTCACGTCTCCCTGAATGAATTCATACGGGGTGTCCAGTGGCCGGAAGTCCATCAACACTGGGGTATACCCGTTTTTCTGGAGGACTGGGGCGAGCACCCGGCCCAGACTCCCCCCTGCACCGGTGATCAAGACTCTCATCTCGCCTCCTTCAGCCCCTTCATTCGGGCCACTCGCCTTCGTTCAGAACCAATGAGGGTGGCGCTGTGGAGCAGCGGGACAAGGTCACCGCCCTCCACATTCGGCGCTCCACCGCTTTGCGCCGTCATTCCCGGGCTCTTGGCGTGACAGTCTCAATCTGGCGGATATCCTGTTCCGTGAGCAAGGGGCGGGTGGACGCCTGGACATTCTGTTCGACCTGCTCTGGGGTCTTTCCACCCGGAATGGCCACCGAGACTGCCGGATGGTTCAGTACGAACTGCAAGGCCAGCTGACCCAGGGAACGGTCGGCAGAGGACAGCACCCGCAGCTGCGTGACCTGATCCAGTTGCGTCTGATACCAATCCTCATGCGGCCAGCTGTGGCGCACATCTCCCTCTGGAAACCGCGTCTCAGGGCTAAACTTCCCAGTCAGCATGCCTTTACTCAGGGGCCCGCGCACCACCACCCCAATCTCATGCTCCAGGCAATACGGCAGGATGTCCTGCTCGGCTTTGCGGTTGAGCAGGCTGTAATCGAGCTGCACCACATCCAGGGTGCCGCCCTGGTTGAACTGCTGGACATACGCGAAGTCATCGGTTGAGACGCCGACCGCCCGCACCCGGCCTTCCTGTTTCAGCTGAGCAAAGGCGGTCAGGAACGCTTCGGTCTCCCGTGGGGCATTCCACCAGATGTGATCGAAATAGACGTCTATGTACTCCGTTTCTAATCGGCGCAAGCTGGCCTCGAAGGCTGCGATGATTTTCTCAGGACGGTCGTAGACCGGCGCTTGCTGCGGATCGCGGTGGTGGCCCATCAGGCCGCCTTTCGTGGCCACGACGATTTGGTCACGGCGGCCTTTGATGACCTTCGCAACCAGCGTCTCGCTGTGGCCGTTGCCGTACACGTCTGCGGTGTCAATGAAGGTGACGCCCAGTTCGAGCGCACGCTCCATGGCCTTGAGCGAGGCGCTGTCCTCGACCGGGCCCCAAGCATCCCCCCCAATCGCCCAAGCGCCGAACCCAATCTCAGAGACCTGAAGGCCTGATTTCCCTAGCTGCCGGTGGTGCATCTCTAGCTCCTTTCACTGCATCAACGTGGTGTGAACTCACCTTAGACGGTGGGAAAAATGTTTTGTCGTTGCGGCGGCGGCGTGAAGAAAGCCTAAGGCCCGGTGCGTTGTGGCCGTCCAGTTGCGGCGTGAGCTCGGCTCATGGCCGCAGAGAGGATGAACCTTGGTGGCTGGGCCCAGCCACTTCGTGACAACGCTATGCAATCAACTGCACCTCGGGAGCTGTCTCCGGGCGGCACGACACTTGACCCGCGATCGCGGGTCAAGCTCAACTTCAGTCTCCCCTGATCTCGGTCACAATGTTGCCAAGTTGGCCAACAGCCGGTCTTTACGGGGAACATTTTCCTCGAATGGTCACACTTCAATGACCCGACCTTTGATGGTCGAGCGGGCCATCAAAGGAGTTCTCTCGTGAGGTTCAGGGCTCGCGCTGGAAGCGGCGACGAAAGCGGCGGTGCAGCGCTTCGGTGTGTTCAGCCACCCGGGCGGCTTTGGGATCGGCGATCAGACTCCCGCCCCGTGTCGTGGCGCCGACGACCAGCCCAGCCGACACCAAGACCAGATTTTTGATGATGTACTGCCCTTCTAACGTGGGTGCCCAAGGAAACAGGTTGAACGTCTCTGCCGGAAAAAACAGCAGCGGGAGAAACGTGCCCGCCATTTGAGCAAACAGCAGGAGCAACGTCAGCCGCAAGTACCGTCCAGTCAACAAGCCCAAGCCAATGAGGCATTCCCAGATAGCCAACACAGGCAGGCTAATGTGCGCCGGGACAAGTCCAAACGTCAGCACGGAGATGGTGCGGGTGGCCAAACCTTCGGCACTGCTGAGACCCGGGAAGAACTTCTGAACTCCAAACCAAAAGAAAATCAGGCCCAGTGACCAGCGTAGCAAGGTAATGCCGTGCCGTGCCCACCAGCCCACCAAACGGGCGTCTAAGAGATTGAGACGAGCCACTAACGAGGATGTGGGTCGAGAAGTGGCTTGGGATTCTTGGGGGGTGGTGCGTTCGATTGCGCTCATCTGGCCTCCAGAGGGGACATCGTCCCCTGTCGTGTTGAGGTATATGCAGAGCGCAACGCTTCAGATGTTCCTCCTGTACAAGTGTGAGTGGAATGAGTGGAAAACGCGGTGGAGAGGGTGGTCATACCGCCGACGCGGGCGACGATCTGAAGTCAGCGGCAGGGTGCTGTGGGGGGGCCTCGAATCTTCCAGGCACTCCCCAGCCATCACACGTTCAGGACAGCACATCACGTGAACAGGCTTATGTGTTTTCCCTGATCTGCAGCAGCACGGCCTCCGAGCGTCGGCACAGGTCACAGAGGTGTTCACGGTCGCCGATCCGGAGCTTGAACAAGGCAGCCACGCCTTGACCATCTGCAGGTTGTCGGCCTTCCAGTTTCAAGGCTTCAATGGTGGCGAGGTCGGGTGGATAGGTTTGGTAATAGATGGGAATTTTCTCTTTGGGAATGAGGGACTCTTCGACTGGCTCAAGCGCGGTCTCAGGCGAGCACACAGTATCCCTCAGTGGACAGGGGGCAGGAGAATGCTGGGGACACCGCGGGCTGGTACTGCTCAAGCACCCGCTCTCCGATCGCGTTGCGCCACGCGTGAGGCAGCCCAGACAGGAGATGCTCCTGCGCCCGCTGCCACAGGGAGAAGTCTGGCAGCCCCTCTGCCATGGGGCTGGTTAAGGCAACAGCGCCGCAACGACCACATGATCACGCTGGCCGTGCACGGCCTCGACCGCCTGATCGGGGCGGTGAAACCCCCAAGGTTGTCGTACCCAGCGTGCCTGCCGGTGAGAAAGTGCTGGGGCCAGTGGATTCTCTCGCCCCTCGATTCGCACCTGCTGGAAGGGGCACGCTGCAAGCTGGGCATGGTCAAGAGCGGGCGGCAAAACGGGTACATCGTCGAACTGGACGGCAGCGACCTAATCACACTTGACCGCTTCGTGGTCGGGCATCTGACCAGTTTCAAACCCAAGACTGAGCCGGTGGTGGCCGCACAGGCCTCCAGCGATGAGGTCGTGGTGCTCGCCAAAGTGCGGACGGTGTACCGCGACCTCTCGACCGGGGCCGAGGCAGAAGTGACGGCCGTGCAGGGCGCCAGCCACGTCCTGAGAGAGCGGCCGCACTCTCCGCTGCTCTGACCTGATGACCTGATGACCGCAGCCTGATTTGAGAGACTGAGTGCATGAAGCTGCCCGTGCTGCTGAGCACTGTTGAACTGAAAGAGCGGGGCTGGACGCTGGCGATGATCCGCGATCTGTTGGGTCAGCACGACCGTGAGCGCCCAAGCGAGTTGCGGGTGGGCGGGCGCCTGGCCGAGGGCATCGTGAAGCTGTATCTCGAAGAAAGGGTGGTGCAGGCGGAGACCACCGAAGCTTTTGCCCTGGCCCAGGAGCGTGCCCGCGTCCGGCAAGACCGGGCAGGCAAAGCGGCAGACACCCAGCAGGTCAACCAAGCCGCGCACGTCGCCCGGTACGATGCCCTCCCCCCACCGGTGCTTCAGCGGTACGAGGGGGAGGCCACGATGACCGGGCAGCAGCTCTGGCAGCACCACCTGATGGCGTACTACGCCTGGCAGATGGAGCATGAGCACCCGCTCAGTGGTTTGCCCAAAGCCCTCCGGCGTGAGGCTGAGAGTCGGGCGTATGAGCGATACCGCGAGGCGTTTCAGGCTCTGTACGGTGAGCGACCGTGGCACTGAGCAGCGGTGCGTTTCTCAATCACCAAGAGCTGAAAGTGCGGGGGTGGTCACCCGCCATGATTGAGTATTTGCTAGGGCAGCCGGATGCCAGGCAGTGGGTGTATGTGCCGACCCAGCGTCCCGTGTGCTTGAAGTTGTATGACGAGCGGCGGGTGGTGCGGGCCGAACAATCCACGCAGTTCAGGAGATCGCAAGCGCGCTCCTCCCGTAGGGGCGGGCTGATTTAACTCCGGTGAGTCAATTGCTGACGTGGCGGCTCTGGGTCGGCTGATCACCCTTTATGCTCGTCAAAATGTCGGTTTTGGGGAGGCGGCCTTTCGTGGAGTGCCTCCGCTGATGGAACATGCACAGCGTGCCTTCACAACACCTGCCTGAGACAGCTTAGGCTGAAGACCTTCCCCGCTTCTGGAGCAGATTGCGGTATACCCGTGGACGCCTCACAGCCCTGTCATGGAGCGGGACACGCGGGCACGGGTACGGCGCCGGCGCCGCCATTCTGACCGAGTGCCGTAACCGCTGCCGGGTGCGCTGCCAGTGGACTGACCTCCTCTAACAGGCCTTGACTCATGTTTGATGCTGTTGTCCGGTCGGAGGGTGCTGCATGTTTAAACAATGCCTCGCTCACGCTGGGTTTAAACATTCCACGTGTCCGGCCCGAACCACGTTCAGGCCCCATTGCTTAGTCCCCCCGTTGTTGACGTTTTTGGAGGAAATAGTCGCGTTCTTCGGTGGCGGGTTGCATCCGTCGCCAGAGGTCATCCAAGCTTTGCCCGGTGAGTACCTGCGCGGGCTCAGTGTGGAACGCGCGTCCTTCCAAGTGGCCTTGGAGGATCCAACGTCCAGCTTCTCTCGAGCACGTGACCTCGACCCCCTGCTGCTGCAGCGCGGTGACGGTCGCCCAAGCTCGAGTGGGGAGGGAAGCGAGCGCTTCGTGGAGTGAGATTTGAGCGGAAGTCACCGCTCTAGCCTGCCCGTACCGTGAATTGCAACCCGCGCGAACGGGTTCGGAGCGCGTTGCTTCTGCCTGCATGCTCCGCCGTCTAAGCGCGCGACGCGGGAGAGAGCGCCGCAGCCGATGGTGGTCACTCTGACTTTGCCCTGAATGCTAAAGGGAGGCCCCTGCAGCAACACCACTTCGTTGTTGGTGCTGGCCGCAATGAGGGCGTTGGCCTCGTGGGAGAGGGGTTCATCGGGGTAGTCCACCCAAGCGGTGTATGAGCCGTTGCGGGACACCTTGCCGTGGGTGATGGAGGTTGCCGACATGGCGCAGCCTTGCACGCCAGTTCTGACCCTTTTGATACAAGCGCGGCCGGGTGTGAGCCTTGCCACTGTAGAGGTGATTTTTGTGAAAAGTCCGAGTGATGCGCCTGCCTTAACGGTCTGAGCGCACCACCCCGGAACTTCGCGCCATTGCCCATGCTAATCAAGCTCACTGTGCCTTAGAGGGTGAACCTTAGAGCCTGTCCGGAAGATCTGTTCTACTAAAGTCAAGTGACGACTCAACCCCATCAAGACCAGATCAATCACCAGCACACGCTGTGGGAGGGCCCGGCCTGCCCGTGACCCCGAACGGATGCCCCAGCTCCGGGCGCTGCTGAACGCCAGCCACAAAAGCCGATTGCCATACCTGATGGCGCAGCTCGCCGCCGCCACCCAAACGGGCAGCTTGCCGCGTGACTTGCTCACCCGACTGACCAAGGCTGCGCTTACGACGTGAAGAACGAACCCGCCCGTGTTACCGCACCTGCCCCGCTGAACTGGAGTCGGACGCGACCCGCGCCGACTTCAGCCGGTATCTGGGCCTCTGGGAACTCAAAGCCAATTCCAGTCAAGTGGTGGACGTCGAAGACCGCCCTATCAGCACGCCTGTACTGCACCTCAAGACTGAAGACACCCCCAGTGTCATGGACATCACCCTGAAGTCCCGCCGTCCCGCGTTCGCCGCCGATTGACATCCATGTTCTGCACATGACCCGCCTGGTGCTGCCTTCCAAATTGTCTGACACACTGCCCTCTACATGACTGACTCGTATCTCACTCTCCAAGACTTGAAAGCTCGGGGTTGGACTCTGGGGATGATCAAGTCGCTTCTGGATCCCCACGATCACGAGCGCTGGACGAACAAACACGGGCGTCGGATGCCCAAGCCGATCAAGCTGTATCTCGAAGCACGGGTGATGCAGGTGGAGGCCACCGAAACCTTCGCCCACGCCAGAGAGCGTGCCAGTGCCCACCAAGTGGTGATGCTCAAAGCAGTCCAAACCCGTCAACTCGTGAACACCAGAGCGTTGGCACGGTATGAAGCGCTTCCCCTCCCCGAAGTGCAGGTGCATCCAGTCGAGCGAGAGGGGAAGGCGGCTGACCAGAAAGAACTCTGGCAGATGCATCTGCAGGAGTTCTACCTCTGGCACCTGGCGCAGGAACATTTGTTGTCCGGACTGACTCAAACTATGCGCAGGGCAGCAGAACTTCGAATGTATCAGCGCTACCAAGCCGCGGTGTCTCACGCGTACGGCTGGATAGAGTAAGCCAAGAAATTCCCATATGCCCGCTCTGGCGAGCAGACGAGGTGCTTCCCCATGTTCAACAGGTGTCCGCCCTTCCGTGCTGCACGCTTAATGTTGCTCTCTCCCTCGTTGGGCACACTGGGACACCCATGACCGCGCCCTTCCTCTCCCTTCAAGACCTGGAAGCCCGGGGCTGGAGTCGCACGATGATCCGCACCCTCCTGGGTGCCCATGATCAAGAGCAGATGACCAACAAGTTGGGCCAGCGGATGAACCAACCGGCCCGGCTCTACCGGACAGCCCGGGTCATGGAACTTGAGGCAACGGAGGCGTTTGCACGCGCTCAGGAACGGGCCAGGGCCCATGCGGTGGGCATGCTCAAAGCCAAGCAGACCCGTCAAGCGTGGCAAACCGAGCTTGTCGCCCGTTATGAAGCGCTGCCCCTCCCGGAAATTCAAGTGCGTCCCTTGGTCATGAATCTGCGCCCGTCCACCGACCAAACAGTGTGGCACTTTCACTTACAGCGGTTCTCTCGCTGGCAAACGCAATACGATGCGACGTTGACCGGGGTGCCGACGGTGGCCCGCCGAGCCACACAAAGCCGGATGCTGCAGCGGTACCGTGAGGCGGTGGATCAAGCGTATGGCTGGCCTGAGGAAAGGAACACTCAGAAGCGATGATGCCTCCCCCAGTCCTACGCCGCAACCGCGGGCTGACTCAGAAGCTGGAACCGACGTTGGGCCATCCCCGTCACCCACACACGTGTACTCAGGCGGGAGCGGGGTCACCCCAGATGGGGGGTCTCTAGATCCCGCAAGACTGCTTCGACAGCCTTTTCCACGTTGCCGACCTGGGCCCGCTCCGCTAAAGCAAACAGCAACGGGGCGAAGAGCTGGAGGCGCTTTGTTTTACCCTGAGCCCATGCACCCGCGTGACCTGACGCCTGTCGAACTCGCTGGGATACTGGAGGGTATGATTGTCGACGGACTGGAAACTACTGCCTCTGCGTCAAGCGCGGCAGGTAGGTACCGTCCCAATCAGGTGAATGGTTCCAAGTTGAGTCAACGCTAGACTAGGGCGTGTAGGCAAAGGCTCCGTCACGTGCCGTGCGTTGCCGAAACAAGGATTTTCGAGTCATTGCTACTCGCTATAAGAAGAGAGGTCGAACTTTCTATATGGGCATGTTTCTGGCATGCATCACGTTGTGGCCGGGCTATCTAAGGTTCGTTCGTGAAGAAGACCATCGCGCCACTCAACCCCTTGGAGTGGTGCCGAATCGTCTATAGACCAGCCGCTTCGCACCGCTGCTCGAATAATCGCAGCGACAACGGCTGGAGTGACGGGGCGCGTCCCTTCAGGGCACCACTCAGAAAGCCAGGGATCTGGAGATTCAGGAAGATGCACCACCAGACGACCTGTCCGTCTCTCAGGACTGAGTACCGTCAAGACACCCGCATCCTTCCCAGATTGGAAACGCCAGCTGTAGAGTTGCCCGTCAATCGTAATGAAGCGGTAACCACGACGTTTCCTTGGCTGCCCCATGACTCCATCCTATCTGAGAGGGAGCTGTCTTACCGTTTCAGTTGCTTAGGGTCTGGGGGCACGACTAACTCTTTCCGTCATCCCTCAGGTGCTTGGTGTTACCTCATCAACCCTACGCACACCTTGGCATACAGGCCCTAGCCGTGAAGAAAGGGGGCAAGCCCGCGGCGCTCGAAGCCGTGCAAGCCTTCCACACTCGACTAGGCACGCTAACCGTCCTTGATCCGGCCTGTGGCAGTGGGAATTTCCTCGTCGTAGCCCTCGGTCTGCTGCTGGATTTGGAGCATGAAGTTCGCAGCCTAGGCTTTGAGCTGGGGGCCGGGCCGTTTGCCATGCCGCCGCAGATTCACCCCAGCAACTTCGCGGCATCGAGATCGAAACCTTCGCGCACGAACTAGCGTCTGTCAGCGTGTGGATTTCGTATTTTCAATGGAAGGCAGCGCATGGGGGCGAGTGGGAGACGCCGGTGCTGCAACGGCTGGACACGATTCAGAACCGGGATGCGCTCTTGAATGAGGACGGCACGGAAGCGCAGTGGCCGGACGCCCAGTACATTGTCGGGAATCCACCGTTTCTGGGTAAGAAAAAACAGGGGCCAAAGCTGGGGCGGCCCTATGTGGACGCCCTTCGGGATACCTACATGGGCCGCGTTGCCAAAAGCAGTGACTTGGTCTGCTACTAGCTCGAAAAGGCGCGGGCCGCCATTGAGCAGGGGACGACGCACCGCGCAGGACTGATCAGCACCAACTCCATCAATATGCTGGGAAACCGGGCGGCGCTGGAACGCATTAACGCCAGCGGAGCTATATTCCGGGCGTGGCCAGACTTGCCGTGGGTGCAAGATGGAGCCGCGGTGCGGGTGGCCGCAGCTGCGTTTGACGGTGGGCAGGAATCAGAGCGGTTGATGGGCAGGCTGATCGCAGAGGGGAAACCCGGGGAGCTTGCGGTACTCACCCTTGTTCCAGCCATTCACGCCAACTTGTCCACTGGCTCCAATGTGGCCGAGGCAGTGCGTCTTCCGGCCAATCTGGGTCTTAGCTTTCAGGGCGTTAAGTTAGCTGGAGCGTTCGACATCACCCGAGCGACAGCTCGCGCTTGGCTGACGCTGCCCAATCCAGATGGGGCCAACAATGCCAACGTGCTGCGTCTCCTCCTGAACGGCGACGACCTGACGGACGTGCGCGGCGACACTTGGGTGATTGATTTTGGCAGCCGGACGGAAGCGGAAGCGGCGCGGTATGCGGTGCCGTTTATCCATGTGGTTGAGCATGTAAAGCCTGTGCGTCTCCTCAATAACCGCAAGTCGCAACGTGATCGATATTGGCAATTTGCTGAGTTCCGTCTTGGGATGCGCCGCGCCCTCGCGCCCCTGTCCCGCTATCTCGCCACGTCCATCGTCGCCAAGCACCGGGCGTTCGTGTAGTGCTTGGCGCGGGACTTGCCTTCAGGCCGCCTGGTGGTGGTGGCCAGCGATCAGGACTGGATGCACGGGGTGCTGAACAGTCAGGCACATCTCCATTGGGCAGCAGCCAATTCCAGCACGCACGGGAAAGGCAACGATTTGGTTTACACCTCCACGACGTGCTTTGAAGCCTTCCCCTTTCCGCAGTGGGCGCCCACCACGCAAGACGCTGTCGCTCAGGCTGCTCGCTTCGTGGAGCAGGCCAGAGCCGGGCTCAGAGCGCAGGGGCTGACCTTAACTAAGATGTACAACGCCTTGGCACAGGTTCAGGGCACCATGTCACCTGCCTACACCCTGCAATCAGCCCATACTCGACTGGATACCACCGTGGCTGCTGCTTACGGCTGGGAGTGGCCGTTGGCTAAAGATGAGGTGCTGGCCCGCTTGCTGGCGCTGAATCTGGAACGCGCTGCTGTGGTGAGCTAAATCTTGACGTCGCCCCCGCCCCAGCTTCGGCTAGTGCATCACCACAGGCATGTCTGGGGCTATGACTTGTGAATGATGAGAATAGGTGGTGTGTTTTGGAGAGCGAGAGATCAGTATCCGACGGCGATGGTTTTTCATTAGATATGCCTGTGGCCGTCCACTAGTGGACAGCCACAGGCATGTCTGTAGTTATTCTCACGCTGGGTCGTGCCGTCCGAGCTTCTCCCGCGCAGCTGGTGTTGAGAATTGCCAGTTCACGCGCACCGCCCGCGCATTGCGGTCGGTTTCCCAGGCCTGTATCTCACGCTCGACGGCCTCTTTGCTGGCCAGACGTTGCCCAAGACACTGACGTTGCAGGGCCGACCATTCGAGTTCGGCCATGTTCAGCCAAGACGCATGTTTTGGCGTGTGTACCCACTCAAATCGACGAGTCAATGGCCGGGCTTCCTCTGCCGGAAGAGGTTGATATAACGCCGCTGGGCTGTGTGTCGACAGCTGATCCAGGACGAGTGTGATCTTCTCTGCCTCGGGAGAGCGTCACTCCAGGCTCTGGAGTTGCGCTGCGAACTCCGCATTTCCTCGTCGCTCGGTCACCGTGACCGTACGTTGACCCGTCAGGGGTTCGAAGGCCACGAAGAAATTCACCGTGCCGCACCGCTTGTCTTCATGATCCACCCGTGCCGGGATTCCCGGCACGGGTGGCCATGGCTCACGGACATGATCAAGCAGCTGGTAGGATGTTTCATCGAAGCAGATGACCGGCCGCGAAGCGTCGTAGGGCTGAGCATACGTGTCCAGCACAGCTTCCATGCGCCAGACGAAGTCCGCGCCTACCTGAGCGACACACCCACTTTGAACTTGCCACGGTCCCTGCGCGTTTTTTTCAGTGTGCGCCGCACCGTCTCGTCACTACTACTGTCCACCACGCCTAAGGTCACCAGACGATCCGCCAAGAGCTGCATCGTCCACTTCTCCCGACCATCAGGTGCCCGACAGACTTCGGCAATCAGGATCGCCGTCTGCTGAGGATCCAGTTTCGGGGGCTGCTGAGGACGCTCTTTTTCGTACAGGGCAGCCTGCAGGCCGCCCTCAGCGTCCTTCTTGCGAATGGATGCCACAGTCGCAGCATTGACGCCCTGACGCTGGGCCACCTCCTGATCGAGGAGCCCTTGCTCGCTCAGCAACAGCAGACGTGCGCGGGTCATGACCCGCGCACTGTGCACGCCTTTGCGCGTCATGTCCGTCAGCTGTTGCCGCTCATCGTCACTCAGCTTCACAACCCACTGCTTCTGTCGTCCCATTCCTGAGTCTAACCCATGTCATGCCTGTGGCTGTCCACTAGTGGGTCACTTGGTCAAGGTGTAAGGTTTGAAGATGCCTCGTCGCCAGAAAAATCCGCTGCGTCCCCTGACGGATCAAGAACGTCTGGAATTGGAGCGATTCAGCCGATCGCATCACGGTGCTGTGGTGGTTGTCGGGCGCGCCAAGGTGTTACTAGGCGTTTCCGCTGGTCTGCCCTATACCCAGGCGGCACAAGAGGCGGGTCGAACCTCAGGGGATGGCGTGGCTCACTTGGTCGCGCGATTCAACCAACACGGTCTCCAGGCACTGGCAACACGTTCAGGTGGACGTCCTCCCCGTACTTACGGTTCCGCTCAGCGGAACCGTATTCTCGACACGGCCCGTCGTCCGCCGGATCGAGAACAGGACGGGACGGCGACGTGGTCGCTCTCGACACTGCAACGGGTCTTGCGCCGTGAGCCGGGCTTTGAGCAGCTCAGTACGTACACGATCCTGGGTGTGTTACACGAGGCTGGCCTCACGTGGCAGCGAGACCGAACGTGGTGCGAGACGGGAGTGGCGCAGCGACAACGCAAGAGTGGCGTGGTGAAGGTGACTGACCCCAATGCTGAGGCGAAAAAAAGCTGATTGAACGGGCCTATCTCGAAGCTGAACTTGGTGGAGTCGCGGTGTGGACGGAAGATGAAGCTGGCCCCTATCAGGCCATTCCCCACCTCGGGTCCAGTTGGCAACCGCAAGGCGAACCTGCTCGTCAGTCTCACGAATACATTCGAGCGGGCACTGCCAAGTTGTTGACCCTCTTCCACCCCGCCAGCGGAGCAGTCCGCGTTCAAGGCGTCACGAGCTGCACGAATGCCGTGCTGCATCCTTGGATGCAGCAGACCCTGACCGACATCTTGGCGAGTCTGCCGGAGGCAACACCGTTGCCTCCGGCAGAAAACCGAGCCATTTGGGAGCGTTGGCAGGAAGGACTGAGTGTGAAATGGACGTTGCGAGAGAGTTTGCCCCCCCTGCGGATGTTGCTGGTGTTGGACAATCTGAGTGGACACAAGACGCCGAAACTGGTGCACTGGTTGATGGCACAGGGCATCATGCCGCTCTATACGCCCATCGCAGGCAGTGGGTTGAACATGGCCGAGTCCATTCAACGCATCCTCGTCCGCCGCGCGCTCGCAGGTCAGTCGCCGACGAGTCCGACACAACTCATCAAGTGGTTGGAAGCCACGGCACGAGGATGGAATCAGCACCCGACACCCTTTATCTGGGGAGGCAAGCGACGAGCCCGCCGTCAGCGGGCTCGGACACAACGACATCCTCTGGGTGGTTCTGGTGCCTATACCCTACAGGTCATCCACTGAATCCTTATGCCTTGACCAAGTGACCCACTAGCAGGTAGCGGCCACTCCTATACACTTCGTTTTCCCCCTATGATTTGATTGGTGGGGGGGCCACCCCTCCGTAAACTCAACTTTGCAAAAACGTCATCCCCAGAGCACGGACGGACGCTCAACTGGGGCATGTCGGAACCGTTCTCCTTCCACACTTCTGAACGTGCCCTGGGCTTCTCTGCGAGTTGGCCCGTCAAAGGTCAGCCTCCCTTGCTCTTTCAGCTTGATCTATGAACGTTGTGAGTCACACTCCCGAGGAGGTGACCGTGGAAATGGAAGGGCACACCATCGTATTGGTGCGCTGCCTGGATCGCTACATTGCTCATGCCAATGGCCTGAAACAGGGCGGCGGCGAGCAGATCGAAATCTGGGAAGACGAAGAGGGAACGGTGATCCGCCTGAGCCGAGCCCTGACCCCCGGCCTCGCTTGGACAGCTCAGCGGTGGGTGTGAGGTGAAACCCCGCGTCACTCCACCGCTCCCTTGTGCTCTACACTCCCGGAATGACTCCTCCCAAAGAGACTGGGCTCCCCCCAGAATTTGATCTTCGCGCTGAACGGACGTCGTTCTCAACGGCCCGTGAACATGTTGGGGCGGCAGGGTTGGAGCAACTCCATATTCTGGAGGAGACCATTGCCGCTGGACGCGAACAGATCGGGGTGACCCAGGCTTTACGGCAAGTGCTGGCGTCGACCTTGGAGCAGCAGCGTTCCACGCCGCTGGCACAGGTGGGGTCGGCCGCTGCCGCTCAGCAAGCGACGCTGCAAGGCATTGTTGCTTCCGGTCAGGCGCAATTGGCCACCGCGCACGCCCTGCGGCTCACCATCCAACGGGTCTTGGCCCAGGTTCGCGAAACCCCGATAGAAGACATCAGTGGTCACGTGTTGACGACCCTCAGTGTCGCGGTGCATCAACAGGCCCAAGATTTGCAAGACATTATTGAAGCGGCGGTCGGGCAAGCCAACTCGCTCGAGCAGATCGCCCGGTTGGAACAGATCAGCGCCCAAGCGGAAGCC
This sequence comes from Deinococcus sp. QL22, assembly GCF_023370075.1. Classification (NCBI taxonomy): domain Bacteria; kingdom Thermotogati; phylum Deinococcota; class Deinococci; order Deinococcales; family Deinococcaceae; genus Deinococcus; species Deinococcus sp. QL22. Next base: position 129,939 of record NZ_CP097155.1, read on the forward strand.
CGGCTGCGGGAGGCGGAGCACACCCGCAGCGAACATGACTTGGTGGCCTTGGAACAGCACGCCACTCGAACCCTCAATTACATTCGCCGCCTCGAACGGGAGGGGCAGACCCATGCGGCGCAGAGAGAGGAGCTGATGGAGGAAGCCCACACCGCTGAACAGCATATTGCTGAGTTGGAGGAAACGAATGCGGTGGATCAACGGGAAATTACCCGGTTAGAAGACGAACGCGACGTGAGGAGAGGGCAGCAGCGGGCGTTGGACACCGCGGCTGAGCAGCTTCAGCAGGACTTGGGAGACTTGCGGCAGCACGCTGATAAGTCAGCTCAGTAACGCTGTGGGGAGAGGGAGCGGCAGCAGGGCGACATTGGCTCCTGCTTCGGCTGGATGGCGGGGCCTCTGATCACCCAGCTGCTCTTCATGAGGTTCTAGGAGTCGAGTTAGCTTCCCTCTCTACCCTGAGAAGCATGAGATGCCTCACGTCCTCGCCTTACTGGGGCCTGCCTGTAGGTGCACGATGAAAACGGGAGAATGGGCAGTGTGGGTGAACCATCTGCCAGCAGAGCCGAGCGAACTTCAACAGGTCGTGGCCCAACTGCAGCGCCAAGTGGGGCAAGCAGAAGACCGTTTGGCCAACGTCTTGATCATGGGGGGCAACAGTCAAGCCCACCGGTACACCCGAATTGAGATTGCGGAGCTCAACAGCAAACTTCTCTGGCTTCAGCGTCAGGTGCCTCGTGCTTGAGTGCTCCGCTGTTCTGGGTCAGTGGAGGGGCAGACTGAGTCAGGGCGAGCAGCGGGAAGAGCGTGTCGTGGGGCTCAATGCACCCGCGTGATCTCACCCCTGCCGAACTCGCTGACTTGCTTGACGATGCTTACCGCGAAGACCGGGGGTTGGGAACCGCCGGTCTTGAGGCCAAGGTGCGCCTTGAGCTGGCCGATCATCTGGGCTGCCATCCTGAGCTACAAGCACAGGTGTGGGAGGTTTGGCAGGAGATGCTGATCTTGGAAGGCGACGTGGAAGAAGGGGATGCTCTGTTCTGGCTGGACGTAGAGTTTGTGGAACCGTGCCCAGAACAGAGCTAAAGCCCCGCGATAACACTGCAGCAACAGGGAGATTTTTGCTGTCAGGATCTGGAGAGAGGTTCAGGTGCACGCTGAATCATGCCCAAAGAGAAGCCAACTCCGCCGCCCCCAGTCCCTGAACCCGACACCAGTGGCGGTAGGGGCGGGTCACTCAGAGCAGAGGAAACCGCCTCCATCCACAGCTGGTGAAGGCGTGAGCGGTGGCCCCGTGCGTGAGGGGCTGCCACAGGTCAAAGGGACGGAAGCGCGGCGCAGGTAGTAATCGTTGTGCTTCAGTTAAATTGACAGGGACGCAAGTGTTGGGCCTCGTGCTGCAAGCCTTGCAGTTCAAAGATCGATTGCGAGGTGATGGCTTTGACCAAGAGGTACACTAGGCGGTTAAAGCGCTCATCCTCTGTGGCCTTGCTTTTGGGGAGGAGCTGTGGAGTCTGCAACAGCGCCAGCAAGGTGTCTTGGCGCTGTTCTTCTAGAGCTTTCATCCAGGCAGTGTAAAAAGGCCTTGAGAAAGGGAAATAACTTCTCCATGAAGGGGAGGAATTGAGGCTTAAAGGTAATGCCTCACTGGGCTTAAGGCTGAGTTTAGCTTTGAACTCCGTCCTGGTTGGCCCTTCACAGCGTGCCCCCGCCTCCGCTTCGGCTGTGGGCGTTTTTGCGTTTAGGGCAGAGCAGCCTTATTTATGCCGGTTGTCTCTTCTCCACTTTAGCTCCTGCCTGATGGCCTCTCGCTCCAATTGTCGCGATGCCAGCTCTAAAGCCATCCGTTCAGTCTTCCTGTGCTGCTCTCTCACACGCTCCATACGCTCTGCCAATACGTTCTCTTCCTCTGACGGAGGCCACATACCACAGTCAAACACAGACCAACTCATTCTGTGTGGCCTCTCCTAAAAGGTTCAGTTCATTTCCTCTCCCCGCACAACAGTGAAGGTCAATGGACACGGCTCAGCTTGAAAGGGAGTAAGGTTGAGCTTGAGGTGCTTATGAAACCTGTAGACCGAGTCTGTGGTTCATTGGCATTAACCATCTATCACGTGAGGCAATACCCCACGGCGGCACGGGAAGCGGAAGTGGCCCGTCTCCGACGACTCTTTATTGACCTGTGGGTCTCGCTCGCCGTCGGGCGGATTTCGGCGAAGCAGGCTGAACCGCACTTTGATGCCCTCGAGCAGGACATGTTGCGCTGTCGAGCTTACGAAGAACCTCCAGCGGCTGCATGAGCGAGACACCGCCTGCAGATCGCGTACTCTTGGAAAAATCAAAGGCGATCCCCCACGGGTCGCCTGTTGTGTTTGCCCTGCTCAGCTGGAGCCTACGTCGGTGCCGTTTCAGTCCTTGAGCCTGATGGATGAGGTGCTCTCCATGGAGAGAGGCGTCGGCCAATTCAGCAAGCGGCTCCTCGTCCAGAACTCGACAAGGCTCTCGATTTGCCGGAGAAACTGGGAGAAGTCCACTGATTTCACTACATACGAGTTGGCAAACAACGAGTACGCCTGTGTTACATCCTGGGCCGCAAGGGAGGTCGTCAACATCACCACCGGAATGGATTTCAATCGGGCATCCGTTTTCATGGCCTTCAGCACTTCGAAACCGTTCATCTTGGGCATGTTGATGTCGAGCAACACGATATCTGGGTAGACGGCATCTGAGAGCCACATGGCATTCAGAGCGGCCTGACCGCTCTGATAGGTCGTCACCGTCACTTTGTCATTGAAGGTGGCAAACACCTCTTCGGCCAAGAGCAGGTCAGGAACACTGTCATCAATTACGAATACATGCAGTCGCCGGGTCATCGCGGTGTCACGGTAGAGGTTCCGCTCTTCCCTTCATCTGACATAGAACTGTCACCCTCACGGTTAGGATTGGGGGGCCTAGTCGTGGATTCAACGTAATGACGCGTTGTAGCGATGAATGAACATCCAGATCAAGAGTTCAAGATGCTCTTGCTTGCGGCTAAAGGACAGGCTCTTGCGCACCAAATGGGCGACTCGGAGCCGCAAGGTAGCGTTGAACCGTTCGATATGTTGTGTCCCGCCGATGACGTGCAGCGCACCAAAAACAACGCTTTTATAGGCACTCAGGCCGTCGGTATGACACACGGCATCGAGATAAGGGGGAGGAAGGCTCTGCCACAATCCGAAGGCTCCAACAACATCTCGGTTTCCGACGAAACAGCCAACGATCTGGCAGGTGGCACGGTTCATAGCGAGCCAAATCCAGCATGTCTTTGTCTGCCGTGTCACAAAGGTGCATAACTCATCGCACTCCAGCACCAGCCCCACTGGTGCTGGAGTGCTTACACTTTTTTTGTGACAGGTGATTCGAGCTCGATGGTGTGTGGCACGGCCTTGATCAAAGATTGAAGGTGGCGGCGGAACCAGCTCCGACTGACCCCAACGACGCGGCAAATGCCGCGATGAGACAGGCGTTCGGACAGCAAGCGGTCGACCAAGATGACCGTTTCGGGGGAAACCGGAGTTCGGGTGTGGTTTAGGGTGAACTGATGCCGGCAGACCCGGCAGAGGTATCGCTGTTTGCCGGTGTGGGCATGACCGTTTTTGACGATGTAGACGCCATCACACGCTGGACACGTCAGACCGTTCATGCTCTATTAAACCTCAATCATTCCTAAGAAACCACGACCGGGGGCCTGCATCCGTTGACCCCCGCTGCATACCGCGCTAGTATGTTCAACATCAAAGGCGACCCGTGAGGATCGCCTTTCTTCTTTGGGATCGTTACGCGCCGTCACAATCCCGGCTCAGCGAAGAATGATTGTCAACGGCTCAGCGGCACTTCTTGCAGGATGTCTAACGCACTTGGCGAAGGCCAGCTCATCAAGCGGGTTCTCGTCCAAAACTCGACCAAGCTTTTCATCTGTTTAAGCAAGTCGGAAAAGTGTCCAGACTTCACCAGATACGCACTGGCAAAGAGTGCGTACGCCTGCATGACGTCTGACTCATCCATCGAAGTCGTCAGCACGACGACCGGAATACACTTGAGTTTGGCATCCGCCTTCATCGCCTTCAACACCTCGAATCCATTCATTCCAGGCATGTTGATGTCCAGTAACACCACGTCAGGACACAGAGCGTCAGAGTGCTGCATGGCATCAAAAGCTGCTTTTCCATCTGAATAGGTGGTCACCTTCACTTGAGCGGCAAAGGTTTTGAAGACCTCTTCCAAGAGGAAAAGCTCGGAACGATTGTCATCAATGACGGCAATGCGGAGAAGCCGGGTCATAGGAGTTCCATCCGTTCAGAGTGCGCCTCTGGTTCATGAGTCACAGGTAGAGAACTACACCGCCTGCATCCCGCATTCCATCAGCGCGCTATTCGTCGTCTCCGGTGTCCATATTTTCAGATGACTGATTTACCGAAGAAAGACAGCCCAGTTCTCTCTCGGCCTCGCGTTGGAAGAACTGTTCTAGTTCCTGTTGGAGTGTTGCAGAACGCTCCAGCAGTTCTTTGGCTGTTTGCAACACGTCCTCGTCGTCTGCCACGCTTCAGCTTAGTGAAACCTGTAAGCATGAATACGAATGTGCGGGATAAAACCTGAAGGTGTCCTTCATGACGGCCGATCTGCTCGGGCATGAGTGGATGCAGAGGGCGTGTTCCCTCTCTCCCGGCCTTCCCCACCCCCAGATTCCTGAGGCCGACTGAAGGGCTGTTTCTTCCCGTCAGACTCCACACTGAGGGCATGAACGTGCTCCCCACTGTGTTGATGGGCAGCGCCTGCGCCCTGAGCGTGGTGACGTTGCTCCTGCTCTCTACCGGTAACCTCTGCGCCATGACCGCGACGGCGGTCGCGGCACTCTTGCTGGCCGCCCTGGCCATTCCCACCCTCGACCAGCAAGAAGAGGCCGATTCCACTCTTCCTCTTGATCGCTAGACGGCTGCCTGCACCTGCCCCAAGACCTACACGTGCGGCCGAGGAAGGATGCGGTCACTGTTTCGGCTCCGCCAGGCGCTGGCGTAAGTCCCTCAAGTATTGCTGGAGCTGTTCCGTCGCCCGGCCCAACGCCTGCCGCTGGCCCTGCGTCACGCCCCCTTCATCTTCTAACCGGGTGATCTCCCGCTGATTCACCGCGTTTGTCTCCTCCAGCTCAGCCACCTGCTCTCGGGCCGCCTGTGCTTCCTCTATCAGCGCCTGTTTCTGAACGGCGTGGCTCTGCCCTTCCCCTTCCAGACTCCGGATATGCTTCAGTGCCTCGGCCGCCTGACGTTCCAGCTCCATCAACTCTTGTTCCCCCCGTTCATGCGCCACGTGCTGCAAGCGGCGCGCCGCTTGAGCGCCCACCTGTTCCAGTTGGGCAATCTGTTGCAGGGAGTGGGCTTGCCCCACCGCGGCTTGGATGATGTCTTCGAGATCTTGCACCTGCCGGTGAACCGACTCGCTCAAGGTGGTCAGCAACTGACCACTGACCTGCTCCAGTGGGGTTTCGCGCACTTGAGCGAGGGTCTGTTGAATCTTGAGGCGCAGGTGATGGGCCGTTTCAATCTGCACTCGTCCAGAAAAGATAATCTTCCTCAGCTCGGTCTGGTGTTCGTGGGCGAGGGTGCCCACCTGGGCCAATGGGGTGGCCCGCTGTTGGTCGAGGGTAGAGGCCACCACTTCCCGGAGCACTTGCGTGACCACCAGTTGTTCACGTCCAGCATCAATAATCTTGTCCAAAATATCGAGCTGAGTCAGTCCTGCTGCCCCGACATGCCTCCGGGCAGAGGACGAGGACCTCCGCTCCTCGTGGGCATCAATCTCAGGGGGCAGCGTGTACTCATCCGGTGGAGCCATCAGGCAGGGTAAGCGCTGGTGAGCGTCCGGGTGGAGTGGAGAGGGCGTTTCACCTCAGACCCAGGCATGGGCCATCCACAGGGCGCCGGGCGTTCTGGCTTGACTCAGGCGAATCACCGTGCCCTGCTCGTCCTCCCAGACTTGTACCTGCTCACCGCCGGGCATGTTGAGTGCGTTGTCATGGGCGGTATAGCGATCTAAGCAGTAGACCAGTGTCACGACTCGGTCTTCGGTTTCCACCAGCACCTGCTCACCATTATGCCTTAGTACGTTCATGGCTTAGGCTAGAACAGCGGGATATCCCACAATGAAGTGCGTCTTGCCCATAGCTTCACAGGTGCGAAACGTTTTGCCCTGGCCCAGAGATTGAAGACGCCCTCCAGTCCAGTCTCCGGCACGGCCAAGCTCTCGCTCAGGGGCTGCTTGTTACCGACAGAAGCCCGGCTGATCATGGTGGGGGCGCCCTGGGGTTTGGGGAGACCTGCTCCCGCCGCAGCGTGCGTGGAGTGTCACCGAGAGCAGGAGAGACGATAGAAAACCTATCCCTGATACCCTCTCCTCCTTACCTTCCGCACACGACTCTGCAAACCGCCCCCGCCCCAGCTCCGGCTGTGGGTGGGGGCGGTTTTTCGTAGCGAGGTCAGGCAGTGTGCCGCTCAGCGAAGTTTAGTACTGTCCGCTATAGGCTTCAACCAGAATGGCGGAATCGTTCGTGTTCTTGATATGCATATAGATCTCGCCCGTCGGAGAACCGAAACCGTACTCAATGGAATAATCATAGTAGTTTTGCGCAAAGGCCCGTTGATCCAGGCGACTCGTTCCGATGGTGGCCGTCATGCCTGGACCGTTCAAGTTATAAGCGTAGGTGACGTTCCCGCCTGTGTAGCCATCCGTGTTGACCTTGACCCACAACTCGCTGTTCGCAGGCATCGTGACGTCTTGATAGTCGTAACCACCACGGTTCGCGTAGTCGAGCAGCACGTCATAGTTGTTGAGGGGCGCGGCAGCCACAGAGACCGTCTGATCCGCGCGGGTTTCGTTGCCCGAGCTGTCAGACACGATGACGCTCAAGTCATGGCTGCCCGTCGTGGTAGGCACCCAAGTGGTGTTCCAGTGGCCGGTCTCATCCATCGTAATAGCGGTGACGTTGTCGCTCGCCACATTGCTTGCGACCAACGCGTTATCGTCATACACGCGGATCTCACTGAGCATCACATCATCGGTGGCCGTGCCGCTCAACGCACTGGACGCGCCGACCGCCGCATTACTCACCGCGTTGAACATCAGGGTGGGCATGACGGTGTCCGCGACCAGGGCGTTGGTTTCGATAGCTTTGCTGAAGTCCAGCGTGGTGGGCCCGTACACGGCGGTGTCGGTGCCCGCAACTTGTGTCCAAGCGTTAAAGCTGGCCGTGACATTCAAGGTGCTGTCTTCAGCTGTGCCGCGGGCGGTCAGGTTGATGCCGATTTTGCTGCCGGCGTTGGTCAGCACGGCGTCGCTGGCGTTGCCCAGGGTGTAGGTGACGTTGCCGATGTCGGTGGTGGGCACGGTGGCACTCACCTCACCCACGGGCGCGATCTTGGGGGAGAGCTTAAGGTTGAAGGTCGTGTTGGTAAACAGCAAAGGCGTGTTGGTGCTGAAGTCCAGGCTGCTGCTGGCTTTGTCAAAGACGGCGTGGAACTTCAGACGCACGACCGCGCCGTCACCTTGAATCGTGGCGGTGTTCTCGGTGGCGGGACCGTACGCGAGCAGGGTGCTGCCGGTGGCGCCATCCTTGGCGGCGGTTTCGAAGGAGTAGGTGCCAGCGGGGAGCAGCAGGGTCTGGTGGAAGGCATTGCTAACGTTCAGGGTCAGGGTTTTGGTGCCGGTGCCAGTGGGGTCAAAGGTGGTGCCGTTGAAGGCCACGAGCTGGTTCTGGCTGTCACGCACGTTCACGTTGAAGAACAAGGGCCCTGCATTGCCGGTCAGGCCTTGGGCACGCAAACCACCGAGGGCAGCGACGTCAACCTTGACCAGGGGGCCGGTGGCTCCGGGGGTACCGGGAGTGCTGGGAGCACCACAGCTGGCAAGCACCAGAGCAAGGGACATGAACGCGAAGGCAGTGGGGGTTTTGCGCATGAGAACTCCTGTTCAGCTCCTGAGAAGCTGAATGAACAGTGGCGAATGGTCAGAGGGGGAGTGCAGTGGTGCACCACTTGCTCGGTGCCAGGTGCCCGGATACGGCGGCAGGCGTCGTTGCGTCACAACGGGACGAGGCTCATGAGGGTTTGGCTCACAAGCTTCATCTTCGCCTCATAGCGTGCAATTGCGATTCTGACTCAAACCTTACAGGCCGGGTGGCGTGTTGGGGGAAGGGGGTAAACCCGAACGGTCTTCGCCCGACTGAGATGGACGGCAGGGTTCAGTCACCTCAAGAACACCAGACGACTCCGGCGAATCCGTCCCCGCCCCAGCTTCGGCTGGATGGCAGGGGCTTTTCCCTTTACCCTCCGCCGATGCACCCGCGCGCCCTCACACCTGTCGAAGTTGCTGACCTTCTCAATGCCAACCCCGTCAAGACCAAGGGCCCGCCTGTCACGTGGAAGCCCAGATCTGGAGCGGCGCGAGGCATTGGCCGGCTCCTTCATCTGCCCCCCCGACGTCCCCGTCAGACAGCAGTGAGCCCCCTGCACTTAGGCTGCGGAACATGCCCTCCCAAACCCACCCCGTCCACCTGGAACAGCTCAAGCAAGATCTTGAAGAGCGCCTGCCTGCGAACTGTACCGTGTACGTGCAAGCCTGGCCAGCCAGGGAACCAGACGTTGTGACCGTCACTGTGAAGACGTATCAGGTCAACACGGCGACGCTGGCGGGGGTCGAGTTGCCTTTTGTAGCGCGGAGATGGAAGCAGAAAACACAGCAACAAGTGACTGAGGACGTGGACGCGATCGTTCAGGCGGAACTGGTGAGGGGGTTGCCGCCCAAAGGTTTTGAAGGTTTCACACGCCGCACCCTCCACTAATAGACGCCCCAGCTTCGGCTGTGGGTGGGGGATTTTTTGCTTTTTGTTACTGTTGCGGCATTTAAGCCTCTGAAGTCAGTCTCTATCTCTTACACTCAGAAGTATGAGATTCCTCACTCCCCTGAGCCCCACCCCGCTTCTGCTGGGCTCAGCTCCATGGTGACTGTTTCGGCCTGGCAAGCATGGGTTGCCGGCTTGCCGAGTGACCCAGCCGAACTTGCACAGGTCAGGGCGGAGCTGCAAGTTGAGGTTCAGCAAGCGGAGCGTCGATTGGCTGGAGTCTTGGCCACAGGTGGCAACGGTCGGGCGCACCGAGAGACCCTGATTGAGCTGGCCAGACTGAACAGCAAACTGAGGCTGCTGGAAGCTCGTTTGGTGGCGGTTTAAGATCTCACGGGCAGTTGAGTCGCACCCTTTCACTCGGGCTGCTCACACCTCACGACGCCCCGTCCCAGTTTCGGCTGGAAGGCGGGGCCTCTGATCACCTCCCGTCTCTTCATGAGGTTCTGGGAGTCGAGTCAGCTTCCCTCTCTACCCTGAGAAGCATGAGCTGCCTCACGTCCTCGCCTCACTGGGGCCTGCCTGTAGGTGCACGATGAAAACGGGAGAATGGGCAGCGTGGGTGAACCATCTGCCAGCAGAGCCGAGCGAACTCCAACAGCTCATGGCCCAACTGCAGCGCCAAGTGGGGCAAGCAGAAGACCGTTTGGCCAACGTCTTGATCATGGGGGGCAACAGTCAAGCCCACCGGTACACCCGAATTGAGATTGCGGAGCTCAACAGCAAACTCCTCTGGCTTCAGCGTCAGGTGGCCCATGCTTGAATGCTGCGCTGCTCTCAGGCCGGGTCAGAATGAGCAGCGGATAGAGCGCTGAGTGGGGCTTGATGCACCCGCGTGATCTCACCTCTGCCGAACTCGCTGACTTGCTGGACGATGCTTACCGCGCAGACCGGAGTTTAGGAACCGCTGGTCTTGATGCCAAGGTGCGGCTTGAGCTGGCCGATCATCTGGGCTGCCATCCTGAGAGACAAGCACAGGTCTGGGAGGCTTGGCAGAAGCTGCTGATCTTAGAAGGCGACGTGGAAGAAGGGGACGCTCTGTTCTGGCTGAACGTGGAGTTTGTGAAACCGTGCCCGGAACAGAGTTGAAGCCCCGCTATAACAATGCCGCGACAGGGAGATTTTTGTTGTCAGGATCTGGAAAGAAGTTCAGGTGCACGCTGGATCATGCCAAAAGAAAGGCCAACCCCGCCGCCCCCAGTCCCTGAACCAGACACCAGTGCCGGTAAAGGCGGGTGAGAGCGGGGCATGAGCGGTGACGCCGCGCAATGGACGGTGTTGGGGCTGCTCGTCAGCGTCGTGGTGCTGTCGGTGACGCTGCTCTACCGGGCCGCGAGGATGGAACAGAAGAGACGATGATCCATCGTTCTGCCCGCGTCAGCGTCACCTTGTGCTGCAATGAACACCCGCCTAGTGAGGGAAGGGGCTGCGGCTGATGGTGGGATGGCCCTTCAGCGCTCAGCTGGGGGACGGCGGCGCTCGAGAACCCAACCTGCAGGGGTCTGGGCCAGTTGCACCGCCGACCACACCGCGACTTCCTGCAGTTCCAACCGGCTGCGGCCTCCCGCCGGCGTGCGCTCGACCCCTGATACCACGGCGATGACGTTCAGCCGCTGAGAGGCCGCTAGCAAGAGCACTTCCAGCTCGGCGATGCCCTCAGCCAACTGTTCAGTGACGAGGATGGCCTCTCCCGTGATCGTTGGGTCGAGGCCCCGCAGCGCCCAGTGTCCGTTGTGAGCGTCCGGCGTGGCGTGCAGGGTCGGCACGCCGCGGGCTTCGCTCAGCAGGGAGGCCAGGTGCGTGGCCCTGGGAAGCGCGATCACGGCGCCAAATTCAGGCAGCACGGCGCTGAAGCGGTCGGCGACCCGTGCCCAATCGCGGGCGTCCAGGGTAGCCAAGCGCGCCCCTAGCGTGGTCTCCGAAGGCAAGGCCGCCGCGATGACGTTCTGGAAGTGAAGGAGCATTTGCCGAGCATACGGGCTGGGAGACTCCCGGTGGACAGGTGAACCTTGACGTGCGTCGGGGCACTGCTAGGACTGACGCTCAATCTGGAGCGCTCTGAATCTTATTCAGACTCCGTTGACTGTTCGGAAAATCTGCCCCTTATAAGGGTTGCACCTGTTCTAACGGCTGCAGTTCTTGCGTGCTGGACGTTATTTTGCTCGAGAACCAACGGAGTACCGATAAACCAGTGATGCTGGTGTTAGCTGTCCTCGCGCAGACAGGGCAGACGCTCATAGGGAGAATAAATGACCCCATCCGAAAATGGGGTAACTAAGAACAGAACTAACCGGACGCAGCGGCCTCCAACTCAAAGGTCGCCACTTGGTAACCATGTTTGGCAGGAGTGAACTGAAGATTCTTGAGAATAAGAACTTGGTGGTTGTAGACAATAGTATCTCCCTCACCCCAAGTTCCAAGCTGCATAGAGCGGTGTTGAGCGACAAACAGAGGATGATCGCTGCTTAAGATTTTCCACTCTTTGTAGCTGAGCGTGCTCTCTTCACCTTTTACTCTAACGATGACGGTCATGCCGAAACCTATAGGTTGAGGGCAGTGAATGGTTAAGTTAGATATGAGTTGGCACGTTACTTGTGTGAGTTTCCCTAAAAGATTTAGTCAGTGAAGTCTGAGTATGTGAATTAGGGCAGTTGAATTAAGTCGGCACCCGATGCCGTTGCCAGCGAGAACAAGAACCGGAACATGCCTCGGCAAGCGTGAGCTCTCCATTAGATTGGTGTAAAACTCTGCACTTACACAGAAAGAGGAGTCATTACTAACCCCACAAGTCCAAGACATACGTTTAGAGACCCTGGGCTTTGAAGAAGAGCCACCTCTATCCCGCCAACCAGCCAGCGACTTTGACTTTGGACAGTATCAAGAACGTTCCCCCGCCTCAGCTCTGGCTGAACAGCGGGGCCTCTAATCACCCAGCTTCTCTTCATGAGGTTCTGGGAGTCGAGTTAGCTTCCCTCTCTACCCTGAGAAGCATGAGATGCCTCACGTCCTCGCCTTACTGGGGCCTGCCTGTAGGTGCACGATGAAAACGGGAGAATGGGCAGTGTGGGTGAACCATCTGCCAGCAGAGCCGAGCGAACTTCAACAGGTCGTGGCCCAACTGCAGCGCCAAGTGGGGCAAGCAGAAGACCGTTTGGCCAACGTCTTGATCATGGGGGGCAACAGTCAAGCCCACCGGTACACCCGAATTGAGATTGCGGAGCTCAACAGCAAACTTCTCTGGCTTCAGCGTCAGGTGCCTCGTGCTTGAGTGCTCCGCTGTTCTGGGTCAGTGGAGGGGCAGACTGAGTCAGGGCGAGCAGCGGGAAGAGCGTGTCGTGGGGCTCAATGCACCCGCGTGATCTCACCCCTGCCGAACTCGCTGACTTGCTTGACGATGCTTACCGCGAAGACCGGGGGTTGGGAACCGCCGGTCTTGAGGCCAAGGTGCGCCTTGAGCTGGCCGATCATCTGGGCTGCCATCCTGAGCTACAAGCACAGGTGTGGGAGGTTTGGCAGGAGATGCTGATCTTGGAAGGCGACGTGGAAGAAGGGGATGCTCTGTTCTGGCTGGACGTAGAGTTTGTGGAACCGTGCCCAGAACAGAGCTGAAGCCCCGCTATAACCATGCAGCAACAGGGAGATTTTTGTCCTCGCCTGAGTGGTTCCCGCTAGTACACAATTTCCCGGATTGCAAGCGCAAGCGCGTTCCCGCAAGGTTTCCCACACAGTCAAAAAAGGCCGCTTTAGACATAGCGCATCAGCCCAGTGGTATTTATTGACACAGTTGTCCTGGAGCCTTCGGGCGAGCAATTCATATCCACTGGAGGTAAACCCATGAAATCTGAAACGAAGACTGTTCTATTGGCGCTCTCTCTGCTGCTGGCCCCTGGCGTGGCCCAGGCTCAGGACACCACCGATACCACCAACACCACCGCGACGGCCAACCAGAACGATGACAACAACGACGGATTTGACTGGGGCTGGCTCGGTCTTCTGGGCCTGGCGGGTCTGGCGGGCTTGCGCCGTCAGCCGGAGCAGGAACGCGTCGTCACCTCCACCACCCCGCGTTAACCCTCAGCCACAAGAAGTCCGACCCATTCCAGCGGTCGGGCTTTTTCTTGGCGTTGGCGTTCTGTGCCTTGGTGGTGCACAAAGCACGTGGCAAAGGAAAAAGGTGACCCGTGGGGGATCACCTTTGGTCTCTCCAGGAGCGCGCGGTATAGAGCCCATATCGAGGGGATGCATCGGGCTTCGGCGTTCTCGCTCCCAACAAAAAACCCGCCCTGTTCAGAGTGGGGCGCCTTGACGTTTGGGGAGACCTGCTCCCGCCGAAGCGTGCGCGGAGTGTCACCGAGAGCAGGAGAGACGATGGAAAACCTACTCTGATACACTCTTCTCCCTGTCTTCCCCACTCTACTTCGGCAAAACGCCCCCGCTCCAGCTTCGGCTGGTAGGCAGGGGCATTTCTTTATTCAGCTTCTCTTGAGGAAGTTCGCTCTCTAGCATCAGCTTCCCTCTCTCATACTTTTCAATATAAGATTCTTCACTCCTCTGAGTGCCGCTCCGTTCTTGCTGGGATCAGGTACACGGTGACCGCTGCGGCCTGGCAAATGTGGGTCGCCGGCTTGCCTGCTGATCCAGTCGAACTTGCACAGGTCAGGGCGGGGGTGCAAGTTGAGGTCGAGCAAGCGGAGCGCCGGTTGGCTGGAGTCTTGGCCACAGGTGGCGACAGCCGGGCCCACCGAGAGACCCTGATTGAGCTGGCCAAACTGAACAGCAAACTGAGGCTGCTGGAGGCTCGCTTGGAGGCAGGTGGCGCACGTGGTCGGGCTCAAACCGGACTCAGCTTACCGATCACGTCTCGCTCTTAAAAACGCCCCCGCCCCAGCTTCGGCTGGCAAGCGGGGGCACTTTTTCGTGTGGGTCAGGAACAACTTGTCCTCAGGAGAATGCCAACCAACCCTTCAGCACTCCCACGTCTCCCCGGAAGCTCCTTCGAAGCGTTGTTCCACCACGCTGGCACAGCACCCGTCAGCCTTCTCCACGGATGCCCTCATGCTCAGGGGGCACCTCTTCAATCACCACCATCGTGGTCTCCGGATCTTCCCCCAAGACATCTACGAGCATCTGCGTGCTGCGGGTCACCAGCTCGGCCTTCTGTTCAGGGGTCACGTGTTCATCGGGAATGCGGATGTAGATGTACGGCATACAGACTCCTTACGTTGGAAGGTGGCCGCCCATGAACGAAGATCTGAAGTTCAGCGGAGCCTCAGTTTGACGGGTCTGGCTCAACCGGGCAAGAGCGGCTTGACCCTTAGCGATCTTCAAGCACAATGATTTCCAGTTTGTGCCACCGAACGAGAGGCTCATTGGTCGACCTTCGGTGCAGGGACGACCCATTCCCGGCTTAGGCCAGTCTTCCTTCACCGCGCCATTCCTCTAAGAGCTGCCAGACCAGGTCGGCTGCGGGCAACTCACGCGCCAGGGGTGCGCCTTGTCCCGCCCAATGCGCAGCGAACTCATGGTTGTTTCGCTGAGCCGCAGTGGCATGCAGCTGCTTGGCCGCGTCATACGCCACGGGATAGGCCGCTGGAACTGGGCTTCCGTTTACTTCACCGTGAGTGATCAGGTCGTTCACGAGGCCCCGCGCGGGCCGTCCCGAGATGACGGCAGTGAGGCGGGTGGTGGCTGCCCGCGCACTCTTCAGATTCGCCCGGTAGGCCGCGTTGGCCGCGGACTCCGGGCACAGAATAAAGGCCGTCCCGAGTTGCGCAGCGGCCGCACCCAGATCCAAAGCCGCCTTGATGCCCTGGCCGTCCATGATGCCGCCCGCCGCGATCACGGGCAGTCGCGTCTGCCGCACCAGTAACCGCGTCAACACGGCGGTGCTCAGGCCTTCGTCGGTCAGGGTGGCATCAAAGATGCCGCGGTGGCCTCCAGCCTCCATCCCTTGAGCTACGATGGCGTCGATCCCGCTCTGTTCAACCATCTGGGCTTCTTGCAGGTTGGTGGCGGTCGCCATGGTTCGGATACCCGCCTGACGAAGCGCCGCCAGTTGGTCAGCCGAGGGCAAGCCGAAATGAAAGCTCACCACTGCCGGGTGCAGCTCGAGCAGCAACTCAACGGCTGCTGGATCCGTTTGAAAGGGCCGGTAAATTTCGCTAAGCGCGGTGGGAAGCTCCAGTCCGACGGCGGTGAACAGCGGGGCGAGGTGATGCAACCACGCCGCTTCACGGGCAGCGTCACGCGGGGCGGGCGCATGGCAAAAGACGTTGACGTTGAAGGGCCGAGAGGTCAGAGCCTGCGTCTGGTTGATCATCTCGCGGGCCTGAGTCACGGTACTGGCCCCGATGCCCAGCGATCCGAGACCGCCAGCATTGGACACAGCGGCCGCCAGATGGGGCGTGGAAACGCCGGCCATCGGCGCCTGGATGACCGGGTGCTGGAGGTCGAAGCGATTTAGAAAGTCCTGGGTGCTCTGCAAAGGGGCTCCTCTTGGGGGCGAGACTCACCGTCTCTATCCATTCTCAAAGAGAAAATACAGTGCCGTACGTGTTCTCGCTGGAGGAACAGAAGGGGTCGGGCGTCCCTGAACATGTTTTGTGTAGGGAGCGCAGAACCTAAGCGGTCATCAGACCACAGCAAGGGTGTTATGGTGCCTCCACCCGCCGGTGAGGGTGAGGCGCTCTGAGTTTAGGGAGATCTACTCTCTCCGAAGCGTGCGCGGAGTGTACCCGAGAGTGGGAGAGCGGAAGGAAGACTCGCTCTGACCACCTCTTGCCTACACTTTAGCGCCCCGCCTCAGCTTCGGCCCAGCGGGGAGGGCCTGCAACGTCACCAGTACGGTGGGCATCAGCCCACCAGCCCGAACTGCCCGTAGGCGTAAGAGCGGATCAGGGCAGCCTCATCAGCCGTGACCTGTGTCAGGCTCCGCACCTCGCGCCCGACCATCTCTTCGGCTACCGCGTAGTGGTTGCGGAAGCCAAAGCTGCCGAGCAAGCGGTGCAGGTCGCACGCCTCCGCCTTGCTGAGCGTGTCGGTCATAGGCGCGACGGGGCTCAGCACTTCGGCCTGCAGCCAGACGATTTCGGCCCCCTTCAGCAGACGCACGGCCTGATCCATCGTGGTGGCTTCACCGTCGATGGTGGCGACGTTGCCGGTCGCGTTGCGGGTTAGGGTCACGACGTTCATCTCCGTGTCCACCGTGACGCCGCATTCGCGCACGACGGTCAGGACGTGAAAGGTGCGGGCGTCGGCTTTGCGGCCAGTGTTGGGGGTGAAGGGGGTAAGATTCATCGGGGTCTCCTGTGAAGCGGGGGATTTCAAGAAGGCGCGAACTTTTCGACGGGTGCAGCGCCTTCTTTGATGCCCTAATAGTATCATTCGCTTGCATATAATGTCAAGCGCGTAGTATTATCAGTGGCATGGAGATACTTCAGACTGGTAGCATGTTCACTTGGAAGCTGCAAACCACCCTTGACACCCGCAACATCACGCGCTACGCGCTTCAAAAAGAGTCAGGCGTGCCAATGAATACCGTTCGGGCGATGTACGACGGTCAGACCACGCGGGTGGATTTCAGTGTGTTAGATCGGGTACTCGAAGCCTTGTGCACGATGACGGGCGAAGAACTCCAGCTGTCAGATGTTTTGGAATGGCGCAGATGAGTCAGTTCGTGTACGTGTTAGAGGATCAGAACACGCATTTGATCAAGATCGGAATCTCAGTAGACCCAGAATTCCGCGCCAAACAAGTCGGCAAGGATTTCGGAACTGCCACCGTAGTGGCTGGAATATTGAACGTTGACGACGCGTTCAAAACAGAGCGTTTCTTTCATGCCATGTTTGCCGATCGCCGTGTCGTAGGCGAATGGTTTGAGCTCACCGAGCAGCAAAAGACCTACCTCTTGGCCTACTTTTCAGATAAGCTAAAGCGTCCGGTCGCCCAGCCCCGAAGTATGAAGTCCATCGTGACTATTGAAGCCCCACCAAAAGAAAATCTGCCCCCGAACTTGAATCTCAAAACCACCGATGCCCGGCATGCAGTCGAAGTTGCCCTGGCCACCCAGCAAAAGACCCAACTGGAAGTCGCTCAGGCACTGGGCACCCACGCCTCGACCCTGAGCCGCTTGCTAAACGAGAATCGGCCACTGGGAACCCGCAGCCTGTGGCCTCGGCTGCTTGACCTGCTTGGCCTAGAGATCGTGATTCGACCCAAACAGAAGTGACAGGAGAAGAAAGAACAATGAAGGGCAGCTTACGCAGTCGCAGCTCACCCGGCCCTACCCTCGGCTTATGCACCCGCGTGATCTGACGCCCGTTGAACTCGCTGACCTCTTGGACGCCGCCTACCGCCAAGACCGGGGTCTGTCGCGGGAGGGCCCAGATCTGGAGGTGCGCTCGGAGCTGGCAGATTTCCTCGGCTGCCATCCCGACGTGCAGGCCGAAGCGTGGGCCGCGTGGCAAGAGGTCATGGCCGAAGGGGGCGACGTGGATGAAGACGAAGCCCAATATTGGCTGGACGTGGAATTTGTCGAGCCCTGCCCGCAATGAAGTGGACGTTTGCCATTCGTGCCCAGCCCGGAGCGGCGCTCTGGTGCTTGCATTGTGAATTCGTGCGACCTGTCGGGACTCGCTGCACCTGTGGCGCGGCTTCTTGGTCAAGCTGGCCCATGCAGCTGGCTGCCTATGTGGGGGTTCATGTCCCGCAATACTCGCCCCTTTTTATGATTGGCCATCAGGTGGCCGGGTGGCCGATGCGTCCGCCATTCCGCTGGGGATTGCCCCAGAACACCGACGCCTGACCACCAGCGGGGCTAGCTCAGACCGCCTGCCAGCCTTTCCCGATGATCCAGACCTCGCCCACCTTGCTCCACCACGGCGCTTTGGCCGCGATCAGTTTGAGGGTGGCGGGATCAGTGGGGTCAAGGGAAACGGTCAGCGGTGTTTCCATGCCGAGCATGGGCGGGTAGGTATAGCTGCCGAGCGTCGCCACCCACGCACCGAAGACGTCCTCGTGCGCACGGGTTGACCACCACACCATCGTGGGGCCACCGTGCCCGCTGTTTTCGACGTTGGCGACCTTCTTGCCGTCCTTGTGCAGGGTGGCCGTGAAGGCGTAGCCGTCGCTGGTGTCGAGGGTCTTGACGTTTTTCAGTGCGTAGCCGTTGAGGTCAGTGGTCATGGGATGCTCCTAGAGAGGAAAGGGGAGAGGTGCAATTTCTTTGATCGCGTCAGGCTTCTGCCGCCTAGGGGTGCCGCATCAGCTCCGGCGCACTCACGCCGCCACGGGATCAAGCCGCACGATCACGGCAGACAGGCGCCGCCACGTCGCCTTGTGAGCAAACAGCGCCTCCAGCGTGTCCAGCGTTTCCCCGGGGAACAGCCGACCATACTTGGGCCACAGCGCCTGCACCTGCTCCAGACCCCACGCGATCAAGGCCTGACGGGTCACCTCCCGCTCAGCGATCGCCGCGTCCCAACCGGTGGACGCCTCCAGCTCCGCCAAGCAGTCACACCAAGCGTCTTCCGTGATCTCACCCGCTTCCACCTGCAGATGGAACGGCACCGCGAGGCGCTGCACCTCGTCATTCAGGGCAGAGACTCGCGCCTCGGCCGCCACGAACGCCTGCTGCACCGGATGGCGCTTCACAGCTCCTCCGGATTGAAGGGAAAGTGGCCGCGCTGCGCGAAGCGTTCCACCGTGGCCCAGCAGTACTCCACCCGTCCGAAACCTCCTACGTGTATTGGGTGAGTTGTGTTGCCTAAATCAGGCCCATGGTAGACGGATGACGGGGGTAGCCTGATCCTCAGGCCATCCCCGCTGCGACCGAAGACCACGTCTGGAACGCTTGCTGCTGGTGGGTTCGTCTGGTCATGGCGCAACCGCCCCTTCGGGTGTGCTGGTGCAGGTTCAGAGGTGCGGGCGTGCAGGTGGAGGAAGTCCTGCGCCCGTTTCCTCCGCCCCACTCCCTGGTGTTAGCGTTCCTGACACCGCGTCGGTCGGTGAGAGGGTTCACCTCAAGGGTGGCCGCGCGCCGTGGACCTCCCCTGTGGGTGGTCGACGTCCGTCCGGCTGGGCCTCTCCCGAATTGCCGCCCCATACCTCCGCAGCCCATCTGTAGGAATGACCTCCGGGACATCATCTTCACCCAGGAGCCGGGTCAGGAAGATCGTTGCGGCCTCCGGGTCTCGGTGCCGCCCAAGGAGGATACCCTGCACGAACCCGTGCGCCGAGGCGGCCCGCCAGAGCCCGTGTCGGACACCATCGACACGCGTGCACCCCTCAATCAGAGCCCACCGGGACCAGGGGCGGGGTTCCCGGTGGCGCCGTGCCTCCGTGAAGTGGGCGCTGAAGGGGAGGCACCCTTCACGGCGGGTCTCGTGGCTGACCGGTTGGGCCGCGCTGGTGGAGCCAGTCCTGCACGTCACGGTCACTGAGGGGGAACCGGTGATCCAGCCAAACGGCAGGCTGGATGAGCGTCACCTTGAATCGGTGGCAGTCGGGCTGAGGGTCGGTCACGGCGGATCAGCCGACCCCAAGCCGATTAAAGCAACACAACCGTTCAGCATGAAATTGGACGTGATCCAAGAAACTGCCTCTGGCTGGGAAAGTGCAATTCTCGTGCGTCATCCCCGGGGAGTCTGAAGCATGATTCAGACGGTTCCTTCACCACCGACCACGGTCTCCGAGGAATACATCCTGAAGGGGCTCAACCTATGTCCGCATCCGCGCTCCCATCTCCGCTCATGACCGAGGCCCTTCAGGCCTGTGTCGTCGGTGTCGTCATCACCGACGCCCTTCAGGGCGACCACCGCATCGTGTATGCCAATCCTGCCTTTGAGCACCTGACCGGGTTCAGTCAAGCCGAAGTGCTGGGTCGCAACTGCCGCTTCCTTCAAGGCGAGGATCGGCAGCAGCCTGGTCTGGAGAACCTTCGTCAAGCGCTGGCACAGGGTCATAGCGTCACCGTCATTTTACGCAACTACCGCAGGAACGGCACACTCTTCCACAATGAACTCACGTTGAGCCCCATCCGGAATGCAGAGGGTCAAGTCACCCATTACCTCGGGTTTCAAAACGATGTGACCGAGCGCGAGCAGGCCAAGCACCACGCGGCAGAGCTCTCCTCCATGATCTCTTCCACGATCGATCGGGTCACAGATGGGGTCACCTCCCTGAATCGCCACGGCGTCATCACCTACGTGAATGCCTCGGCCGCCTCCATGGCTGGAAAGACGCCCGCGGACTTGATCGGCCACCGACTCCTGGAGGTGTTCCCCACAGCGCCCACCCTTCCGCTCGGTCAAGCCATCCTGCGCGCCCAGAACGCCATGACCCCGTGGCGAGAAGAAGCATTTTTGACCGAACTGCAACAATGGATCGAGGTCACCGTGTACCCCGCTCAGGACGGCGTCTCCATCTTCACCCGGGACGTCACCGAAAGTCATCAGGCCCGGGTCGCCCTCCAACGAAGTGAGCAGCGCGTCTCCACCATCTTTGAAGCCAGCCCCATGCCCGTGGCCCTGACCCGGCTGACAGATCGGGTCTTTCTCGATGCCAACCTCGCGTTCGAGCACCTCTCGGGGTACCGCCGCGATGAGGTGATTGGTCGTCCATCCCCGGAGCTGAACCTCTGGGTTCATGATGCTGAGCGTCTGGAGGCTCTCCAGGCCATGGCTGATGGTCATTCCGCTCAACGACGGGTGGTGAGCCTCCGCAGCAAATCCGGACAGATTCGCGACTGCTTCATTTCCTTTGTACCGATCGAGATTGCGGGCGAGCCATGCGTCATCAGCCTGGTTCAGGACGTGACTGAGGAGAACCGCGTCCGGCGGGCGATGGAAGACAGCGAGGCCCGTTCCCGCCGATTGGCCGCAGACATGCAGCGTACCTTGGATATGTCTCTGGACCTCATCACGTCCTTTGATTCGCAGGGGCGTTTCCTCACCGTGAGTGCCTCGAGCACCGAGATTCTCGGATATACGCCGGAGGAACTGATTGGCCGACCCTATCTGGAACTCGTCCATCCAGAGGACCGAGCCATGACCGTCAGCGAGGACGAGATCATCACGGAAGGCCATCCCACCGCAGCCTTCCGGAACCGTTATCTCCAGAAAGACGGCACGGTGGTCTGGCTGGAATGGGCCGCAGTCGTCCTTCCGGGAGATCCGACCATGTACTGCGTGGCCCGGGATATCACGCATCGCCGGACGGCCGAAGTGCAGATTCAGGAGTTGAACCGGAGCCTCCAGCACCAGTTGCGTCAACTCACAGGCCTGCGGGACATCGACCGGGCCATCAGTTCGGGACTGGACTTTTCCCTGACGCTCCGGATGATCATCGATCACCTGATGCAGGTGTTAAGTACAACGTATTTAACATGTAGACTTAAGCATGGCCCGTCCTGCTCGCCGCATTGACATTTCCGAAGACGCTGATGAGCTGCTTCGGGAACTGGAGACCAGTCCCTATACGCACCCGAAGGTTCGCCTGCGGGCCAGCATCCTCCGACTGCACCGACAGGGCTGGAGCATTCCCCAGCTCTCCAGGCATTTTGGCCGAAACCATCAGGCCATCCACCACGATTTCACCCGTTTCGAGGAGCGCGGCATCCTCGGATTGGCCGACGAGTGTCCACCCGGACAACCTTCGAAAGTCACACCCGAGATGGAGCAGTTCCTCCACGAGAAACTGCGAGAGCAGCGCTTCTGGAACGCTCCACTGCTGTGCGAGGGCCTCGCACAGCAGTTCGGGGTAATAATTCGACCTCGTGCGCTGGCCAATCACCTGCAACGCCTGGGGTACAGCTGGAAACGCGCCCGATATTCACCCGCCCAGACACTCGATCCTGCAGTCGCTGAAACACATCAGGCCTCCTTGGAGACCTTAAAAAGGGGGCATTGGACGGCAAGCTGACTCTCAAATATCTCGACCAGACCGGCCTTTCTCTGATGCTCTCGGTGGGGGCGACGTGGTTCAAGCGGGGTTCTGGGCAGCAGTTTGAGATCCCCACCCGGTGGGGATCCTCTGGACGGATCAATCTCATCGGTAGCTATAGCCTTCACACCTGCGAAGAAGTGCTGGAGGTTCGCGAACTGGAAGGCACGTGCAATGGGGATCAGGTCATCGCTTATTTGGACACGCTGGCAGGCAACTGTCGTCCTGACCAGCTGACGGTCGTCGTGTTGGACAACGCTCCCTTTCACAAGGGAGCGAAACTCAAGGAAAAGACGATGGGATGGGAGAAACAGGGCCTGTACCTTCGCTATCTTCCACCCTACGCGCCCTGTCTCAACCTCATTGAGGAGGTCTGGCGCAAGCTCAAGGGCCTCCTCATGCCTCGCCGCTGTTACAACTCGGTCGCTGAACTTCGTGCCGCACTTCTCAGCGGGCTAAAGATACTTCAAGCGAAGTTTATCTAGATGTTAAATGCGGTGTACTTAGAGGCAGACGCCGTCACCGTATTGTTGCTGGCTCCGGACGGCCTGACCCTAGAGTATGCAGGAACTCGGGGCTTCTCCTCGGCGCTGCCCCGCCGGAGTGAACGTGTTGGCCGTGGGTTGGCTGGCCAGGTGGCCTTGTCACGTCGCCCCTGGCATTTCCCAGCGGTTCAACAGGCCGCTTCGCTCGATTCCGAATGGCAGCGCGTGTTGCAACAGGAAGGTTTCACGTCGTATTACGCCACCCCTGTTCTCTCGAAGGGGAAGGTTCTAGGCGTGATCGAGGTGTTGCACCGGGCTTCCTTCGAGCTCTCGGGGCCCTGGCTCGACAGCCTGGATCTGTTGGTGAGCCAGCTGGCCATTGCCGTGGAGAACTGCAACCTGTTCGAGGAACTGGAGCGACAGAATCTGGCGCTGCGCCTGGCGTATGACGAGACCATCGAGGGATGGGCACGGGCACTGGATCTTCGGGACAGAGAAACGGAAGGGCACTCCCGGCGGGTGACGGAGCGGACGGTTGAGCTCTGCAGGGCGCTCGGTTTGGCCTCCGAGGCGCTCGTGGCGGTTCGGAGGGGGGCGCTGCTGCATGACATGGGGAAGATCGCGATTCCTGACGCCATCTTGCTGAAACCGGGTCCGCTGACCGATGAGGAATGGATCGTCATGAAAGGGCATCCGGACACGGCAGTGGAGCTGCTGTCGCCGATCCGGTTCCTGCGCCCAGCCTTAGACATTCCGCACTACCACCACGAAAAGTGGGATGGAACGGGTTATCCTCGGGGACTTCAGGGCACGGAGATCCCCCTGACGGCCCGGGCATTCGCGGTGGTGGACGTGTTTGACGCGCTCACGAGTGACCGCCCCTACCGGAGTGCCTGGACTAGGGAGCGGGCCTTGGAGCATATTCAAGCCGGGGCAGGCACGCACTTTGACCCCCAGGTGGTGCAGGTCTTTCTGGCCATGCTTCAGCAAGAGGAGGAGTTTAGGGACTGATTCTCTGGGAAGCACTGAACCCAACAGAGATCTCTCACTGCGCGGTTCTGGCAATTTAAACGCGATAGGCTGATCGTCTGGGACAGACCGCAACCCCGATCGCCACGGTTTTCCGCCCGGCATCATCCAGGACGCTCTCTGGCTCGACTATCCTTTCTCTCTGAGCCAGCGCGACGTCCAGGACCTGCGCCAAGAGCGCGGAATCCAGGGGAGGCACGAGACGCGACGCATATGGAACATCAAGTTTGCACCGCGCCTGAGCGAAGAGTGGCGGCACCGGGAACCCCGCCCCTGTTCCCGGTGGTTTCTGGACGAGGTCTGCCTCGAGATCAAGGGCCAACAGCTCGGGGTGTGGCGAGCCGTCGATGCCTCCGGCGCAGTGTTGGACCTTCTCCTGCACGCTCGGCGAGCTCCCCAGGCGGCGAGCACCTGTCTTGAACGGTTCTTGGTCAATGACGACGTGCCAGAGGTGATGCACACCGACACGCTCTGGAGCTCCGGAGCAGCCCTTCGAGCACGTCCAAGTCATCTCAACCGCTCGCTGCTATACCCTGATTGAACCATCCCATCGGCCGACCCGACCACACGAGCGAAGCCCGATGGGCTTCAAAAATCAGAGACGAGCACAGAACTTTCTCGCCCTGCAGGCCCGCAGTTCAAACCTTTTGCAGCACACCCGCACGACCGTTCCCGCCCACCTCCGAAGATCGAACTAGCACCGTGCCCACTGGGCAGGGCAAAACACGGTTGATGTGGCCGTCTGAACGTCAGACGGCCACTTCTCCCAGTCGGCCCCTCGCTGATTAAATACTGTGTTGGTTCAGGAACGTCAAGCGGCCATAGGCGAGGGACGTTGGTAATCCGGATTAAACTTTTGGCCCGACTTCAGAACCGCAAAGGCGACTCGGAGCAACTTACGAGCTAGGGCAATGAGGGCGACCTTTTTAGGTTTGCCTTGTGATGTCAGATGTCGGTAGAAGTTCCCAAACCCATTTTTCATTCGAGAGGCTGTCAGCGCACAGAGATAAAATGCACGTCTGAGACGTGCGTTTCCTATTTTTGAGATGTGCGTTCGGCCGGTGAAGTTGCCCGACTGTCTTGGAACGGGGGAAAGGCCTGCATATGCTGCCCACTGGTTCGAGCTTTCCATCTGGCTCAGATGCATCGTCTCCACGAGCAGTACTGCCGCAGTCAATGAACCAATCCCAGGAATGGAACGCAGTAACGTCACGTCCGTTTGAAGACGGACCGACGTGAGAACCAGCGCGTTGATCGCCTCGTTCACTTCAACCAGTTGCTGAGCGAGGTGCTTGACGTGCTTCACAAAAGCCGAGTGCTTTGGAAGAGGGTTGATACCGGTGATCCATGGCGTGATGACGGCCCGCCTCGACCGTCGAGAGCTCGACAATATTGTCCCGAGCATGCAGCAGGGCACGGAGTTCGACTAGGTCTGCTGCAGGGGGCATCCAGCGTGCTGGATGCATCACCGCTCCAAACCTACCGATCAAGTCTGCATCCAGCTTGTCAGTTTTCCTCTTCGCAACGTGCTCTTTGCAAAAATTTGATTTGTGCTGCATTGACAACACTGATACGACACCCTGCTTCGTACAAGGTCATGGCGACCCGCTCCCAATACACACTCGTGGATTCCATCACGACTGAAGTCCCTTCTCCACCCGCACCAGACTTCCTCATCCATGCGAGAAGTTGTTCATGCCCTTTGGCAGTGTTGGGAACACTTTTCCCCGTTCCCAAAGGGACAAACTTCCCCGGTTCAGGAATCTGGAGAAGACGGGCGTACAGCTCGCTTTTACCGACGTCAAGACCCAAAACAAACATACAACCCCCCAGAAAGGAAAAGCGGGTCACTACCCGGATCCGGTCGGCGGAATTTTGTGTGCAGGCTCGTACGCCTCGAATACTGTTGCGCCTGATCGAAAGGGCCTCGAGCCGGCCAGGATTTAACTCACGGTCTTGGATGACCAAAGTTGCCAGCAGGCTTGTCGGCTCGAGTGGGAGTGACGAACCAAGCTTCCCACGGCTTGGCTCAACACACAAAGTTGCCAGAACTGAGGGAAGAAAAATGTTGTTGGTGCGGCAAACGTAGCGAAGGCAATACAATCCTATAGTTACCCAGTCTGGACTAGCGAAGGACCCACCGCGTGATGGTAGGCCCTTTGCTCTCATGATGTCCCAGAAGGTTACCTAATTTGAGTTTGAAAACAGGTGCGCACCATTTCGCCGGCTAAAAGAGTTCCGAATGTCACCTGCAAGTTGGTGTTGAGGGTGCCACTATCATCACCGGCCACTGCCGTATAGTTGCCGGCCGTCGTCGCAACACTGGGGGTGATACGGGTCCACTTGATGGCTTTCCCCCCATACGCTGCGTCAGTCGTGACCGCAGTCAGCGCTACTCCCAGGCTATCGAGGGCGTCTGTAAGCACATAATTGGGAAGATTTGCGCCCCCGAGGTTCTGCATGTCAAGGCAGTACTCCAGTACTTCTGTAGGCAAGCCGTTGCTCTTGGTACCAAAGCGCGCCACCCCATTGTTATCCCGGGCATCCACCGTGACGTTACGCACGGCTTTGGTCAAGGTAGACAAAATCAGCTGGGTGGTAACGCTGGTACTGTTCCCAGTGGCCGCGTCCGTGGGCGACTCATTCGCATTACTGACAGTGCTGCTGGTCGTAAAGCTCGGCGCGGCAGCCGTACCCGGAGCGACTTTGACGTTGCTTAGCGTAAGGGTCTGTGGGGTGCCCACCGTGATGGTGCTGGGCGTGGTACACGTGATGACCTGTCCGCTGACACTGCAGGTCCAGTTCCCTGGTGTGGCTGTGTACGCGCCCCCCCAACTCAAGCCACTCGGCAGCGTTGTGGTGACCGTAGTGGTACCGGTCGCGTTGGCCGTGGCCGTTGTTACCGTCAAGGTGTAAGTGACGAACTGATCGCTTGCGGCCACCGGTGGATTCGTGCTGGCTACAGTGCTGGGCCGCGCGAAAGCTGGTCCGGTGATGGCCAGGCTTAGGTTGGGCGTGGTGGCCGAGACCGTCACAGGGACAGTGGCACTATCACAGGCCGTGGTAATCGTAGTGTCACACAGCTGATAAGTGACGGTGTACGTGCCTGCAGGCGTGCCGGTAGGGACGACCAGTTGGCCGCTGGCGTTGACACTCAGGCCAGTCAGGCCGCCCGCGTTGCTCACGGTCGCCAGGCTGTTGCTCGTCGTGGCGGCTACGGCCCCGTTCGTATCGTTGGTCAGCACGGAAACAACGCCACCCGCGCCAACGGCCAGCGTGACGCCGGGATCGTTCACAGCATTAACTACCCGGGTTTGTACCTGGCCGCTGGTGTTGTTGCTGCTCACGCTGTCTGTGACACCGCTCGGAACCGTGATGCTGGCAGTGTTATCCAAAATTCCGCTGCTATTGGGGGCTGTGCCTGTGATGAGGTAAGTGAGGAAGTTGCCGTCAGGAACTGCATTGGTGGGAAGGGTATCGCCTGAGAGCGTACCCGTAGCAATCGTGGCACTGCTGGTGGTAAAGCTCTGGGTGTCACAGGTAGCCGTGCCTGTAACGGTGCAGCTGACACCCGTGACAGTGAAGCCAGCGGGCAGAACGTCATTCACAGACACGGCACTGGCGGTGCTTGGACCGTTGTTCCAGACGCGGACCGTATAGGTCAGGGCGCCGCCTGCGCCCACAGCGGCGGGCGCACTCTTATCGACCGCGAGGTCGGCGGTGCGAGTCAGGGTGGTAGTCACCGTGTTGCTGGTATTGTTGCTGATATTGGTTTCAGTGGTGCCGCCTGGGGCAGTGATGGTCGCCTGATTGTTCAGGCTACCCGTGGCATTGGCAGGAATAGTGCCTCTGATCTCCACCTCTACCGTTCCGCCAGATGGCAGGGCAGCAACGCTCCCTGTGACGACGTTTCCAGCTCCGACAGTCGCGTTACAACCGCTGGCACTGCCCGTGGCGTTCTGACACACGGCGGTGACGCCGGTCAGAGCGCTGGTCACATTGTCACTGAAGGTGGCGCCGTTTGCAGCGCTGGGGCCGGTGTTGGTAAGGGTCAGCACGTAACTGATGCCTGTGCCTGCCACGGCGGTGTTCGGTCCACTCTTGGTGATGTTCAGATCCACTTCACCGCGAACGGTCGCGGGTGCTGGAGGGGTGGTGTAGGTGGCGAGCAGATCTACCGGAGGAAGGGGCGTGCCTCCTGGGAAGGTGTAGCCAGTATTAGGACCGGTGCTTGTACTGGTAGCGTACACCGTGTTGTTTACGGGCGAACCAGCCCCAGGCACACTGCCTGTATTCGGGTAGGTAACGCGCACTGTGAACTGCACCGTCACGCTTGCCCCCGGAGCGAGCGTGTTGATGCCACTGAGCAGACGGGTGTCCGAGGTCCCGTTGAAACCAGTGTTGGCCGTGGCTGTGCCGCTCGTGATAGCCGGCGCTGCGGTAATGGTCAGGGTGGGCGTTCCAGTACTGAATGTGCGTGTGAGGTCTTCTGTAATTTGCACGTTGCGGTCGGGGATAGCGCCCGTGTTGGTGACGGTCACGGTGTAGGGCACATCGAAGACCATGGGACTGATGGCCTGCACGGCACCAGCAACTTTACTGCCGCTGATGCGTTCATCTGGGAATACGCAGGAGGCGCCGTCAGACTGGGTAGCAGCGCTCGCCGCGGTAATACGCGTGAACGCCCCTGTGCTCAGGTTGATGGTACCGAACGTTCCGCCGTTCTGATAGGCGTACAACGTGCCACTGATGTCGAAGAAGGCTGTACCGATCGCGTTGGTGCCGCTGACGGTTAGCGCCGTACCGTTTCGAGTCACAGCGCCCGTATTGGGGTCAATCCTGTACACCACACCAGCCACGGAGGCGCCGTCCGACCCGGGAGTGTTGGCGGTATACACGCCATACAACTGATTGGTGACCGGATCGAAAGCCATATCGGCCAAGGCAACAGGCACAGAGGCACCCGTCAGTGTAATGGCGCCTGTCCCACCAACAGCACCGCCTGCACTGGTAGGCAGTTGCACGGTGTAGATCGTGCTGTCTGCCTGCAGGAGTTTGATATACATCTTACCGTCGGCATCAACTGTGCCCGCAGCAACCGTACTGGCTGACGGGATATTTGCGAGGGGGACCAACTCAACCGCGCCCGTGGTGCCAAGGCGATACAGACGGTATGGTGCTCCACCTGTGGTGATGGGGTTGACGTTGACCGCATAAAAGTAGCCGTCGGCCTTGTTATACGCCAGAGCGTTGAGCGGCAGATTGGATACCGACGGCCACTGCGCTACCCCCCCGCCCGCAAGGTTTCGGCGGTCAAGCAGGTAGAGGTTCGAACCGGTGCTGCCGGTAGGTTGCCTGATCTGATAGAAGCGGGCGTCGCAGACATAGGTGCTGCCCTGTGCCTGGGCTGCTACCGCGAACAGGAACGCCAGAAGGGCGACCAGGCGAGCCCAGAAAAGTCGAGATCTGTTCACTTTTGTTCCCCAATAGTTTCGTCAAGCGTGAGATCCAGGCGCAGGTAGAGGCCGGGCCGGGTATAGGTGGCGCTGGGCAAGCCTTCGAACCCGCGCAAGTTGTAGCCGGCAGTCAGCCACGTGCCCTGAAGGGGGCGCACGCTGGCTTCCAAACCGTAGCCGTAAGCAGTGCTATTGCTGGAAGGCTGAGTCAGCATGCGGCCCCATGCGCCAACGCCAAAGCGGTCGGTGAGGTAAGCGGTGCCGCCGATCTGCGCCTGCAAAGTAAAGCTGGCAGCGTCGTTGAGGAGGGTGCGGGTCTCTACGCCTGCACGGGCAGTCCAGGTGGGCTGGCGGTATTCGGCGCTCAGGCCAGTGCTGAGTTCAGGCTGCGTGCCGCCCAGACTGCCCTGCAGGTAGCGGGCGTAGCCGAGGCTGCTGAAGGTACGGTTGCGGTAAGCGTAGCCCAGGCTGGCCCGGAGTCCAGTCTTGTCGCCAACCCATTCGGCCAGCGCGTCGGCGGTGAGGGTCAGGTGGGGAGTGATGGTGCCGGTCACGCCGCCGCGCACGACCACGCCGAATTTGCCGCCACTGTAGGTCAGGTCAGTGCCGGTAGTGGCGCTGACACTGTCGCTGCGGTAGTTCACGTCCGCGCCTGCCCCCAGTTGGACCTCATTCTTGCCGAGGTCGTACAGGGCGCTGCCGCGCAGACCCACGTTCACGCGCTCACTGAGGGTCAGGGCGGTGCTGACGCCGAAGCGGGCGCGGTTGCCTGCGCCGCTGGCGGTGGGCAGTTCGTAGCCCAGCGCGTAGTTCACGTTGCCCAGTCGGGAATCAAGGGTCAGGGTCGCCGACTGCGTAATGTTGGTGGTGCTGCCCACTCCCCAGGTAATCGCGTCGCTGAGGCCCAGGGTGACCTTGTCGTTAAAGCGGTACTTGGCCGTGATGTTGGTGGTGGCGTCCAGATTGCCGCTGAGGGGCTGCACATGCACCACGTCGACATCCAGCGGAGCACGGTGGTAGCCGATGCTGCCCACTGCACCGAGGCCGTACACGTCGCCGTAGGCGTACTTAAAGCCGCCGCCCACTGTAAAGGGAGCCACCCGGAATTCTGCGCGTGCACCTACACTGCCGCCTTCAGTCGTGGGGGTGCGGTGATATTCGCCGTCGGCAATGGCGTTCAGATTCGCACCGAGGCGCGCGTTGTAGCTGGCAGCCGCATTCAGGCCCACGCCGAACCCGTTCAGGCCTGCATAGCCTTCGGCCTGGTAGCGCACGCGGGCACTCAGGTTGTCGTCGCCCAGTTTGGTGCTCAGGTCAGCGCTGGCCTGTATGCCACCCGAGTAGGCCAGGAGCGCACCGGCGTTCAGGGTGCCGTTGTCGTACTGGGCACGCACGCCATAGGTCACGCGGTCGTCCAGGCTCACAGCGGCAGCTCCCACCGAGTAGTGTTCTCCCGTCTGCTTGACCTGCGCTCCAAAGGCCACGCGGCGACCATCCTCGGCGTTCAGCAAGCGGTAGCTGGCAAGGACACGCAGGGTGTTCAGGTCGTTATCCACGGCTTCCAGTGCGCGGGCCAGCGTCACGATGCCAGTTCGCACGTCCAGTACGTAGTCCACGTTGCGGATCAGGGTCACGCGCTTGAGTTCTTTCCGGGTGCCATCGGCTTGCAGCGTCCGTTCCAACGTCACCAGCACCAGCGTCTCACTGCCCTCGGCAAGGTCGCTGTTGGGCAGACGCAAGATGCGCGTGCCCTCGGGCGTCAGAGGCGTATCGGTAATGCGGTCACGCGGCACCAATGCGGCAAAGGCGGCCACCGACGGGTTGGTCTTGGTGTAGGCACTGAGGGCCGTGAACTGCTCGCCCACGGCCAGCACGTCAATTGGCAGCGCGCTGGTGCGGTACTGCGCGCGGAAGGTCGGGTGATCGTATTCCAGCGCTACAGGATCAATGCCTTGCAGCGGCACGCTCTCGGTGCTGGCGTCTCCAGCCACCGGGGAGCGGATCAGGGTGTTCTCATTGGTAGGCAAGCCGTCCTTGTCGGCGGCAGCATACAGTTTGCCTCCAGCCAGCGGGCCCTCGTAATAGCCCTTGGCTTGCCACGTCAGGTCGTCTTGCAGGCTCAGGCTGCCGTCCAGGCCCAGCGTCGCGCTGATCAGGCCCACACCCACGCGGCTGGCGTCGGGGCGCACTTCAAAGCTCTGGCGCTGGACTTGGTCGCCGCTCAGCACATCCAGTTTCAGGGTGGTGGGGGAAGACTGCGGTTGCAGCTCCAGCAGGCCTTCGCCGTCCGTAAGGCGCACCTGATAGCCGCTCTCCGAGGGGTTGGCATCGGGGGTGCGGGGTTCCAGGCTGGTCCGCACCGTCACGTCACTCAGGGAAGCGAGGTTGCCGAAGGCGTCCAGGGCCCGGAACTTGACCCGTAGCGGTGTACTGCCGTCAGCCAGCATCTGGGTCGCCAGCACTTGAATTTGGGCGGTGCCGCCCACCAGTTGTACGGAGACGCTGTCTGCGCCCACGCTCAATACGTTGGGACCGGGCTTCAGAGGCACGCCCACGTAGGTCAGGCGCTGCACACCGCGCACGCCGTCCTGAGTGTTGGTGCCAATGCTTGAGGAATCCACAGGCTGACCGTTGATCGTCAGGGCGGGCAGGTCGCCCAGCGGCGCTTCCACAACCACGCTGATGCGGTCACGGGTGCG
The DNA here is from genome assembly GCF_023370075.1 of Deinococcus sp. QL22. Taxonomy (NCBI): domain Bacteria; kingdom Thermotogati; phylum Deinococcota; class Deinococci; order Deinococcales; family Deinococcaceae; genus Deinococcus; species Deinococcus sp. QL22. Next base: position 161,479 of record NZ_CP097155.1, read on the forward strand.
AACCAGGCTGCCTGCGAGCGGCAATTTGATCATTCCGGCGTTTTCGGCGCTTGCAGCGGCTGCTGGAGCGGCCAGCAAACGGGCGGCGTTCAGGTCGGCGGCGTTGAAGGTGCCCCCCAGCAGTTCGCTGCGGCTCCCCGTCAGGCGGCTGAGCAGGGAAGGTGCGGCCAGAACGTCCAGTACGTCACTATGTGTCAACTCATAACTCACGGTACCGTGCTGCGCTTTGGCACCTGTGACCGGGATGACCCAGTACAGTGTGCCGCTCGGCCCCACCACAGGGTCGGCCATCGGCTGATCATTCAGGCGGCTGCTGCCTGGAGTCACGCTTGCGCCCACAGGAGGCAGATGTGAGATCACCAGTTCAGTGGAGCCCGCAGGAGCGTCGTAAGGCAGGCTGAGTATGCTTTCACGGAGTTGGGTCGGAGCGGGGCGCACTTCGGGCGCCACAATTTCGGGCACCACCACGACGGGTTCGGGGAGGGGAACTGGCGCGGCCGTCAGCAGGCCGCTCACCAGTTGAGGCGCAGGGCAGGAGGGACTGTTCAGTTGGGCGTTCAGCGTGGCTTCGCCGGCTGCCTCAACGCGCGCACGGTAGGTCAGCGTGCGGCTTTCGCCAGCGGCCAGCGTGCCTTCAAAAGCGGTGGGACCGAGGGCCACCAGGCCTGCGCCGGGGGTATCGGTCAGGGCAAAGGGCACGCTCTGGGCGGCAGTGTTCTTCACCGTCAAGCCGACGGTCACTTCGTCGCCAACGCGGGCAGCGGCCAGCGGTGTACGGCTCAGTTGCAGACTGGTGGCGCTGGGCAACACATTCAGGTTGACCGTCTGGCCTTGTTCCCAAGGATTCAGGCGGGCGCTGACGGTCAGGGGGCCAGCCACGGTGGCGGTGCCAGTCACCGTCAGTTCACCGGGACGCCCTGCGTTCAGGGTACCGTCCAGTGTGTTCACGCTGCTGACATCGAGTCCAGGCATATCCAGCGTCAGGTTCATGGGCAGGTCGCCTACGAAAGCAGTGGTGGCCCGGGCCGTAACAGTCACGCGGTCACCGATGCAGAGTTCAGTTTTGTCAGCTTGCATGCTCAGGGCTACTTCGGGGCGAATCTGAATCCGCCCTTCAGCGATGCCGCCTTTGGGCACGCTCAACTTGCTCTGATCCAACGTCACTGAGGCTCCAGGGACGTTTGCGGCGCTCAGCGCGTAGTCACCTACAGGAACGCGGCGGGTCAGGCTGCCGTCTACCCGTTCGGCCTTGCCGTTCAGAGTGAAGTCGGCGCTGGTGGCTGCCGTGCTGCCGGGCAAAATCAGTTCAGCCGTCACGCGCAGTTGTCCGGTCTGGTCCACGCGCGTCAGCGTGATCGGGGTGGCCGTCCCCGCACGCAGCAGGCTAAACCCAGCGGTGTTGGAGTACTGCTGAGCGGTGCTGGGCTGGCGCAGTTCAATCACGTAACGTCCGGCGGCTCCCGGCAACGCCAGATCTGTCCACTCCAGATCTCCGCTGACCCTCAGGGGCGTAAGCTTGCCCTGTTCGTCGCGCAACTGGGCTTCCAGTTCGCTCTGGCCATCGCCGTCGTATATCCGAACAACGTAGGGGACGGTGCCGTCGGTGGTCACATTGATGACGGGCACCCAATTCTGAGAACGAACGTTGACGGTCAGGCGCTCGGCGGTCACGTCGGCGCTGACACCCGTCAGGCGCACGGCAAAAGTGTTCTTGCCGTTGCCCTTGGTGTCCACGTTCAGGCGGTACTGGCCGGCCGTGAGATCTTGTTCCAGCAGGGTTTCCCAGGCATGAGTCCCAGGCGTGAAGGTGCGCTGCAGCACCACGGTGCCGCTTGCGTCAGTCAGCGTAAAGGTGGTCGCCACGGACGAACGGTTGGCGTCGTATTGCTCGTCACCGTAGTAGGCGTCGCTGCGGTAGTCGCTCTGATCTACGCGGGGGCTGTAGAGATCGAGTTTAATGCGGCCTGTGATCGGCACGCTCAGGTTCAGGCTTTGATCGCCCACCGTCCACATCAGGTTGTCGCCGATGCTGGTCAAGGGAAGGCTGGTACCGATTTCCTGGGCCTGCGCCACCGAACCTGCTGCCAGAAGGGCAGTCAAGGCGGTCAGGGCAGCCAGAGATGATCTTACTTTGAAGTTCACTTCAGTACCTCCAGCTCACGAGAGGATCGGTGGTGGCCGCGCGGGCTTCCCCTGGTCCTTCGAAGCGGTAGGTGAGGTTTGTTTCACCTGCATTCAAGTTAGCCGTGAGGCTATTGCGCCCTTCTTTCAAGGTCGCGCCTACGGGCAGGGGATCGGTCAGCACGAAGTTGGGCAGAGCGTTGGGCGAGGTGATTTTGAGGTTCACGATGTAGCCGCCCGTGACTGACATCACCTGTTTTTCGACCCGCACAGCGCCTGCGATCAGGACCGTCCGGCGGACCACGTTGATGTCGCCGCTCAGCGGGGCTAGCGGGAAATCCACGCTGGTCAGGCCGCGCACATGCACGGTCTGGGTACCGCTCAGGTCGCTGTCGGCAGCCACTTTAAGGGGTGGGTAAGGCGTGGTGTTGGGATCGAGACGGAAGGCTTGGGTGCCGTACTGCACGTTGGCGAAATGATAGCGGCCATTTTTGTCGGTCAGCGCCAGGCGGCCTCCAGCCATGATGATGCGGGCACGGTCTACCGGCGTATCGAAGCCTTCCTCATACAGACCGTTGCGGTTGCGGTCGATATACACCATCCCCAGAACGTCGCCCAGCGGCGCAAACTTCAGAGGGTCGAGGCGGGTGCTGGCTTCGGCAGTGTTGCTGGCAATGGCCCGGTTGGGGCCACCTGCACCGTTGCCGATTACTTCTACGGTATTGATCAGGTTTCCGGTCGCCTGCGGAGTCACGCGGGTGGCGTAGGTCAGCACGATTTCGCTGTTGGCCGGAATGACAGCCACAGGCCATTTCAGGCTGCTCTCTGCCGTTGGGTCACCGTAGGTAGCTCCGGCCAGCGTGGTGGTGCCTGTGATGTACTCCAGACCCACGGGAAGCTTATCGCTGATGATGGCGTTCACAATATCGGTGGTGGGCGACAGGTTACGAATCCGCAGCGTGTAGGTCAGGCGGTCACCGTAAGTCGCGACTTTGGCGTTCACTTCTTTGGTGATGATCAGGCGCGCGCTCCACACGGGCGTTTTGACCTCATTGCTGGCAACCGGCGCGGGTAACTCGCTGCTCACCAGATTGAAGATGTTCTTCAGTTCCTCGCCGTCAATGGCGCGGGTAGAGACCAGCGTCTCCATTGTCAGGGTGCGGGTTTCGCCGGGCTGTAGTGTACCCAGTGTCCAGGTCACGGCCTGTGTGCCTGCTGCACCTGCCACCACGCCGCCGTCAGAAGCTTTCACAAAATCGGTATGTGCCGGAACCGGATCACTGATCACCACGTTGGTCAACGGGCGGGTGTAGGGATTGCGCACTGACAGGGTGTAGGTCATGTTGTCCCCAGTCGCCACCGTGACGTTGACAGCCACCGAACTGGATTTGACCAATTCGGGCAGGCCGCCTTCTACGCTGGCGATCAGGTCGCGGGTCTGATTGCTGGTGCTCCGGTCACCCTTCACGGTCAACAGGGCTTCGAGCGGCCCGGCCTGCGCGGGGGTGTAGCACACCCGCACAAAGGCGGTCTGGCCCGGATCGAGCAGCAGGGGCTGCACCAATGGGCCGCCACTGGCATTCAGGAATTCAGCTTTGGCTGCGCCCTGCGGGTAAGTCACGGTGACGGTAAAGTTGTCGCGCACATCGCCCGTGTTCTTAACGGTATGGTCAAAGCAGACCACTTGCCCTACCACGGCGAGAGGCCTGCTTTGGCTGTCGGCAGGCGTACCTTCGGGCGCTTCTGGGTTGCTTTCTGGCCCGATGATGACAGCGGGCAGGTAACGCACGTCGGCGGTGGCGGTGCCGCTGGCCTGCTTGCCCCCAGTGGTCGCGGTCGCCACGTTGGGAATCATGCGGTTTTCGGCGGTCGGCCCGGCCAGCATCCGGAAGCTGAGGCTCAGACGAGCGCCTGCCTGAAGTGTTGGTACCCGAATCCGCACGCCGCGCACTTGGGCGGGTTCGGTGGCCTGCCAAGTGGTGCTGTCTGCGCTGTATTCCAGCACGGTATCGGCCACATTGTTGCCGACCCTGGCGCTGCCTGCCACAAAACTTAGGCCCAGTGCCAGTTGATCCGTCAGAAGATCGGTCAAGACAACTTCGCGGCTCTCACCTTGACCGCCGTTCACCGTATTCACTGTCACTGTGGTTTCGGTCCCGGGGCGGACCAATGCAGGAGAGAAGCTCTTCTCCACGGCCAGTTCGGGTGGCGGTCCCACCGTAATGCGGCTCACGTTGTCGGCATCGGCAACGCCGTTACAAGAGCCGATCAGGTTGACGAAGGCCTCCCCGCGTGCGCTTTCGGCCGTGCTGACCACAACCAGCAGATTGGCGCTCCCATCGGCAGGCAGATCCACGCTGCTGATCGTGGGCTCATTGGCGTTTAGAACGCCGTTGTTATTGAGATCGTGGTGTACAGCCAGCACAGGCGTAAAAGCGCTGGCGGTTTCGACTTGGGCGACCACACCCAAGGTTGCCGCTGCGTTTCCTGCATTGACGAGGGTGTACTTCAGGGCCGCGGTCTCCCCGGGCAGCAGTGTGGTGCTTTGCCCGGGTGCAAGTACCGAGCCATTGGGCGCAATGCTCACTGCGCACAGGGCCTGCACGGTGGCTGTGACCAGATTGCTCTGGGCCGTCGTGGGACCGCCTGGCACCAGCGGCTCATACAAGGCCGTAGCAATGTTGGTGATCTTGGTTCCGGCGGGCGTCCCGGCAGCGTTGGCCCACTGGTTGCCTGCACACGCACTAAGCGCCAGCAGAGCAGACATCAGTTGGAGAGGTGGAGAGGGCAAGTAGCTCACGATCGTTATGTTCTCCTCGGTGAAAAGGGGCAAAGAAGCTTGTGGACGGTGAAATTGGGAATTCAAAGAAGGTCTAAAATTTTGTGGTACCCCAAAATTGCTGTGAGATCAGCAGAAGTCGCTGCACGTCTTCGACTGCGCTGGAGCGGTGCTGACCTCTCCCTGACAGCGCGGTGAACCCGGAGCAGGGGCTACATACACGCTGCCCACGGGTTAAGAACTGATGCGCCCCACTTCCACAGGACGCACCAGGGAAAAACGGCTTACTTGACGGTGGTGGTGATGTCGAGCGTGATGGTCGCGCTGCCGGGGAGAACATCCGCTACCGTGATGGTGCCACTGTTGTCGGTGTCGATGGCAACCGTGAGGCCACCTGCAGCGACAGCCGCAGCAGTAGGAACCGCGCTGCTAAAGCTTGCCCCGCTGTTGGTGCTGTAGTAAGGGGTCATGCTGGCCAGAGCAGGCGTCTGACCACCGAATCCAGTGAGCGTCACGCTGGCTGTAACGAAGTTGGTGTACGTGAAGGCCGTGTTCGCGCTGCTGTCGACCAGTTTGAAGTTGAAGATCGAGGCGTTGTAACTGTTGGTGGCCACGATCCTGTACTTCAGGGTATCGCCGGGCAAAGGAGTGGCGTTGGCAGTGCTGTAAGCACCACTGTTGACAGCCTGCGTCTTGACCATGGTGATGGTGCCAGTGCTGCCTATCTTGAGCTGATCGTTGGTGTCGGTGTAACTGGAGTTGCTGAAGTTGCTCACGATAGGTTGGTTCAGGACAGGGTTGGGATTCAAGCCAATGGTACCCGTGGTGGCCTTGGCATTGTTAGGAACGTCAACGACGGCGTACACGGTAAGTGTGGTGTTGGCTCCCACGACGTTTGTGATGAAGTTGCCTGCCGTGTCAGTCGATACGGCGGCGCCGCTGGCGTAGACATAACGGACCGGCACATCGACGGAACTGCCGTCGTTCAGGAAGATTTTTACGGTGCTCTTGGTCAGGGTGTACGTGTCGTTGTACTGACCGGTGTTCTTGATGTCCATCGGGAAGATGGCGGTCGGATCACTCGCTGGGTTTGTTGTTGGTGCGCCACTGGCCGGGACACCGGGAACAGCAGTCGTACCGGGGACAACGACCTGCGCGGTATTTCCAGGGCCAATCAACGAAGGATCAGGGTGAGGGGTTGCCGAGTCGCCGAACAGCAGGCCAGGAGGCAAGATGGTATCCGTCGAGAAGGTGTCGGCCTTCGTGGGCGCGGTCCCCTTGTTGGTGGAGCTGAGGCCGACAGGCACGGGAATACTGACTGGATCAGCATTGGCAACCAACGCTTGGTCCGGGTAAGTCACGACCGTGCGGTACTGCACGTCGCTTCCTGAGATCACGCTCACGCTCGGGTAGGCCACGCTCCCCCCCGGTGCGGTGGTCATGGTCAGGGGTGCGCCGGTGCTGCTCAGGAACTGCACCGTGTAGCCAGGAACGTACCCAGAGGTACCCACGGTCCCGACAGCCGAAACTGTGTACACGCCAGCGCTGGTCGGGGTTCCGCCGATGGGCAGGCCGGTGGCTGGATCGGTGGGGAAAATCTGAATGACGTCGGTGACTGCACCACCATTGCGTACGTTGTTGTTGAACGTGACCTGTGTGACACCCGCGGGTGGGTAAGCGAACTGGTCGTTCCCCGATATCGCAATTGAGGTGATCGGCGTGGTGCCCCCAGGAGTGGGCGTGGTGCCTGTAGGGGGGTTTGGATCCTGGTAGCCAGGTGTCGTGGGGTCGCTGGGGACCGTGGGTGTTCCTGGCGCGCTGGGGGGGTTGTTCGGATCCGCGGGTGGGGTACCAGGCGTGGTCGGCGGTATCAGCACAGGCGAAAGGGGAGTGATGGGCGCTGCGGGGGGAGTAATGATCGGGGCGTAGATTGTGGCGCGGGTAAATTGCAAGTCGCTGTTGACAGGGGCTACAGCGGGTGGGTTGATGTTATCCCTTTCGTCTTTAGCGACGTAAGGCGTTGTAACGACGGTAGTGTCGGGAAGTGTAGTGCTAATGGTGCCCGCTGCCGAGGTGCCGTGAGGGCTGGTTGAATAGGTGGTTCCTGCGACAGCAGACATCGGGACGGTGAGGCGCTGCACGATGTCCACCTGACCACCGTTGGGAATCGTGACCAAGGTGATTGGCGTCGTGAAGCTCGTGTCGCTGGCCAAGTAGTAGACGACGCTGGCAGGTGCGTTGGCTGTGCCTGTGGAATCAGCGGCCAAGTTCACCACGAAGTTGTCGATGTTGCCGTTGTTCACCACTGTATACGGTGTGGTCACTGTGCTGCCGGGGAGGACATTGGCCTTGTCGTAGCTCGTGGCGGGGGTCGTGGCCGTATTGCCGTCTAGGCTGCCGTCGGTGTACACGATGTCGAAGGCAGCAATCGCATTGACCGTGCTGTAGACGAAGTTTGAGGTTATTGGGGTCGCTGGGGTGCCGGGGACGTCGGGATTGTCGAAGGTGGCCTGCGCAACGTTCTGGATGGTGGTGCCAGCGGTAGTGCCAGCAGTAGCGGCAGCAGCGGAACCGGCGGCAAGTGCGGCCATGAGTGCGATCAAACGGGAATTCATGTTCATGCGGTGCTCCTTGAGAGGGCGGCGGGAATCTGCAAGTGATGTGGCGTCAAGTGGTCAAAATGTGGAGGAGAAAGGTTTAAAGTTAGACTTTTATAAGATTTACCCTGGCCACATCGGGTACTCACCTTAATTACAGCGTTTCTGATTGGTACTGACGTTTCTCTGACTGGGGTCTTTAGGAACTGGGGAGAGGCAGGCCAAGGAAGGTAGTTCTTGGTCCTGATGGGGTCAATTGACCTGAATACGAAAACCAACTTTCTGTTCTTTGCCTGATTCGATACGGGGCAAGATCCAGAGGACGTTGGTGTACTCGGCAGGCTTGACTTCCACCTCTTTCTTCAGGCTTTTGCCGTTCTCCATCACTGTGATGGTCTTTTTGAGGGGCGCTGCGGCATAGGTTTTGCCGCCGTCGATGGAATACTCAGCCTTGGCCGTTTCTGCCATGTTCATAGCAGTTTCGGGCTTCAGGTATGTCGTGCCTTTAGGCACAGGCAGACGCACCATGACATTGGTCAGCGCTTTGCCACTCGTATTGCGGGCAGTGATGAACTGGCTTAGAACGTCACCGGGACCCACGCCTTTGGGATTGGCAACAAGTTGCTCGGTGGCTTTGCCATCCACCATTACCGTACGCACCAGTGCTTGGGCGAGGGTCAGGGTCAGAGGAATGGCAACTTGGGCCAGGGCAACACTGCTGAGTAATGCTCCAGTCAGCAGCACCAGTAAGGAATAACTTCTCATGACAGCTCCTTGAATGAGCGAGGGTAAGACGAAAACAGCGACCAATCGGTAAGGCCAGCCGACTCAGGAGGACGGCGACTTCGTCCAGAGTAATGAGATACTCATTCCATATAACTTACAGATGAAGTTGACCGTTTCCTGGTAATCGTTCCTGATTCTGAATCTTAGCTAGTTTGTATATAATTACAGTTCCCATTAAATCCTAAAATCAATTAACGCCTGACAAAAAACCGCACGATTATTTAATCAGTACTTTAAGCTCACACGATCGAAAAAACTATTATTGGGCCAAGTACTTAAAGAGTGGAAGATTGATGCTAACTGGATAGGAGATCTATCTTTCATTCCCTTTGACGCATAGTTGAGCCACGCCTGCCAGCGCGTCATCAATGAACGGAAGCGTACTCACTAGACCTCTTACGAAAGTCATGACTGACATGACCGGGTCAGGTTGCAGAGCGCCGCAATGAGTTGAACGCGAAGGGCGAACCGACGACGCCGATGGTGGTATGTCCCCTTCAGCACGCGAAAAACCTTCATGCAGCGGATGACATGCCGGGTGCCCTGCCGGGTACGGGCGAGCACGCGATTTTCCTGACGCTATTCGGCGGAGAGGGGCGACGCTCGCGTCGCCTGATGGATCGTGATGGCAGGCCTGTGGTTTCTCCACAGGCCCTGATATCCGGCATCCCCGATCAGGGCCGTCTCGTGAGGAGACCGCCTGCCCGACTGACGGAACAGTGTCAGATCATGAACGGCTCCAGCGCTCGTGGCGGTGCCGGTTCTGGCAACTTATTGGTACTCCGTTGACTCTTGAGAAGAATGCCCTTGTGGACGGCATTCACGTGACATAGAGAGACAGGGGCTGTCCCTGCCCAACTTGCCTGAGCAACGCGAGCAGCGTCTTGGGTGGCTCAGCCGTCGTGAAGGCACGCCACGCTCTCCACATCCAGACAAAAGGTTCCAAATAACAGCGGACGCGGCGAAGAGTGGCGCTCCAGGTCGGCGGCTGTTCAGCCGCCGCTGAGGGTGGGTGATCGTCGTGTGGCTTTGTCGTGGGATGGTCATCCGTCGGCTGTGCCGCCTCCCAATACAAGAAACAGAACGCGACGCAGACGAGGTTCCAGTGGCGTCGGAGGGCTAAGTCTGAGCGGGCCTGACAGTGTGTCCAGCCTAAATGCTGCTTGACCTCGCGGTAGGCCTGTTCAATTCGAGGCCGCCGGGCATAGAGCAAAGCAATCTCCAACAGCGTCGCTGGCGGCGTCTTGGCGTGCCACACCATCGTGTCCTGGTCATCCGTCCGCAGATGAGAAATCAGGTATTCCGTGCGCTCTTCCGGCAACGCCACCGGATCTGGCGTAACCACAATCAGCCGAAAGGTCTGGTGCGGCCCAAAGGGGCCGCCCTGAAGTGGAGTGCCCCCTAAAAACTGGACGGCGTGAAGTAGAGACCAAGGCTCGCCATCCCCGCCCTGATTTGTCAGGCTGGAAGACGAGGAGACGTGCAGTTCTGGGAAGTTGCTGCCAGAGGCCAACAAAGGCCAACCTTCTCCAGCCTCCCCGAACGAGCGTTTCCGCCTTGACCAGAAGAAAAAATGAGAAACAAGCGTTCCAGACATGGCCACCCCTGCCCTCGCAGACCCAACCCCGAATTAAGGCAACACAACCGAGTAGACCAGCGGTAGCGACGCTGCGGAAGAGCCATCCCTTGCCGGATTAGGCCCGCTCATGCAACAGTAATGGTATGAAGAAATTGTTGCTGGGCCTGGTCGGACTGAGCGCAGCGTTGGCAAGTTGCGGAGTTGGGGTCGCACCTGATGGGAGTGGCGATGGACGCGTGTCTCAACTCCGCACTGAATACCGCTTAGGAACCACTGGGCCATTCATCGGCTGCGACAATGTCGATAATGCGGTGGGGAGTACGCAGGTTTCAGTCTACTTTAGTGTCAGCGGGGGCGTGCAGTCGGTGGACGTAGGACTTCGTGGGAATACCAACAACACCTATGACGGCAACTACAACTCAACTGTTTCTGGAAGCCAATTGGCTTCATTGGGCGGGAACAGCTTCCGACTCACCTTTGACGCGAACCCAGCAACCGGGGGCTTCCTGCCTCAAGCTATTGTTGTCACTCCCGTTCGTGACCGCGTCAAGCTCGTGACCGCCACAAATAAGTCTGGGAGCTTCTACGCTGCTCTCAATGTCAATACGGGGAGCGCCACTTATGGTTTTACCAGCCGATTTATTACCGCTGGGCAAGGCAATGTCGATGTATATAGCAACTGCACAGTTCAAAGTGTCACCAACGAAGACGTTTAAATTTTTCAACTAACGAAGGCCGCCTCTCATCAGGGTGGCCTTCTCCTCTTCTCACACTTACCCAACAGGCTCCCCTGCACGTCAGCCCAACTCTAGCTCTTGGCTGAATCTTTGCCGTCTGGTTAGGTCACGTGCGTCATACTGGAACGGCGGAGGTTCCATGAACCCACTTCAAGTCTGCTCTGCCGTTCTCCTCACCGCGCTTTTGGCTCCCCTGGCGCACGCCCAGACCCCCGTCTCCATCCAGATCAGCCAAGGCCCCGTCGTCGGCCAGCAGACAGACACCCGCCGCTTCCTGGGCCTGCCTTACGCGGCCGCACCCGTTGGCCCTCTGCGCTGGAAATCGCCCCAGCCTGCCCCCTCCTGGACGACTCCACGGCAGGCCACGCAGTTCGGTGCGGACTGCCTCCAAACCGTGCTGGCGCTCTTCGCCCTCCCGGGAGAAACGCCGGGCACCGTCAAGGGTCAGGAAGACTGCCTGACCTTGAACGTCTATACCCCCAAGGACGCCACACGGCAGAGTGCTCTGCCCGTCATGGTCTGGATTCACGGCGGGGCTTACACGGCCGGCTCCAGTGCTGGCTACGACGGCGCTGCACTGGCCCGGAAGTATGGCGTGGTGGTCGTGACCCTCAATTACCGGTTGGGCGCGTTGGGATGGCTGTCGCTTCCCGCCCTGAGTGCCGAAGCGGGCGGCCAGTCCGGCAACTACGGACTCCAGGATCAACAGGCGGCCCTGCGCTGGGTGCAGGCCAACATCGGGGCCTTCGGCGGCGACCCGGCCAAGGTGACCATCGCCGGAGAGTCGGCAGGCGGCATGAGCGGTTGCGCCCACCTGGCCTCACCCGAGTCCGCCGGGCTGTTCCGGGGCGTGATCATCCAGAGCGGCCTGTGCACCAGTCCGGGCAACGCGGTCACGCTGACGCAGGCAGAAGCTCGCAACTCCCGCTACGTCACCAACCTCGGCTGCCAAGTCACGGATCTGGCCTGCCTGCGGGCCATCGATCCTCAAAAGCTGCTGTCCACCAAAGTGCCCGGCCTGCGGCCCGCCAGCGCCTTGGTCTGGTCACCCGTGTACGGGGCGGGCATGCTGCCCCTGCAACTGCGCGACGCCTTCGAGAGCGGGCGGTTCAACCGGGTGCCCGTCATGAACGGAACCAACCACGACGAGGGGCGGCTGTTCGTCTCGGTGGCCTCTCCCAGCGGCAAACCCATCAGCCCGGTGCTGTATTGGGGCGGCGCGGGGTTGACGGTCGGCGTGGCGAACACCAGCCGGGCGCTCGCCCGCTATCCCTACCGCCGCTACGGCACGCCTGCTCTGGCGTTTGCCACGCTGTTTACAGATGCCGTCTTTAGCTGCACCGCCCTGCGGGTCAATCAGGCGCTCTCAAAGCATGTCCCGGTGTATGCCTTCGAGTTCAACGATCCGCAGGCCGCTACCCTGCTCAAGTCGCCCAGCGACCTGCCTGGACTGGGTTCGCACCATTCCAGTTCGCTGGCCTATGCCTTCCAGGCCCCAGTGATCGGTCTTTCCGATCCGGCCCTGTTCACGTCCGCCCAGCGCCAACTCTCGGACGCCTTCAGCGGCGCGTGGATGGCCTTCGTCAAGACGGGAACGCCTGATTCGGCTTGGAACCGTTTTGCCACTGCTCAGGGCAACGTGCAGGTCTTTACGCCTACCGGCGTGCAGACAAGCCTGAACTTTGCCAAAGACCATCAATGCGAGTATTGGCTGCCCCTAAATCTGCAATGAGGGGCGTCGGTAGACGCCCTGCTCTCCCCCTGAGGTGACCCATGAACCGAACCCGACTCCCTCTCCTGCTGGCCCTCAGTGGCCTGCTCACCTCCACCGCCCTCGCCCAGAGCGGGCAGATCGCCGACGGTACCTGGACTTTGCGGGAACTGCGCGACGCCTCTGGCAGCACACGCTTTGGTGGCCTAGATGCCCCGACCCTGCGGCTGCTGGGCACCGGCATCAGTACGGCTGAGGGCACCCAAGTCTCGGGCTTCGCCGGCTGCAATACCTTCAAGACCACCGGGGTCTTCACGGCCCTGACCCTCAAGCTGCGGCCCATCGCTACGACCCGGCGGGCTTGCCCGGAGCCGCAACTGGCGTTGGAACAGCGCTACTTGAACGTCCTCCAAGGCGCGCGGGTCTACCGGCGTCAAGGCCAGACGCTGACCCTGACAACTGGCCAGGCGCAGGCGATCTACGTGTACGGCAGTGAGGCAGGGCGGCGGCTGGTGACCACCTGGCGTCTGGTCGGCTTTCAGGGCGACACGCCGTTAACGGTGACCTTCTCCGCCGATGGGCAAATCAGTGGCTCAGGAGGCTGCAATACCTTCCGGGGGCGCTACAACGTCGACGATCAGGCGTTGTCCGTCGGGCCGCTGGCCAGCACCCGGCGGGCCTGCCCCTCTCCTGAGCTTCAGGCGCAGGAACAGCGCTTCCTGCAAGACCTCCAGCAGGTGACGCGTTTGGAGGTCACCGGCGCGCTGCTGACCTTGGTCACCCGGGACGGTCGCCGGCTTCAGTTCGCCCGGCCAGTCAACTGAAGTCGGCACAGCCGCTGAGCCGTGTGCCAAGGCCTGTTGACTCCTCGCTCAGGTCTGACCGGGGGAGCAGCATGCTGCTCCCCCGTTAATGGCTAAATTCGAGCTTAGAAACTATCCGACGAGTGAACTGAGCATGGAATGAAGCTGAGTCCTTGACAGTTTGAGGAGGCTTTTGATTCAAATCTGCCTCACTTTAGGGTGACAGCCACAAATACCGGGTCGGCATTTGGGCCTTCAAAGCCTATTCCGTAGGCCCGCAAGGTGAACAGGACGCGGTTGCCCCGCACATCCACCCGTTCCAGGCTGTACCGGGCGGCACAAGTGCGGGAAGCAGGCAAGGCAACGTCTTGATACACCACGCGCCCCCGCACACTGAGGCGGAAGCCAGACGTGAAGTCGCCAGAGTTCAAGTACTCCGGTGGACACGTGGACGGCAAGCGGAACACACTGAGCTTGATCGGAGCAACACTATTCGCCGTCCATAGGGTGACCGGCGTAGTTTGGCTTTGCCCCGCCCCGATGCCGTCAGACCAAGAAGGATAAGGCGTGGGATAGATCCGGCGGTAACGCGGCACAGACGTAACGCCTGGATTCAGGCTCAATCGGGCGAACAGATCAACCCCAGGCGCGGAGGTCAGCAACTGCGCCAACACGACCGGAGCCCTCGTTTCGGCCGCTTTTTTGGCGGTGTAAGCGGTCGTTCCGGTGGCCGTGTTCAGGACGTTCACCTGCGCTGCACCGAATCCACTGCCGTCCAATGTTCCAGACATGACGGCCAACACGTGCTGGCTGGAGGGCGAGAAAGCAACGCGGGTGATGTCCAGACGGTTGCCCGCCCACGCTGTCGAGGCCAACACGATCAGGGCCGGGAACAAGAATCGCCGCATAGCGTACCTTACACCGCTGGCGGGAATTTCTGGAGCGGGGACGCTGCTCGGCGGCTTCCTATGCTTTGCAGCCTTGCCCGTTACCTGTGCCTTGCACCAGGGCTCAGCTCGGCTTTGGCCATTGATCTTAAGCGGGGCGCTGCTTCCGAAGTGGTTCTTTGGAGTTCTGCAAGGATTTGTCCCGCTCTGCTTGGCACGGATCTGGCCGCAAGTCCAAGTGCTGGTGGTGGGTGCGGTGTTGTCGCCTGGAAAACGGACAGTGACTGCCGCAACCCATGCTCCAGGCTAAAGCCATGACGCAACTGCCTGCCAAAGCTCAAGGCCAGCGCCCCCGACTGTCACCGCGTGCAAGGGTGTGGCTGGCCATTTTTCTGGCAGGCTTTCTAGGCTATCTGCTGGCCCTCGGCATTGGCGCAGCCGTGCGCCCGCCGCTGGTGGTGGGCCAAGACGCCGCTGTACAGGGCGCACAGGCCCGCGCCACGCTACAAACCAGTCCCGGCACGTTTCTGGATATTCAGCCTGTGAACGGGCAAGACGACACGCTGCTCGTGTTCTATTCCGGCGGCTTGGTGCGCCCACAGGCCTACGAATGGTTGGGGACAGCGTTGGCGGGACGGGGCGTGCGAACTGTGATCCCCGCCTTCCCGCTGGATTTGGCTGTGACTGGCATTGGCCGCGCGGACGCCTTGATCAAGCAATTCGGTACAGGTAAACGCGTCATTCTCGCTGGACATTCGCTCGGAGGCGCGATGGCGGCTCAATATGCGCGTGACCACCGGGCACAACTGGCGGGCCTGATCCTGATGGGCGCGTACCCGGCAGGCAACGTCAGCCTGCGCGACTCGGCTGGAACGTCTTTGCCTGTACTGTCGCTGCTCGCCGAGCATGACGGGGTGGCCGACGCTGCCGAGGTTCGGGATGGTTTGACACGGTTGCCCACCTCTGCCCGCCTGACCGTCATTGGTGGAGCTGTCCACGCCTTCTTTGGGCGCTACGGCCCGCAACAGGGCGACGGCGTTCCCACCGTGACCCGTGCTCAGGCTGAAACACAAATTGTGGCGGAGATTGGGGCGTTTTTGGATGGGATCAGGGAGCAATAAGCGAGCGAACCTACCTGGATGTTGCGAGGGTTCCAGTACCCCGGCGAACTGAATGAGCGCCATCGTATTTTCGGCCGCTTGAGCACCAAAGACCGAATGGAGGGCAAAGGCTGTACACCGCAAGAGGCGCAACGTCTTTAGGGTCGGGCTTCCCCCTGAGCGGCTGTGGGCGGCTGAAGGCCCCCACCGGCCCGCAACGCGTCGCGAATCTCGGCCAACAGTTTTTCTTCGTTGCTGGGTTCGGCCACTGGGGGTTTGTCTTGCTGCTTGAAGCGGGTGGTGAGGTGGTTCATGGGCGTGACCACCAAGAAGTAGATCACGGCGGCAATCAGGATGAAGTTGATGATCGCGGTAATGAAGGTGCCGTAGTCGAAGGTCACGTTGTTGACCACGAACGCTCCACCAACGCGGGTGCCGCCGCCAGTCGCCAGCTTGATCAGTGGGTTGAGGAAGGCGGCGCTAAAAGCCGTGACGATGCCGCTGAAGGCCGCACCGATCACCACACCGACAGCCAGATCGACAACATTGCCCCGAAGAATGAAATTCTGAAAGCCTTTTAACATAGATGTTCTCCATGAGCGCCGATCGCGCCCTGTGAGCAGTGACTTCATGGCGTGAGCGGCAAACCTGAGAACACTTTAGAGCTTAGGGAGAAGGGGAGCGGACTGACGGCGTTGGAAAGACCATTCGCTTCTTAGAATGATCCCTAAAGTAATCAGCGTTACGCTTACGTTCTGTGCGAAGACGGACAAAGCCTACGTGAGGCCCTCAATCATCTAAGGGGAAAGTGTGCCTGACCGTGTACATCTTTTAGAGTGAGCGCGGAAAAACTCGTCTGAAAGTCAACATCCGATTCAACCCTGCTCGATCCTTAAAAGAGTCTCTGTGCTGCGCCCCAACCGCGTTCTGGCCCGGTCTAGCTGCTGACTCATCCCGGCCCTTGCTTAGACCGATGTCACTGCGTAGACGGCTGAGCCTGACTTTGCTTGGGGCCTGCCATTCCAGCGGGCTTTCCCCCTGCACGAATCTAGCTTTCGGACAGATTCAGCGCGGCGTGGGCCAGCGTCGTCAAGTGGCACGTGCCTACCTCACCCATCCCTTGGCAAACAGTGAACCTTGTGCGGCAAAACGTGCAGGTGTTCACTTCTACGAGCCTCTAAGAAGGCGTCAGCTTTGCCGCCGACCGTCTATGCAGTCTGTGGTCGGCGCTGAATCTGAAGTAAGGCACAAGGGCCGGCTCGTCCTGGTACAGGTCTGAGAGCCCAATTTGGATGAACGACGTATGGATTGGCCGTTCTCAAGCCCAACGGCGTCCCCGGCAGCATGAAACCCTCAGTGGGACTCTGCACTGCCTTCACCCCCACACCATAGAGACCGGATAAAGAAAGGACAAAGATCCATTCTATGAGAATATCATGTGACAGGCGGATCCTTGTCTCACAATGAAGCTATGACTTCTGCTCTCCCCGTCTTGCTGGGCAGCACCAGTGCACTCAGCATTATGACCTTGGTGTTGTTATTTACGGGCAACACAATGGCGATGGCCATGACGGCCGCCTCCGCCATTGTGTTGGGAGTGATGGCCGTCCCCATGTTGGCACAGCAACAGGAGACAGAGGATACTTTCTAGCTGGGCAAGGTCAGTTGTTCACCTCTTGCAGTATCTACGAGCAACTTATGTCGTCGCAGAGAGGGCGACGAGCCGAGAACGGTAGGCGTCGTCCCATCTGACGCGCTTTCTATTCTTGGCGAGACCCCCGGCGGTACCTTCGAGCCGCATGAGATTTAAGGCCCAGCGTCTGAGGGTGGCCAGATTTTTATGGCCATGATTTGTGCGGGTCTTGGATTCGTCTTCACAGGGTTCTGGCAACTTGAGCGCGATAGGCTGATCGTGCGTGACAGACCGCAACCCCGATCGCCACGGTTTTCCGCCCGGCATCATCCAGGACGCTCTCTGGCTCGACCATCCTTTCTCTCTGAGCCAGCGTGATGTTCAGGACCTGCGCCAAGAGCGCAGAATCCAGGTGAGGCACGAGACGCGGCGCCCATGGAACATCAAGGTTGCACCGCGCCTGAGCGAAGAGTAGCGGCACCGGGAACCCCACCCCTGTTCCCGGTGGTTTCTGGACGAGGTCTGCCTCGAGATCAAGGGCCAACAGCTCGGGGTGTGGCGAGCCGTCGATGCCTCCGGCGCCGTGTTGGACCTTCTCCTGCACGCTCGGCGAGCTTCCCAGGCGACGAAACCCTGTCATGAACGGCTCTTGGTCACTGACGACGTGCCAGAGGTGATGCACACCGATACGCTCCGGAGCAGCCCTTCGAGCATGACCCGTGCTCCACGCTGTGGAGCACGTCCAAGTCATCTCAACGGCTCGCTGCCCTACCCTGATTGAACACGCCCATCGGCCGACCCGACCACACGAGCGGAGCCCGATGGGCTTCAAAAATCAGAGACGAGCACAGGACTTCCTCGCCCTGCAGGCCCGCAGTTCAAACCTTTTGCAACACACCTGCACGACCGTTCCCGCCCACCTCCGAAGATCGAACCAGCACCGTGCCCACTGAGCAGAGCAAAACGCGGTTGATGTGACCGTCTGAACTTCAGACGGTCACTTTTCCCAGTCGGCCCCTCGCCGATTAAGGTGCCAGAACCGCTTCCAGAATGTTTGCTGTGCGTTTGAGCGAAACAAAGTGTACTGCATTCAGGTAGACCGCCAATCCGTGCATGCAGGGCCCGTACTGCACTTGACCAGGAACCTGAGCCGGAAAAGAAGCCTGCTCGCGGTGATGACAGGTCGGACAAACCTTCACCTGGGCGCGGTACTCCACCGCATGTAAACGGATCTCTGGCAGATTCAGAACCTGCCGCGCGAGTTCATCAATGATGGTGACCGAGTCCCAGGTCTAACCACAACCACAGTGCCCTATCACAGCAGGCGTCACGACCTCATCAGGATGATCGACCATCTTCAGCGTCTTGCCTGGGTGATCGGGTTGAGCGCCAGAAGATCGGCCAGTCTTTTGGCGCTCAGTCTTCGGACTCCAAGGCTTGTCCTGGCTTGGTGGCCGATTTGAGGTCCTGCTATTCGGACCGAGACGCGCCTTGAGGTCCTGAAGCTCAGCAAGCACTTCGGCTAGTTGGGCTTCCAATTGTTTGCAGTTCGGGCAGGCGTCCTCAGAGATGCCCCTACTCTACCTGTTTTACCTGCTCCACCGAGTCCAGACCCCCTGCTGAGCAGTCACCAGATAACAGCGTTCTAGAAAGGTTTTACAGCTCCTTAAAACGGGATGTATTGGATACGACGCCTTTCCAAAGTCGAGCTGTTGCTCGGCAGGCCATCTTCAAATACATCCAGGTCTTCTAGGACCGTCAGCGTTGCCATTGAACACCAGACGACTTGACCCCACACGAGTTTGAACGCCAAGCTCAGGTGGCTTAACCAGATGCGTGCAAAACAGACTCAGGCCCAGAATTGGGTTAACCCTCTAGGGCTGGATCAGCCGGTCAACCCTCTCAGGGCGCAGTGGCCGCCAAGGTGCGGTTGCGGCCCTCCTGTTTGGCCCGGTATAAGGCAAAATCAGCGGCACGCAAGAGGTCGCTCAGCGTTCCCGCATGCTGTGGAAACGCCGCCACACCCAGCGAAAGCGTCACCGTGCCGAGGCGCTGACCCCGGGACGTGACTTGCATCCGTTCCCCTGCTTCCCGAACCGCTTCGGCCCGTTTGACGGTTTGTTCGAGGTTGGCACCGGGCAACAGTAGAGCGAATTCCTCTCCACCGTACCGGCAGGCGACGTCCTCACCCCGAATACTCGTTTTTAGTACGCTGCCGAGCTCTTGCAGCAGGGCGTCCCCGGCCTCATGACCATAGGTATCATTGAACTGCTTAAAGTGATCGACGTCGAGCATGACGACGCCAATCGGATGGCTGTAGCGGGTGGCCCGGCGCAGTTCACGCTCGAAGGTTTCTTCCAAGTAACGGCGGTTGAAGAGCCCGGTCAGCGCGTCGCGGATGGATTGCTGGCGGAGCGTTTCCTTCAGCCGTAGATTCATAAACGCCAGTGCGACGGTTTCCGCAACCATTTGCGCCAGACGTTGGGTGTGCTCTAGGAAGGGGCGGCCATCGACCGAGACCAAATGAAACAGGCCGACGGTTTCACTTTGGGCCAGGAGGGGCACACACAACGTCGGGTGGTCACCTGCCACGTGGGCGCAGTGAAGGCCAGATGCTGCGGCGCTCACGAAAGCTCTTCCTCGCCGCAAGCCCCAGCATTCCACGGGCGTAAACAGTGGTGAAGCGTTGATCGCTCCATTCCAGGTCACCGCTTCTTCCAGCATGTTTTTGGAAGGGCCAAAGGCATACAGTGCGCCAGCCGCGAACGGGAAGAGTTGAGAGGCATGATGGGCCACCACGTCCTGAGCTTCCTCGATACTCACGCAGGCTTGAAGCATTTCGCTCAGCTCGCCGAGCATCCTCGATTCCGCATTTCGCCGTTCGAGCTCGGTGATCTGCAGCTGGAGTTGCACACTCAGGGACTGTAACTCGGCCGTGCGCTCTTCGACTCGGCTCTCCAGTTCGTCACGGGCGGCTCTCAGAGCCGCTTCAGCGGCTTTGATCTCGCCGATGTCCTCAATCACGGAGATAAAGTAGCGTGGGCTGCCGTCTTCTGCGTGCACCAGCGCGACAGTCAGGTTGATCCAGATCTGCTCGCCCCCTTTGCGGAGATAGCGTTTGTGCAGCGAGTAAGTGCGGATTTCGCCCCGGAGCAATTGACCCACCAGCGCGAGGTCTGCTTCCAAGTCGTCGGGGTGAGTGATGTCCTGAAACGTGAGTTCAACCAGTTCTGCTGGAGTGTAACCGACAATCTCACAGAGCTTATCGTTGACGCTCAGCCAGTGCCCGTCAAGTTGGATATGGGCGATGCCGACGGCCGCTTGATCGAAGGTGGTGCGGAAGCGTTCCTCGCTGTCCCGCAAGGCCTGCTCCGCTTGACGCTGTGCACTGACGTCGCGCACGACGAGGGTGACCAAGCGCTTTCCAGCCACAATCACTTCAGAGCGGCTGATCTCGGCGAAAAACGTCTCCCCATCTGCCCGAACCGCTGTCTGAGGAGACGCTTCGTCTTGCAGAACTGGAATGAACTCATAAAGAGACGTGCCGATGACATAGACCGCGTCAATCCCAAACAGGCGTTCAGCGGCTTGGTTGAACACCAGAATGCGGTGGTGAGGGTCAGTGGTGATCACGGCGTCGGGGAGGCCAGCTAAAACGGCCGAGTGCTGAACTTCGCGGACAGAACTGGTCATGACTGTATGTTCTCTGTGATGTCTGTCGGGGCGGGCGGGTGACACGGCTGGAGAGGTTCAGGACGACCAAACCAGTAGCCTTGCAGGTGGTCGCACCCCAACGTCTGAAGTGTCCTGGCCTGCTGTGCCGTTTCAACCCCCTCAGCCACAGTCACCAGACCAAAGGCACCGGCCAGGATCACGATGGCCCGGATCAGCTCCGCAGAGCGCTTGCCTTCGGCGCCTGGGTCATCAACATGCTGGGTGAAAATCGGTCGATTTTGAGGACTTCCACCGGCAGCTGGGCCAGGGCGGAGAGACTGCTGTACCCCATGCCGAAATCATCCAGACCGACATGAATGTCGAGATCCCTCAGCTCGCGCAACACCTCTTGGCCGCGCACCGGATCCAGCAGACTGCTTTCGGTGATTTCGAGCATGATCTGTTGAGGGTCAACCCCGGTTTCCCGCAGGATCAGGGCCACTTGTTCTGAGTAACCGGGTTGGGTAAATTCCAAGGGACTGACGTTGATCGCCACCCGCGGGAGGCGACCCTGGGCCACGGCGGTGCAGGCTTCACGCAGCACCCAGCGTCCTAAGGGGAGAATCAGACCAGACGTTTCTGCCAACGGAATGAAATCCAGTGGGCTGATGACCGTTCCAGCACGGTTCCAGCGGATCAGAGCCTCATAGGACATGACCGTGTGGTCATGCGTCCGCACGATGGGTTGATAGAGCAATTCAAATTCGCGGTGTTCCAGCGCGTGGTGGAGGGCGGCCAGTAGTTCCATTTCGGCCGGGACAGGCTGGTCATGACGCGGATGAAAGAACGCGTGGCCGCCGCCGGCCCGTTTAGAACGGTACATGGCCGTGTCTGCCTGCGACAGGAGCGTTTCGAGGTCACTGGCATTTTCCGGGTACACGCTGAGCCCCAGACTGCTGTGGACAAAGACCTCTTGTCCGTTCACGCGAAAGGGGGCGACGAAGGCCTGTGTGATGCGGTCAACGATCCGCTGACTGTCTGTGGCGGGGGCCAGATCGGTGAAGATGAGTGCGAATTCATCGCCGCCCATGCGGGCAATAGTGTCGCTTGACGCGACACAGTCCTGTAACCGCAGGGCGACGAGCCGGAGCAGCTCATCGCCTGCAGCGTGTCCGAAGGTGTCGTTGACCAGCTTGAAGCGGTCGAGATCCATCAGACCTAAGACGACGTTTTTCCCCGTTTGATTGGCCCGGCGCGTCGCGTGCAGCAGCCGCTGGTTAAAATTGGCACGGTTGGGAAGACCCGTTAATGGATCGAGCAGAGCCAAATCACCCAACTGCTGCACCGTCAGGTGCAGCTTCAGCTGATCCATGACCAGGGCCGCGAAGTGTTTCAAGACCGCGGCGTCTTCGGCAGTGAACTCCCGAGGGACGCGGTCGATGATGCAGATGGCTCCCAGCGAATGGCCTTCTGGCGTACAGAGGGGCGCGCCCGCGTAAAAGCGGATGTGCGCTTCACCGGTGACAGTGGAGAATTCGGCGACTCGGGGATCCAGGGTGGCGTCGGGAATCACGAGGACGCCGCTGTGCTGCAGGGTCAACGCACAAAAGGAGCTGCTCCGGGGCATCTCCTCTTCCTGAATGCCGAGACGGGATTTGAACCATTGCCGGTCACGGTCAACAAGCGTAATCGCGGCCATCGGCATGTGGAGGGAGTGCGCAGCCAAGGTGATAATGCGGTCGAACTGAGGTTCAGGCAGGGTATCGAGGATACCGTACCGGTACAGTTCCGCCAGTCGGGCCTCTTCAGGTAACTGATCCATGTGGCCCTCCAATGGACTGGGAATGAAAGAGTGTGGAGAAGGTGGGATGAACAGTTTGCTGAGTTTAGGTTTTCCGGTCTGAACAAGGCCTTACTCGGGTGCGGCTCATTGTTCGTGAATGGAATTGGCCTTCTGGGAGCGTGGTCTGGTTCAACTGGAGCGGGAAGCACTGTCAGATTGGTTGTTGAATAATTCATTCCACTCTGTTTTTTGAGCGGTTCTGGCAACTTTGTGTGTTGAGCCAAGCCGTGGGAAGCTTGGTTCGTCACTCCCACTCGAGCCGACAAGCCTGCTGGCAACTTTGGTCATCCAAGACCGTGAGTTAAATCCTGGCCGGCTCGAGGCCCTTTCGATCAGGCGCAACAGTATTCGAGGCGTACGAGCCTGCACACAAAATTCCGCCGACCGGATCCGGGTAGTGACCCGCTTTTCCTTTCTGGGGGGTTGTATGTTTGTTTTGGGTCTTGACGTCGGTAAAAGCGAGCTGTACGCCCGTCTTCTCCAGATTCCTGAACCGGGGAAGTTTGTCCCTTTGGGAACGGGGAAAAGTGTTCCCAACACTGCCAAAGGGCATGAACAACTTCTCGCATGGATGAGGAAGTCTGGTGCGGGTGGAGAAGGGACTTCAGTCGTGATGGAATCCACGAGTGTGTATTGGGAGCGGGTCGCCATGACCTTGTACGAAGCAGGGTGTCGTATCAGTGTTGTCAATGCAGCACAAATCAAATTTTTTGCAAAGAGCACGTTGCGAAGAGGAAAAACTGACAAGCTGGATGCAGACTTGATCGGTAGGTTTGGAGCGGTGATGCATCCAGCACGCTGGATGCCCCCTGCAGCAGACCTAGTCGAACTCCGTGCCCTGCTGCATGCTCGGGACAATATTGTCGAGCTCTCGACGGTCGAGGCGGGCCGTCATCACGCCATGGATCACCGGTATCAACCCTCTTCCAAAGCACTCGGCTTTTGTGAAGCACGTCAAGCACTCCTCGCTCAGCAACTGGTTGAAGTGAACGAGGCGATCAACGCGCTGGTTCTCACGTCGGTCCGTCTTCAAACGGACGTGACGTTACTGCGTTCCATTCCTGGGATTGGTTCATTGACTGCGGCAGTACTGCTCGTGGAGACGATGCATCTGAGCCAGATGGAAAGCTCGAACCAGTGGGCAGCATATGCAGGCCTTTCCCCCGTTCCAAGACAGTCGGGCAACTTCACCGGCCGAACGCACATCTCAAAAATAGGAAACGCACGTCTCAGACGTGCATTTTATCTCTGTGCGCTGACAGCCTCTCGAATGAAAAATGGGTTTGGGAACTTCTACCGACATCTGACATCACAAGGCAAACCTAAAAAGGTTGATCTTGCTAGGGTTCTGTGGAGGAGGAGTTCAGTCTGACCGACAATGGAGACTGACATGACCGCCAGTAAAAACCACTACACCGCCGAGTTCAAAGAAGAAGCCGTGCGTCTGGTGATCAGCAGCCAGAAAAGCTGCGCTGAGATCGCCCGCAACTTGGGTGTTCCACCGTATTTAGTCGTACGCTGGAAACAGCATCACGAGCAACAAGGGGCGGTGGGCCGCCCCCAATTCACCGGACGCGGCGTCGCCGCGTTGAGTGAGCAGGAAGCGCGGTTCAAGAAGCTAGAACGAGAGCTGGAAATTACCCGTCAGGAACGCGATATTCTGAAAAAAGCACTGGCCTTCTTCGCCAAAGACCACTAATTTACGGGTTCATTGAGCAGCATCGGCATGAGTACAGCATTGAGCGGCTGTGCAAGACGCTCGGTGTCGGGGTCAGTGGCTATTTTGCGTGGTGGAGAAGGCCCAAAAACTGCTATCGGGTGGAAGACGTCGCTCTGACCGAGGCCATTCGAACCATTCATCAAGTCAGTAGGGCACCTACGGTGCCCTCGTGTCAAGCCGCACTCGTGGACGAGGAAAACAGGTCAGCCGAGCACGAATTACTCGGCTGATGAAGGCAGCGGGACTGAAGGCTCGCTGCAAGCGGAAATTTCGCGTGACCACCAATTCAAAACACCCGCACCCAGTGGCCGAAAATCTACTGAATCGCGAATTTGTTGCCGAACAACCCAATCAGAAATGGGTGACGGATATTACCTATTTACCCGTGGCTGAGGGCTGGATGTACCTCGCTGTGGTGATGGATCTGTTCTCTCGCAAAATCGTGGGTTGGGCCATGCGGGCCACCCTGCAGACCGAGTTGGTCGTCGCTGCGCTGGACATGGCACAGCAGATTCGGCGTCCTGGACAAGGATTGCTCCATCATTCGGACCAGGGAATTCAATATGCGAGTCGCGAGTATCGACAAGCACTGGAGCGCCTCCAGGCGCTCCAAAGTATGAGCCGAAAGGGAGACTGCTGGGACAACGCGGCGATGGAGAGCTTCTTCGCCACCCTCAAGCTGGAACTGGAACTCGACACAGCACAAGGAAACCGCGCTGACACACGTAATCTGGTCTTTGAGTGGATTGAGGTGTTTTACAACCGCGAGCGTCGTCACTCTAGCTTGGGGTACCGCTCACCGACTCGCTTTGAGCAACACCGCGCCACACTGAACTGATCCTCCACGAAGGCATTGCAATATCAGGTCGCCCTCATTGCCCTAGCTCGTAAGTTGCTCCGAGTCGCCTTTGCGGTTCTGAAGTCGGGCCAAAAGTTTAATCCGGATTACCAACGTCCCTCGCCTATGGCCGCTTGACGTTCCTGAACCAACACAGTATTTAACGCCGGTAAACTGGTGAGCTGTGACTGACCGCAAGCCCGACCGCCATCGTTTTCCTCTCAGCGTCATTGGCCATACCCTACGGCTGTATCACCGCTTCCCCCTCAGCCAGCGTGATGTGCAGGAACTGCTCCACGAGCGCAGTCTTCAGGGCAGCCACGAGACCCTGCGGCAGTGAAACATCAAATTTGCGCCGCTCCTGACCGAAGAACTGCTCCACTGATTGATGTGTGCGTCAAGGTCGGTGGGGTCACACACGGGTTGTGGCGGGCGGCCGACGAACGTGGGAGACGTGCTGGACATCCTTCTTCAGGAACACCGAGCTACCGAAGCCGCCACATCCTTTTTCTTACGCTTGTTGAAGACAGATGACGTGCCGGAGGTCATTCACACCAAGAGTTTCCACAAGATTGGGCAAGACGGCTGGGCGGGCGAAAGAA
Organism: Deinococcus sp. QL22; assembly: GCF_023370075.1. Classification (NCBI taxonomy): domain Bacteria; kingdom Thermotogati; phylum Deinococcota; class Deinococci; order Deinococcales; family Deinococcaceae; genus Deinococcus; species Deinococcus sp. QL22. The sequence goes on from NZ_CP097155.1 coordinate 186,869, forward strand.
CAGGGTCAGCGCATGAAAACTGCGGTCAGTACGTCAAAACTGGATGATCCTGAAAAACGCGCTGACAGCGCGTTTGAACTCTACCAGTCTGTGATCACCACGCGACTGATGCGCTGCGTTCCCCTTCAGGTTTCCGCTGCTCCCTGTCGCCTTGACTGCGACCCGTGTCCAGGACGCTCAACATGACATTTGCTGTGCTGACCGTGCTTTTTTCCGTTTTGATCCTGAAATGAACGTTCTACACGACGCATTTTCTTGACCGGAAACTCTTGTTCACACTGACAAGGCGTGGAGCACGTCCAGATGGTTTCGACCGCCCGCTGCAACACCCTCGTCGAACAGTCGCATCGACAAACACGGCAGCAGGAACGGAACCAGCTCGGCTTCAAACGATAGCAGCGAACGCAGGAATTCCTTGAGCTGCACGCCCGAGTCTCAAACCTTCACCGACAGGCCCGAACGACAATCCCAGCTGTCCTCAGACGAAGCAACCAAACCGCAGCCCTGCTCTTCTGACAAGAGGCGATCCAGCAGGCGGCTTGACTCTCAAGCCGCCTGCTGAGGTTCTTCGACCTCACTGAGGTGAAGTTGCCAGAACCGTCGTGGCCAAGAAGGAGCAAAAGGAACCAACAAAACGTGCTTCACGCCGGGCGCTCAAAACTCACCGCGCTGGTGAGTTGTACCGAACATTGCCGCCCAGTCACACTGGCGGCCCCCTCTTGGGATCCTTTTCTCCACCAACTTGACCTACTAGGTTCGGGGACTAAGAGCAAAACCATCGAAGAGAAAGCGAAAAGCACTGTTCTCAATACCTAAGCCATCTGAGAATTCTGTAAGAGCTGCGTATGTTTCCTAAAGTAATCTAGAGGCACTTCAGGCAGAGCACTGATCTTGCTCGCGTTCTGTCCTCTTCTTCCTGACTGCCCACAAGCAGCCTGGCAATTTTTTAGGAGCTGCTATGGATCCTACATGGATCCTACACAACATCTCGCCCACACTTGGAACTGGGGCTACGTCGCCCTTTCCTACGTCATCGCCGCTTTCGCTGCCTACATCTCCCTCGAACTGGCCAGCCGCATAGGCCACAACAAAGATGGCCGCAGACGGCGATTGCTCGCTCAAGGGGCGCTGCTCGGCTACGGCATCTGGGCCATGCATTTCGTCGGCATGTTGGCGTTCGATCTGGACGCGTTGGTTCAATACAACCTGTTCACCACGGTGCTTTCGGGTTTGGCGGCGGTCGGCTTCGTCACGGCGGCCCTGTTTATTGTGGACAGCGGCCGTCCTAGCCTAGGGCGTTTCCTGACCGGAGGTGTGGTGGCCGGCTTCGGCATCAGCGTCATGCATTACACCGGCATGATGGCCTTGCAAACGGGCGCCCCGACCACCTACCTCGCCCTGCCGTTCATCCTCTCGGTGGTCATTGCGGTTGCGGCGGCCACCATCGCCCTGTTCCTCTTTGCCCAGGTGAGCAGTGACCGCGCCCTGCAGCTGCCCAATGCGACGTTGCTCCGGTTGAAAGTGGGGGCTGGCTTGGTGATGGGGGCAGCGATCGTGGGGATGCACTACACCGGCATGGCGGCCATCAAGTTCAGTAGGGTAGTGGACACCTTGCAAACGGACGGGTTTACCACGGACACCACCGTCTTGAGCATCCTCATCTTGTTCGCGACCTTCTTAGTGCTGGGGCTGGCCTTGGTCTACATCGTGACCGGCAACGACAACAAGCCAGCCGTGGGGAAAAGCGGCGACTGACCTATCTGCTCGTTCAAGACGCTTCCGTGCAGGCGAGCCGCACCGCTCCACACTTGGAACACGTCAATGGCCACCAGCATGGGTCGGACAGAAGCCAAACCTCTCTAGCGACTCTCAGGGTGAAGCTACCGTGCCCTTGCCAGTAGCCTGAGAGTAGGACCTGCTTTCTCTTCCTCGGCCGCTCACCTCGTTGTGGACTCGGCTCCTTCTCCGCAGGGCGAGAGGCAACCCCCTGACCCCCGGTATGAGCGCCGAGTGCCGCAAGCCACCTACAGGGCACAGAGCGACATTTTCGTTCGAGAAGATGACATGAATGCAAAGATTTCCGGCAAAAGGCAAGACCGTGACGTCTCCCCGCTCACTCCCACAAATCGACACCCTGCAGCAGGATCAGCGAATTGGCTCGTGCCCATCGCACTGCTGCTGAGCGCCGTGCCGCTTACCTTTGGTGCGCTGCGCCTCATCTCTCCACTCGAGCTTCACGCTATACTCATAGCGTATTCCCCCCCAACATGACTTCCTCTAATGCTGCGGCGTCGACCGCCCTCTTTGACGCGCTGCCTGATCCCGGCCTGTTGGTTGACCCGGAGCACGAGTGGCGGGTTCAAGGTGCCAATCCGGCCGCTCAGCGCGTCTTCGGCGTGCAGGTGGGCACGCTGCTGAGTCAGGCTCTGCCTGACTTCTGGTCGGAACTGGCCCGGCACACGGCTGAGCTCACGGCCCTGCCTGCTGGAAAACTCAAGTCTTTGCAACTGCATGGAACGGGAGATTGGCGGTGGGTGGAAGTGCGTGCCTTCCGTGTGGGCGCGCTCGTCGCGTTGCAAGTGGTCAATCTGACGGCCCAGCATGCCGACGAGGCCCGCAATAGCGCCTTGTTCGCCTTGACAGTCGCTCTGTCCAAGGCCCTGACCAATCAGGAGGCTGCTGAGATCGTCTTACAGCAGGGCCGAACAGCGCTCAACGCCGCGACTGGCAGCGTGTTCGTGCTTGATCCGGTCGTTGATGAATTGGTCTTGGCGGGCATGGTTGGCTACGAAGAAGCTGACATGCAGGGCTGGCAGCGCGTCCCCGTCTCGGCCTCGACACTGCTGGGGGACGCGCTGCAGGCTGGGAAAGCGCTGTTCCTGAGCACAGCAGAGGTGGAGGTTCGCTATCCGCACCTGAATGTGCGGCGCACTCTGCAGACCCGCGCGACCGTGGCCCTGCCGCTGATGTTCGGCGGACAACCGCTGGGGGTCGTGACCTTTGGTTTTGCAGGGGAACATGACTTTGGAAGCGCAGAGCGCCGCTTTTTGCTGGCCCTGAGTCAACAGCTCGCGCAGGCCCTGGAACGCGCCCGGCTGTTTGCCCAAGAGCGGCAGGCCCATCAGACGGCCACCCTGCTGTACGAGCTGACGGCAGCGCTCGGGCGTGCAACGACTCCGGGTGAAGTGGCGCAGGTCATCGCCCAGACCAGTGTCCCGGTGCTGGAGGCCACCGGGGGGGCAGTGCTGCAACTTGACGCGGCGCACGAGGACCTGGTGCTGCTGGGCGTGCACGGCTATGCAGAAGACCGTCCGGTGGGCTGGGAACGCTTCAGCCTACACCTCGACGTGATCGGCGCAGACTGCGCGCGCACCCAGGAGGCGATCTTCCTCGGTACGCCGGAGTACCTGGAACGCTATCCACACCGCCGGGGGCACACCCTGACGGAGGCCGCCGCCGCCCTCCCCCTGTGGGCCAGGGGGCGGCTGCTGGGGGTACTGTCCTACGACTGGGACGAACCTCACCAGTTCTCCCCCGCAGAGCGGGAGTTGCTGCTCGCCCTGGCAGGCCAGTGTGCACAGGCGTTGGAACGCACCGTGCGCGCCGAGGCACAGCGCACCCAGGTGCAGCTGCTCAATCTCGCACAGGACGCCCTATTTGTCCGCAACGCCACCAATGAGGTCACCCATTGGAATCCGGCGGCCGAAGCCTTGTACGGGTACTCGGCTCAGGAAGCGCGCGGTCGGGTGACGCATGAGCTGCTCCAGACCCGCTTTCCGGTCTCGCAGGAGGCGGTGGACGAGGCGCTGCTCGGCAGTGGCCGGTGGGAAGGTGAACTCCAGCACCGAGCCCGGGACGGGCGAGAGGTCGTGGTCTCCAGCCGCCAATCCCTGCGGCGCGACGAGGACGGCAAGCCTGTCGCCATTCTAGAAGTCAACCGTGATGTGACCGTTCAGCAGGCTGCCCAGAACGCCCTCCTCACCAGCCAGCACCGTTATCAGGCCTTGATCGAGGCGACGGACCAGTACGTGTGGACGAACTCTCCTAAGGGTGAGATGGCTGGGGAACAGCCGGGTTGGGCGCGGCTGACTGGGCAATCTCAGGCGGAGTATCAGGGCTACGGTTGGTCCGTGCGGTTACATCCGGAGGACCGCGAATACGCGGTGTCCGCTTGGCAGGAGTCCGTGCGCACCCGCTCGTTGTATGAGGTCGAGCAGCGGGTACAGGTACAGGACGGTGCCTACCGTTCCTTTCTGGTGCGGGCCGTGCCGCTGCTCAACGAGGAGGGGGGGTTGCGGGAGTGGGTGGGACTCCACACGGACATCACCGACCTCAAGCGTGCTGAACAACTGCTTCAAGCGTGGGGCAGTGAGCTGGAGCGGCAGATCGCGGCGCAGACCCGGGAGTTGCGGGCCGCCAACGAGGAGCTGGGGGCCTTCGCTTACACCGTGTCACATGATCTGCGCGCCCCTGTGCGGCATGTCAAGAGTTTCGCTGGTTTGCTGCGCAAGAAAGTGCAAGCAGGAGACGAGTTCAGCGTGCTGCGCTATGTCGATGTGATTGAACAAGCCGCAGAGCGTATGGAAACCCTGACCGACGCCCTGCTGAGCCTCGCCCGGGCGGGGATGACCGAGCTGGAGACGACCGACATCGATCTGAACTTCCTGGTAGATGAGATCCGCTCTGACCTGATTCCAGAGTTGGCCGGGCGTGAGGTGACGTGGCAGGTGGGGGCGCTGCCGACTGTGCGGGTGGACTTGGGGTTGTTCCGTCAGGTACTGACCAACCTGCTGGAGAACGCGATCAAGTACAGTCGAGGGCGCGACCCGGCAGTCGTGGAGGTGTGGGCGGAGCAGAGCTTGTCCGAAATCGTCGTCATGGTGCGGGACAATGGGGCGGGCTTTGACCCCCAGTACGCGGGGAAACTGTTTGGGGTCTTCCAGCGGCTGCATCACCAGAGCGAGTTTGAGGGCACCGGAGTTGGACTGGCCAACGTGAAACGCATCGTAGAAAAGCACGGTGGTCGGGTCTGGGCCGAGGGACGGCCCGGTGAGGGGGCCACCTTCTTCCTCAGCCTTCCCCAAGGGTGAAGCGGCTGGAAGGGGTCAAGGGCGGACCAAGACGAGAGAAGGCTCTAGCTGTGCCTTGAGCCGGGTTGGAGCTATGCCGCAGTCCGAGGTGGTCTGAGTTGAACTCGCTCCAATGACTAACTCCGCCCTTTTGGGAGGCGGTTGTCTCAAGGAGCCGGGGAAGACGTCAGTGGAGTGAGCTTTTTGGGATGGAGAGAGCGTCACTGGAAGCTGACTGTGACGCGTCAGCGTCTGGTGCCTGAGGGTCTGCCATGGACTGGAGGGCCTGTAGGGTCTCCCGCGTTTCCTCCGCCGCCGTTTCCAGGGTCAGCCGCTGGACACTGGTGGCGTCCTGTCGTTGTTCCAGGCGGTTAATCTCGGCCCGGTCTCGGGCCTCAGTGTGTTCCAGCTGGGCGAGGTGCGCTTCGGCCTGTTCAGCCACGTGTTCCAGGTGCTGCTTCTGATGGGCGTGGGTGTGGCCCTCTTCTTCCAACGCACGGATCTGTTCCAGGGTCTCAGCGGCTTGACGTTCCAAATGAGCCAGTTCGCGTTCCCCCTGACGGTGCTCGGCTTGCCGAAGCCGCTCCACGGCTTCAGCCCCTATCCGCTCTAGTTCGGCAATCTGGGTCAAGGAGTTGGCCTGGCCCAAGGCCGCCGTGATGATCTCTTCCAGATTGCGGGCCTGCTGATGCACGGCCTCGCTGAGGCGAGTGAGCAGGTGGGCACTGACATGTTCCAAGGGGGTTTCCCGCACTTGGATGAGGGTCTGCTGGATGGTCAGCCGCAGCTCATGGGCCGTCTGAATCTGCGTGCGGCCAGACGTGACGATGCCTTCCAGGGTGGCCAAGTGCACGGCGGCCACGGAGCCGATCTCGGCTAGGGGGGTGGCCCGCATCTGCTCCAGGGTGGCGGCGACCACGCGCCGCAGGGCTTGGACAACCACGAGCTGTTCCCGGCCCGCGTTGATGATGTGCTCCAACACGTCTTGCTGAATAAACCCGGCCTCGCCGACGTGCTCTCGAGCGGCTGAGGACGCCATCCGTTCTGCTCGGGGATCTAAGTCATTGGGCAGGTCATGGGTGGTGGGCGGGAGCATGCAGCAGTCTAAAGGGTGCCCCCCAGCGGCGAAAAGGGATCTTTTGGGGTTACACCCACAGAATTGAGGGGAGGACGTTGTATGGCCTGCGCTCCTCAAGTTTGAGGAAATCACAGCCAACTGCACCTCACGCCCCATACGCGACCGCCTCTGCGCCTACCTGCTGGGCGTGCCTCAGGGCCACCAATGTCTCCAGTACCTCGTCCACAGACGCCACGTGGGCATCGCTTTGAACCGCGATGGCTGCACGTCTACCAATCAGATCCCAGTTCATAACAGCTCTTGAACGTCGGCTTGAGGGGTGTTTCATTGTTTTTAAAGATCCTTAAACGGAAAGCGGTGGTACAGCTAGGTTTATGTACACAGCACCATGCAAAAGGGAAGGGATTCTGCTGGCGAATTTAGATCAGGGTATCCAAAACAGCGTTTTTTGCGACTGGGCTGTTTGCACTTACCGATGAACTGGAAAGATTTTTGAATTCGCCAGCAGAATCGGAAGGCATACGCAACGAAAGGAAGGTCATGAGGAACACAGCCTTTTCTTGTTGCAAAACCCTATTGCTTTTATGCTTCTTTTTGCCAGAGGGTTTTGCAATGACTCTTGTTGCCTATGCCCGCGTCTCCACGGATGACCAGACTACGGCCCTGCAGCTGGATGCTTTAAGGAAGGCTGGTGTGGGGCGGATCTTTGAGGAGCAGGCCAGTAGGGGCCGCTGGGATCGCCCCAAATCACACGCGATGTTGGCCTCCCTCCGCGCAGGCGATACGGTCTTGGTCTGGAAAATAGACCGCCTGAGTCGTTCTTTGTCCGATTTGGTTCGCATCATGGAGCTGATTGACCAGCGGGGCGCAGCTTTGAAGTCTCTGACCGAACCGATCGACACAACCACCGCGGTGGGCAAAGCCCTGATGCAGATGGTTGGGGTGTTCGCGGAATTGGAGCGGGCGAACCTCAAGGAGCGCACCAACGCAGGAATTCAGGCGGCCAAGACCAACGGGGTCAAGTTCGGACGGCCCCAGAAGTTGACTGATGTACAACGGGTGGACATCGTTCGCCGGGTCAATGCCAAAGAACTCACGGCTGCCGACGCGGCCCGCCTCTTCCAAGTCGGCCGTGCCACCATCAGTCGTCTGCTCCCCAGCGCCCGGGGCATGGGTCCAAGCTGAGGCGGCCTAAAGTCACGTCTTCAGTTGGGCTGAATCCGCGTATGTCAAGCGAATCTAGGTTGAAAATCCAAGGCAGCTAAGTTGGATCGTCTTTTTGAGTGGATTAGGTTGACGCCACGACAGTGCTCATGGAGATTTCTAGCAGCGACTCGAAACAGTAGGTTCAACGAGACGCAGCTCGTCTGGGTCTCCGGGAAAGCCTCATCGGTTAAACTGCTGCATTCAGGGTGCAGTCGCCGCTCCGGCACGACACACCCCTGCCCCCCCCTTTGGGAGTCCTCAGTTATGCCTCAGAATCTGTCCCACCTGAGTGGTTCGCCGCTCAACACTCCGCACCTGCCCAGCCATGAATCTCCTCTCTGCGTCGTCGGTTTAGGTGGTTCGGCAGATGGACTTGATAGCTACGAAGGCTTTTTTCTGGGGCTGGCACCGGTCAGTGGTTTGGCGTTTGTCGTGGTCGCGCCGCCTGATCCCCTGCACGGCAGTCTAATGCCGGAGACCCTACAGCGCTGCACGACCCTGCCCGTCCTCCCGATTGAGGACGGGATGGCGGCTCAGGCTGACCGGGTGTACCTGCTCCCTCCTGGATACAGCCTGACCCTCTTCGGCGGCGTTTTGCGTCTGGATGAGCCCATTCGAGCGGATGGCCGACTCGTTGACCGGTTCTTCGAATCGCTGGCCCTAGAACGCGGGGAACAAGCGGTTGGCATCTTGTTCTCTGGCCTTACGGGTGACGGCACACAGGGCGCCTTGGCCCTCAACAAACTGGGGGGGCGGGTGTTGATGGAGCTTCAGCATCCAGACACGGCGGAGCCCCTCACCTGGCCCGCTGCCGCTCTGCAAGTGGCGGACGCGGTTCTGCCTGCCGAAGACCTGATGGTGCGCTTATTGGAGCTCACGGTCCTGACCCGGTTGCTGGACACCGATGATTCGGGTTTAGGGACCACGCCTCTGGGCCAGATTCTGCGGTTGATGCGGGCCAAGACAGGCTACGATTTCATACGGTACAAGCGCACGACCCTCGTGCGCCGGATCAACCGGCGGATGAAAAGTCGGGGCGTGCATGAGGTGGCGCAGTATCTCCAGCTCCTCGAGTCCTCCCCTCCTGAAGTCGAGACCCTGTTTCAGGATTTCACGATCAACGTCACTCGCTTTTTTCGGGACCCCGAAGCGTTCGAGGTGCTCAGGGATCAGCTCCGCATCCTCCTGCAGGCTCGTCCACCAGAACAAGATACGGTTCGGGTGTGGGTGGCCGCGTGCTCGACCGGGGAAGAAGCGTATTCCATCGCCATGGTCTTACACGAACTGATGGATGAGCTGGATCAAGCACTAAAAATTCAGATGTTCGCCACCGACATCGACGCCTCCGCCTTGAGGGTGGCCCGGCAGGGGCGCTACTCCACAGACAGCACCTCGGTGCTCTCCCCTGAGCGCCTTGAGCGTCATTTTGAGCTGAAAGATGGAAGTTATCAGGTCAGAGCGGAGGTGCGCGAGGGCATCGTATTCGCCCTGCACAGTACTTTTGGCGATCCCCCATTTACCCGGCTCGACCTGCTGTCCTGCCGCAACATGTTGATCTATGTCCAGCCCGAGTTACAGCATCAACTGATGGGTTTGTTTGCCTACGCTCTCAAGCCCGCAGGCCTGCTGCTCTTGGGGGCCAGTGAAACGGCAGGCTCAGAACGAGATTTGTTCGTTCCTCTGAACTCCCGCTGGAAGCTCTACAGACGAACCGAGGGGGGAGCGATCGGTCTTCCTACTCCGAATCAATCGTTTACCCCCGGCCAATTGATTACCTTTCCAGCCGTGCCCAAGGGGTCTGTGGCTCAGTCCTTCAGTGCCCGCACCACCAAGATTGCGCGCCAACTCCAGGCCGCCTTGCTGGCCGAGTTCACCCCGCCCACCGTGGTCGTCGATCGCGACGGTGAAATCGTGTTCGTCCATGGCCGCACCGCCCGTTACCTCGAACTCTCGCCCGGTCACTCGCCGAACAACGTATTTGATCTGGTGCCTGATCACCTGCGGTACCAGGTGCAATCGGCAGTGCACCAAGCCCACACCGAACGGCGCCGAGTGATCCGTCAAGGCCTCGTGCTGGAAGGAGGCACGCATCTCTTTGATGTGGTGGTCAGGCCACTTCAGACTTCAGGCACCGGCTTGGTGATGGTGTCCTTCCAAGCTCATCTTGAAGTGCAGGGAGACGGGCCAGCCAGCCTGGGTTTGGATTCCGACGAGGCAGGACAGGTCCTCGCCCTAGAATTGGAACTGCGGGAAGGTCGCGAGGCGCTGCGGGCCACATTTGACGAAATGGCCGTCTCGATGGAAGAACTGCGGAGCAGCAACGAAGAGCTGCAAACCACCAATGAAGAACTTCAGAGCACCAATGAGGAATTGATGACCTCTAAAGAGGAGCTTCAATCCCTCAACGAAGAATTGAACACCCTCTCTAATGAACACCGAGTCATTATCGAACATCAGACACAAACCAACGACGACACCCGCAACCTGCTGGACAACGCCGGAACAGCCACGCTGTTCCTGAGCAATGATCTGCGGATCAAGCGGTTTACGCCGCTCATTGAGCCCATCGTCCATTTGACGGCCGCCGATGAGGGACGGCCCCTCACTGACTTCAACGTGAAGCTGCGCTACGACCTCTTGCTGGACGATTTGCGCCGGGTGCTCACGACCCTAGAACCGTTCGAGGCTCAGGTGCAGGTGCGCAGTGGAGAGTGGTATCTGATGCGCCTCAGTCCCTACCGTACGACGGATAACCGGATTGATGGGGTGGTGCTGACGTTTACCAACATTGAACTGATCAAATCTCTGGAATGGCGTCTGGTCCAATCTCTGAACCATACCGAGTCTGTGCTCCATGAGATGCAGGATCCGCTGCTGGTGCTGGATCAGCATCTCCGAGCAGTCACGGCCAGTCGCGCTTTACTGCAGTGGCTCAGTACGCCTCAGTCACCGCCGGAGGGCAAAGCTCTGCCAGGGGCAGAGGAAATCTCCTTTGATGTCGAGGAGTTGCGCCGTCGCCTGCGGGCCGTGATCGCGACTGAAGAACCGCTCTCGAGTGTGCTCCTCGAACTCAATACGTCGCAGCAACACACGCGCAAAATTCAGGAAAAGGGCGAAGCATTCATGCAAGAAGACGCCCACCGTGAGGAGACCAGTTCTCCCCGTGTTGTAGCTCCTGATTCCGCGACGGAGCCAGCTGAAGGTACCGCTGAAGCTCTTTAGGACAGTGCCACCTGAAGATCCCCGTGCTCGCTCACCGGCTCTGGGTTACCGCAGAGGAAAAATGCCTCCAAGCGCCGACTTCCGATCCAGAGGAGAAGAGGCAGTGTTCGCAGTTGCTTTGGACTATGCTGGCCCCGCCTCTCAGGAGCATTTATGACCAACTACGAGCAACTTCGGGAGCAATTTGAAACGCAGTCCCATGACCTGCGGGTTCATCAGTCTGAACTGGAAAATCAGAACGAAGCGTTACGGCAGACCAATCTAGAACTGGAATGGACCCGTAACCGCTATGCCGATCTCTTTAAGTTTGCCCCCATTGGTTACTTGGTGTGCGGACAGGATGGGGTTATTCAGGAGATCAACCAGACGGGCTGTACTCAATTGGGCAGTGAATGCTCTTCTCTCAGTGGGCGTCCGTTTCCGCTCTTCGTGGAAGAGGGTCAGCGTCTGCAGGTTGCCTTGTTGCTCGGTCAAGTCGTTCAGGCGGGCCCTGACCAAGAGCCACAGCGTCTTGAGATGCTGATGCTTCGCCCAGACGGCAGCCATTGGCAGGCCCAACTGGAATGCACGCCGTTGCTTGACTCCTCAGGTTTGTCGATCCGCATCGCGCTCACCGATATTACGGCGCTGAAAACTGCCCAGCGGGAAGCGGAACAGCGTTCCACCGAGGTCCAGCGGCTGAATGAGGAGTTGCAGACCTTTCTCCGGACGATGACGCTGGATCTCACTCAGCCTCAGCGTCAGATGGAGGGGTTTGTCAAGCTGCTCAGCAAAAGCTTGACGGCGCCGGATGCCCGCAGTGCCAAGCTGCTGGGTCACTTGCAGGAAGCGGCCGCCGATATGGGGGCCCTGACTGCCGCGCTCACCCAGTTCTTTCAGAGTACTCAGCCCAATCGTGACCCCCGTCCGCTGGATCTCAATTCATTGGTGGACGTCAGTTTTCATGAATTGGCTTCGGAGCGGCAAGACCGTCAGGTGACGTTGACCCATGATCCATTGCCTACCTTACATATGGATGCCACGAAGACGCGGTTGTTGCTGCTCAACCTCCTCTCCAACGCGCTCAAGTTCACCCGGCCACGCCCAGAAGCGCGGATTCATGTGGGGATGCAGGAGACCGCGGAACACTATTTGCTGAGTGTCCGTGACAACGGGGTGGGGTTCGATCCTGCTCAGAGCGGACGGCTGTTTGGCCTCTTTGAGCGGTTGCACAGTGAACGTGAGTTTAAGGGGCAGGGTCTGGGGTTGGCCTTGGTGCGGCGGATTGTCCAGCAGTACGAGGGTCAAGTCTGGGGCGAGAGTACCCCCGGCGAAGGGGCCGTGTTCTGGGTGGAGTTGCCCAAGAGTGTGGTGGCTGTGCTGCCGGTTCAGGTGACCAAAGGGCAGTCGTTCTAGGGAGCACAGCCCGTTTCGGTTCACAAACCTTGAAGGTCATGTTGAGCCGGGAGGCGCACACTACTCGTATGCTCTCCCACCGCTTGATCGTGATCGGCGCGTCTGCTGGCGGAATGCAGCCCCTGCAACAGTTGGCCGCCGCCTTGCCTGCCGATCTCCCCGCAGCCGTCTGCGTCGTCATGCATATCCCTGCCTACGCGCCCAGCGCCCTGCCGGAGATTCTGATGCGCGCCGGTGCTCTGCCCGCCTCACACGCCCAGCACGGCGAGCCTATTTTGCCCGGACACCTCTACTGCGCCTCGCCCGACCACCACTTACTCGTGGAAGAAGGCCGTTTCAGCATTACCAAGGGACCCAAGGAAAACCGGGTGCGTCCGGCCATCGACACCCTCTTTCGTTCCGCAGCGTACAGCGAGGGGCCGAACGTGATCGGTGTGGTGCTCTCCGGGCTCCTAGACGACGGCACCGCCGGGCTATGGACGATCAAGCATTTCGGCGGGATCAGCGTCGTGCAAGATCCTGCGGACGCTGAATACCCTTCGATGCCTCAAAATGCGCTGACCCAAGTGGACATTGACCACGTGGTGACGGCACAGGATCTGGCTGCGTTGCTGATCCGGCTGGTGACCGAACCCGTGGGAGCGGAGGTGCAGGTGGATGAGCATTACCGCGAGCTGGTGGCCACCGAAGTCAGCATTGCCAGTACCGCCCACGCCTTCCGCAAAGGCGTCATGAACTTTGGCAAAGTCACGCCCCAAACCTGTCCGGAATGCGGCGGCGTGCTGGTACAGATCAAGGAGGGCGGCTTTACCCGCTACCGGTGCCACACGGGGCACGCCTACAGCGGCGACACCCTGCTGGTCAGCGTCACTGAGGCCATTGAAGACCGGTTGTGGATGACGATGCGGGCACTGGAAGAAGCCAGTATGCTCTTGGAAAATACGGGCCGGGAACTGGAAGCGTCTGGGAAGACAGAATTGGCCGGAAAGTATGTGCAACAAGCCAAAATAATGGAAGACCGCACAAAGTTGATCTTTCAAAATGTGGTCAGCAACGAAGCCCTGAGCGCCGAAAAGTTTTCTCACCAGGCAAGCCTCAGCGCCCCTCCCCACAAGCCACTCTAAATTAACAACAACCGGAACGCAGGTAGGCTCCGACCTGGTCTGGAGGGAGCACGCCTGCAAACAGATGCCCCTGGCCTATCTCCACGCCCAGCTCGACCAAGTGGCGGCGCTGCTCTTCGGTCTCTATCCCCTCCGCCACCACCGTCATGCCCAAGGCGCGGCCCATGGAGACGATAGCCCGCACCAGTTCGAGGTTCTCGCTCAGGGTCTGGATAAAAGAGCGGTCAATTTTGAGCATTCGCACGGGAAACCGGTGCAGGGTACTGAGCGACGAATACCCCTTCCCAAAATCGTCGACCACCAGATTCACGTCCGCCTCGCGCAGGGCCTGAATAGTCAGGGGATCGGCCGCACTGCTGTGGGTCAACACCCGCTCGGTGATTTCCATTTGAATGTGCCACGGCCTCGGGACAGCATGGCCGATCAGGTGCGCCGTGACTTCCCCCACTTGCGCCAAATTCCCCGCCGACACGTTGACATTCATCCACAGCTTTGGGCACCGCTGAGGGTGGATGGGCCCTTCGCGTTGCCACACGATCATCTGCTGTTCGGCGGTCTCCAAGACCCACCGGTCAATCTGGCCGACCAACCCGAGTTCCTCGGCCAAGGGGATGAAAACTCCCGGCGAGAGCAGGCCACGCTGCGGATGCTGCCAGCGGACGAGGGCTTCGAGGCCCAGCAGCTGGCCGTCTTGCAGCGACACCATCGGCTGATAGTGAACGACCAGTTCATGACGTTCGAGCGCGTGTCGCAGCTCGGTTTCCAGTTTGACCCTGTCCCGAAACAGGCCGCGCAGGCCGGGTTCGAACACTTGAACTTTGGCCCCTCCACTCCGCTTGGCCTGATAGAGCGCGAGGTCGACATCTTTGAGAATCTCTTCGGCGGTGTCATAGCCGCCCGAAACAGACAGAATTCCGGTGCTCAACCCAATGAACACGTCCTGGTGATCTACGGAGACAGGAGGCACGAGCGCCGCCTGGAGCCGGGCTGCCACGGTGAGGTGCGTTCCGCCGGGAATCAACAGGGCAAACTCATCTCCGCCAAGCCGCGCCACGTGGTCAGTCGGCCGGATCACATGGCGCAGTCGCTGAGCCAGTTCCTGAAGCACTTGGTCGCCCGCGCTGTGCCCGAGACCGTCGTTGATGCGTTTGAACTGGTCGACGTCACAAAACAAGACCGTAAAGCCTTGTCCGGTATGGTGCAGCGCTCGCAAGGCCTCTTGCAGCGCCTCTTCAAAGGCCGCCCGGTTAGGAAGACCTGTCAGGTGATCATGCCTGGCCTGATGACTCAATTGGATCGTGAGCGCCGTGAGCTGCTGGGTTCGCGCCGCCACGCGCTCTTCCAGCGTGGCGTTCAGGGATTCGAGATGGGTCTGGGCCTGTACCAACGCGCTGACGTCGGTCAGGGTCATCAAATACCGCAACGGCTCTGGTGTGGACGCGGG
>NZ_CP097156.1 GCF_023370075.1 Deinococcus sp. QL22
GCTGGTGGGCGTGAGCGTGACGGTGATGGTGACCTTGCGAGGCTTGGCGAGCGCGGGGCGAGCGTGGCAATCGCGCATGGCGTCTCCAAGCGCCTGGTCGATGGCATAGCCGATGCCGCCGCCTTGAAGCTCTCCAAGAGAAGCGTGCGTCAGGTTCAAGTCCAGTGATTCACTCATAAGTCCTCCAGGGGACGTGGGGGCGCGCTAGGCTGGGCGAAAGGAGGTGAAACTCAACATGACTCAACAAAAAAGAGGAGAGGCGGCGTGGATCGCCGTTCAGGTTGTCGTGCAACGGCTGGTCGAAAAAGAGCTGATGACCCAAGAAGAAGCCACTGAACTGCTGCGGTCGGCACTGAAGCAGTCAGAAAAAATGCCAGACGAAACGATTCGCAGACTGACTCGCTCACTCTCCTAGCCCTTCAAGGGTGGTGACGCGGTCGTGCAGGCTGTTGAGTTTGCGAGCCATCGTTTTCAGCAAGGTGTGTAGGTCGTCGTCCTCCGGGCTGTGTTCGAGCACAGATTGGGGGGCGGCGTTCGTTGGGCTGGAGGGCCACTGCTGGGCGAGGAAAGCGCCGATCTGGTCTTCAGCCACGCCGTTTTGACGCATGAGGTCAGCGACCGCGTCGGGGCCTTGCTGCAAGACCGCTGCACTCTCGTCGCTTCCAAGGGCCAGCAATTGCTGTTCGGAAACCGGGCTATCCAATTCCGCAGCAATGCGTTGAAGCTCTGCGTCCACTACAGCTTCTAAGCTCATCGCCAGCGCGTGCGTCAGCCGCAAGCGGGCGCGGGCCGACAGGCTGTCTGGCAGGGTCAAGGTGAAGTCAAGTCGGGTATGCAGCTCGTGCGGCGCGTACAGGTCAAAGGACAGCGAGGTGGAAGTAGGAAGTGGGGACGTGGTCATTTGATCCTCACTTCTTCTAGGGGCGAGCGCACAGCGTCTGGCTTGGGCAAGTGGCCGAAAGCACTCAGCAGCAGGCTCAGAGCTTCAGGGTTGGTCGCGCCGTGGCGGTACAGCACCTGCAACAGCTTCATGGCGTGCACCACCGCCTCGGCGGAATTCATCCGACCATCCGTCTCGAACGTCACCCGTCCACTGGGCACGCCAGCAACTGCGGGGAAGGACACGTGATGCCGCAGCGTGCTGTGAGCCTCAATCAGAATGTCGGTGGGCACGGGGGCAGCTTCAGTCATAGGTAGGCTCCGGCGTGGGCAAGTGCAGTCAGAGGCAGGCGGCGGGCGCGGTACGCTGAGGAATGCTGATCTTTGCCCTGCTCGCCATCGCGCTGCTGATCTACAACACCAATCTCCTGATCCGCCGCACCCGCGCCCGCCAACCCATTCGCGCCGCGGGCTGGGGCTTGGCCTCCGGATTGGCCCTGCTGCTCTTCACCGTTACGAGCCTCAATCTCCCCGGAACGCCCGCCACCGTGTCCACCGCGCCGCCTCCTGCCCCCGCCGTGACCGCCCCCACCACGGAACGCACCCCCGCACAAAACCTGGCGATCCTGGCCGACCGCGATCCCAACGACCCCGCTATCGCCTCCCTGCTGGCCCGCCTTGATGCCGCCTGCCCGGAAAACGGCAGCCACGTCGCGGACATCGTCGTGAACCTGCAACAGATGGTTCTCAGTGAATCGGGCCGCGACCTCAGCATTGAAAACGTCATGACGCAGCTGATCAACGCGCAAGAAGGCCCGGCCCAAGAGGGCGGAACGACCTGCCCAGAAACGGGAGCCCTGCTTGCCACGTTGATGATTGAAGGCATGTAGGGAGAGTGGCGGTGAGGGCTTTTGCTCAGTCATGGGTGGCTCCGGCGTATGCGTGAGGCAGTTCAGTAACGAGATCGAAACAAGACAACCTCTGCCTGGAATCAGACAGAGGCGAAGGCCACAGAGGTTTCGATGGGTTGCAACAGGCTCTCGAAAGACACTTCGTAGAAGTCAGCGAGGTGGCGCAATTGGTTGTACTGGAACTTCTCGCCCCGTGTTCCGTCTTCGTACTCCACGAGCGTGCGCTTATCAATCTCTGCGGCAAGTGCAACATCTTCCATCGTGAGATCACGAGCCATCCGCAGCTCCAGCAAGCGCCTGCCGTTTGGACGGTAATTTTGGTTACGCTGCATGCACACAGTGTATCGGGTGGTTACACAAAGAGCAAGGGTTAGTGTAACCACCCGATACACAAAAGTGTCGCAGTGGACAATACAGAGCAAAATTTGACGGATCTGATGCTACGATAAACACTGCAAGCAGCAAAGAAGCGCATTGTATGCAAGCTTTGCAGAGGCTTACACCGTGACCAGATACCGTACCCGTTCCGTAACCCCCCGTCCCCTCTCCATTGAGACAGCTGCTGACCGAGGCAAGGCTCTCAAACACTGGCTTGATTTACATAAAGTCCCTGTGACTGCCTTCGCTACGGCCTCGGGCATGAGCCGCCAGCAGCTGTACCGATATCTGGGGGGCGAAGCACTAGACCCTGAGGGCCGAGTGATCGATCTTGCCTACATGCCCCAAGACCGGGCTGAAGGCTTGATCACCGCAATGGGACTGACGGACTGGGAAGCGTGGGAAGTGCTGGGGATCCCCGATGATGCCAAAACAACATTTAGAACGTTCCGCCCCTTCCCTGAGGGACATGGCCGGAAAGTGTCCGAAGTCATTGAGATCCGGCTGAGCGCTCCGATGGTGGGCGAAATCCCCTTACCCGCTGGCACGCTGGTTCGGATTGACCCGAATGTGACCGATGGCAAAATGCAGGTCATCCGCCTGGAAGACGGTCGCCTGTACTCGGTGAATGCGCTGATGTTGGAACGGGCAGGCGGAGAGCATTTGGGAACGCTGCTTTCCGCCCACTTTTAATTCGTTGGGGGGGCGTTGGTCTCTCGCCACAGCTTCATGCGGTTGGCACGGAGGGTTTCTGCGGCGGCTGTACGCTGTTCTGGCGTATCAAAATGCGCGATGATCGCACCCTGCTTGATTTCGCGGCGAAAGGCATGTGCTGTTGCCAAAACATCTGCTTCTTCCCGCGACATTGGTGACTGTAGCTGATGCGACATTCTCTGGGCTCACCTCACTGTGTCGCCCAATACTAGAACAGTTCAAATTTCTATGCGTAACAAAAGCGTAACAAAAATTAGGTCAGGCCAGAACTCAGGGTCGGCACCAGGGGCAGGGATCTTGCACGATATTGGCGGGTGGGGCAGAGACCGTCGCCAGGGGGGCGGCAGCCGCAACTGCGCTCAAGAGGGCACCAAAGAGAACCAACGCCTTAAGAAATGGTTTCACGCCACCTAGCATAGGTATTCGGGACGGTGCAAGGAAAGCACACTCTGTACGTCTGGAGATAACATGTCCTCAATGCGCTGGATGCTCAGCGCCCATTCTGCGTGCCGGACGGGCTCGCCTGCTGCTTTTAGACTGCTGGCAATCAGCCCATAAGCTCGGAGCACGCGGCCCAGATTGACGACACGTTCACCGCCAAACGCGGCCAGACCCTCTTGCAGGCGCTTGCGCTCAGAGCGTGCCAGCTCATCCCGCTCCGCGATACCGATGGCTTCCAGAACCACGGTACGCCCCGTGCGGCCCGGTAGCTTGATCTCTTCTGAACCCGCAATGACGGTCTGGCCGCACAACAGGGCCTGCCCGTTGAGGTGCCAGCCCTGCGCCAAGGGGGCGAGCGGGCTGAGCATCAGCAGAACCAGCTGCTCAGGCATATAGAGGCGGTAGATTCTGGAAAGTTCTGCAGAGGCCAGCAGCCGGGGCAACTGCTCTTCCAGGGTTTGAATCCGCTTCAAGCTATTCGGGATGGGGACTCCATCTGCCGCCGCTGACAGCCCCAGCAAGGCCCAGGGCACGCCCTGATCTGGGCTGAGTGGGGGCGTGTCGCCCAAAAGATGGAGCGCGGCTCCAGCTAGCTTTGGGACACGCTTCATGGCGGACGAGGCCATATGACGGGCATAGGTGGCTTGTGGCTCATATTCAATGGCACTGAGATCGGGCACCTCTTCTTTGTTGATCAGCCCGCGCAGGGCGGTCGCCAACTGGAACCATGAATCGTTTGGGCTCAGCAGGGCGTCATCAGAAGAGCGGGCGGGCGGCAACATACAGAGAACATGCAGGAACTCTCGTAGACCTGCGTCATGAACGGTGTCGTTGTCATGGGTGCCCAGCGCCATGAGGGCATCTCCGTAGGCTCCCAGCGACATGAATGACCCGGCCAGGGTGCGTTGACCGAAGTTGCGCCGCTGGCTGGACATCGGGCGCATCAGCATCAGCTTGAGCTTGGCTGGATCGGCCAAGCCAACGATATTCCGCACCCGCTGCCACTCAAATTCCAGAGCCTGCAGGCGGTATTGCAGCCCCAAGGACTGGGCGAGAGTCACGGCCACCATCAGGTGCTCTTGAGCCCGCTGGTATTGCTTGCGCTGGACTGCCGCCATTCCTAAGGCGCTGTGCACCAGACAAGTGTTCTCCAGTTCAAGTGGACTGTGCCCAGTGATCTCAACCCTGGCCGCCAGCACGTCGTCATAGAGCCGCAGAGCCACCTGAATCAGCATGCGGACGCCCTGTGCTGGATACGCCGTGATGTCAGAAAGTGCGTTCAATAAGGCGCCCCACTCCTGCGGGTTGGCCTTGGCCAACGCCAACTGCGTGCGCCGAACCATGCTGATCGCTTCGTCCTCTGGCGCAGACCACCATTCGACCTGTTGACCGCTGTTGAGCAGCGCGTCGAAGGCGGCGGGGTCGTGCAGTGGCAGAGGCATGGATTCCCCATCTTGACCCACCAAAAGGTTTGACGTGGACACATTTGACCAAGTTGGTGGGAGACCCTCGTTGGTATGCATATCGGCATGATACACAGTTTGCACACTGTGTATCCATCTGTTACACTATCGACACCAAAAAGGGCCAGCCCCCGCAAGCGCAAATGCCTTGAGAAGCACGCAAGCGAGGGCCGGAAGGAGCTAAGTATGCGTGAAATCACCCCCACCCGCAAGACCACCCCCCGCACCCCCGCCACTTGCTGCGCCCGCTGCGGCATCAAGCTGAGCAACCCTGGCACGGTCGTCCTGGGCATCGGTGAAGTTGGCCCCGAGTGCATCAAGCACGTCAACGCCGCGCTGACCGACCTCGCTGCTGGCCCCTTGGCGCTGCTGGTAGCTCGGGGCGAGGTGCGTTTGAAGCTCCAGCTCTCCGCAGATGGCCTGAGCTGGATTCCTTCACATGACGCACTCAGCCAGTACATCGTGTGGGCAGACCGCGCAGGCATCAAGTTGCAGCACCGCATTGAGGTCAGTACCCGGACGTACATCCTCACCATCAAGCCCCGGAGCCTCCAGGGGTACAGCGTGAAGTCGGTGCAGGCGTGAGCTTCGAGCCGGACGACTGCCCCGCCTGCGGGCGACTGCTGGACAACCACGGGACGTGCTGGAGCTGTGATGAAGAAGGCCCCGCCGAGACGCCCACGCCCCGCCTCGCCTTTTTCTCTGACCTTCGCGTGGGCCTGGGTGAGGACAGCGTGCCGGTGAATGACCCGGACGCGCTCGCCAAGGAAATCTTGCGCCGTTGGGACATGCCCGCCCTGCAAGCGGTGCAGATCGCGGCGGTGGCCTGGGCAGGAGCACGGGTGCAATTCGCCACCCAGCAACCGGAGTTCATTTATTTCTACATCGCCACGCAGCCGCTGGACTGGAAGCACGGGGACATCGACGAACCTGTGCCCGCCCGCACGGCTTACCGAGCTTCCAAGGCCCGTGCATGACCGTCTCCCCTGCCCCCGCCGTCATGGTCGAGAGCGGTTACCTGATCAAGACCTGCATCCGGGATGACCGGGCCGTGACGGTCACCCTCAGCCTGACCTATACCGCCGCGCTGCCTCATCCCCTGCCAGTCGAAACACAGCTTGACCTGCACGACGCGCTGGGCACGGTGGATTTCAAGTCCAACCTCACCGCCCAGATCGACGCCTTGATTCGGCAGGCGGCAGGCGCATGACGCGGGCTGAACCCGTCCTCTCCGAGCATGCCCGGCGCAACCAGGCGCAACTGGCAATTCTGCGCCGAGCAGTGGCGGAGGTGCAGGCCAGCGCCCAGCCGCCTGTCCGTGACCTCACCTTGCCTGTGCTGCGCCGCCTGGAACCTGCGCCCCTGTCGGACGTCTTGCTGTGATCTGGCCCCTCCGCTTCCGGCAGCCTGCACCGGCACCTGATCCCCATCAGAAAAACCCTGCCGTGGCTTTGGCGCTGTTCAACGCTTGGAAAGTCCTGCATGACGACCCTGACACCCTCGGCACACCCGCAGAAGAAGAGGCCTTCCGCCAACTCACCCTGTACGACGTGGCGCACCTGACTGGCTCGCTGTCTCGCCCTCGTCCCATCACCCGCCCGGAGGCCCGTCCATGACCCAGATCCAGCCCACGCCCCAGCCTGTGCCCGTGCCTGTCTATGCCCTGCACGAACGCCTCCCCCATCGTCCCCGCCCGAACGTGGTGCGGCGAATGGCCTTCCCCCTAATGGCCTTGGGCTTCATGGTGGCGCTGGTGGCCTTGATGAGTTTGGGCGGGGCGACCCGTGCGGATTTGCTGCCCTTGGCCGGGGTGCTGGTCACGGGCTGCCTGCTGTTCGCGGTGGGCGTGCGCGCCGCTCCGGGGAAAGTCAGCGAGTACATGGATTTGGGCGAGCTGGAGTGGCTGGAATGACCGCCCTCGCTCCGGCCCGGCCCCTGACTCTGCCCGCTGAATGGGGCGACGCGCAGGCGGTACAACATGGCCCCCTCAGACTCCTGATCTCGCCGCAGGAAGACCACGCGGGCGAGGGCCAGTGGCGACACGTCTCCGTAAGTTGTCAAGATCGCCTGCCCACCTATGAGGAACTGGGCGCGGTGCGCGAGCAGTATTTCGACGCGGACGCCACCGTCGTGCAGCTCATGCCTCCGGCCAGTCAGTGGGTGAACCAGCACGAGTTCTGCCTGCACCTGTGGCAACGCCTGGATGCGCCGCTCCTCCCCGAAGGCCTGCACCGCTCGGTGGGGCTGCGCGGGGGCGTGCCGCTGGACGGAGTGGAGAAGACGCTGATGCAAGAGGGGCTGCCCCTGTTCAGCCTGCTGCGGAACTTGGTGCGCTCGCGGGGCATCCTGACGGCCGCAGAGGCGCAGGTGGCCTTGCAGGATCAGGTGGCCGACGGTTCGACGCCGGCCCAGCAGACGGTCAGCCTGCGGGTGGCCCTGATGCACCTCGCTGAAGCCGCCCACCTGTTCAGCGTGACGTATGACGCGGGCAGCGACGCGTTCTGCTGGCAGCCCGCATGAGCCCGACCCGCATCCTCCGTCAAACCCGCAATGTGACGGTCTCTGAGGCTGACAACATCATCAAGCGCCATGCCCAAACCCGCAAGATGAACCCGCGTATCTGCAAGTCGGCCCTAGATAAGGATGGGCTGGACACTGCCGAGGGGCTGCTACGCCAGGACGCCGGACGCTACTTCCTCAGCACGCCGGGGCGTGGGGCATGAGCGTCCGAACGGAAGTCAAAGCCAAACCCATCATCTTTAGCGCCCTAATGGTACAGGCCATCCTGGCGGGGACGAAAAGCCAGACGCGGAGACTCATCAAGCCGCAGCCGCCTGTCGAAGACGATATGCCGTATTCCTACCCCTATTACTGGGGCGCGGTAGGCACGTACTCCGGGGTCAGTGAGCCTCGCCATTACTGGTGCAACTACGTGTCTGGCGAGGCAGCGTACAAGGCCGACGACGACCTGTTGCTCTGGCCGCCTGACGATGACGACAGTGATGAGCCGGCAGAAGACGGCTGGTATGGCCCCGGTGGCATGGAATCGCCCTACGGCTCAGGAGCGAACTGCATGAAGCGTGCCGCCCGGCTGTGGGTGCGTGAAGCATTCACGCTCGGCGTCATTCCTCTCGAAATGGAAGGCGGCTCCCTGCTGAAGCGTGGGCCGATCATTGAGACCGGGCATTTCCAGGGTTGGCAACAAGCTGCCTGGTATGACGGAACCGAAGACCCCTGGGGCTGGTTCAGCGAGCGCAAGCGCATGTCGCCCATCTACATGCCGCGCTGGGCCAGTCGGATCACGTTGGAGCTGACCAGTGTCGAAGTGCAGCGCCTCCAACACCTCTCCGAAAAAGAGGCGCGTGCAGAAGGTGTGTTTCCAGCGGGGCAGATTGAAAGCAAGTATCGGGGTGAAGGCCGAGACCTCTTCCGTCAGAAGTGGGATCAGTTGAACGGGAAAGGCAGCTGGGACGCCAACCCCTGGGTCTGGAACATCAACTTTAAGCGGGTAGACGCATGAGTGAGTTTGCTCCTGTCCTGCGCTGGCCTGGTGCCAAGTGGCGTATCGCCGAGTGGGTGTGCGGCCACCTGCCCGCCCATGACTGCTACGTAGAGCCGTTCTTCGGCAGTGGCGCGGTCTTTTTCAATAAAGAGCCTTCCCGCGTAGAAGTTATCAACGACTTGGATCGCAACGTCGTGACTCTGTTCCGGGTGTTGCGCGAGCAAGGGGCTGCACTGGCAGGGATGCTTTCCGTCACGCCCTGGGCTGAGGGCGAGTACCGCGACGCGCACGCGAAGCTCCAGCAGCCTGACCTGACTGACCTCGAACGTGCCCGTTGCCTGATCGTGGCCAGTTGGCAGCAGATTGGCCGTAGACCTCTCACAGTGCGCAGCAATTGGCGGTTTCGGGACGTTGCGGGACAGTCTCCTGTCACGGCTTGGCAGATTCTGCCTGAGCGAGTACTGCAAGCTGCCGCCCGCCTGAAAGACGCGCAGATCAGCGAGATGCCCGCCGTCAAGCTGATTGCCCAGACGCAAGGCAAAGACGTCCTGCTGTACGTCGATCCGCCCTACCTGAGCGAGATTCGCAGCAGTTCCCGCCTCTATGAACACGAAATGCGGGGCCGCGACCAGCATGACGAGCTGCTGGACGTTCTCCGCGCCCACCTCGGCCCAGTCGTGCTGAGCGCTTACGCCAACGATTACTACAGTGCGGCGTTGCCCGGCTGGCAGACGGTGGCCACAGGAGCCCGCACCCAAACCAATGCCCAGCGGGCCGAAACGCTCTGGATCAATCCCGTCGCATGGCGGAGGCTGACGCACGCCTCGCCCATTCTGATTTTGGAGCGTGCGTTATGACGTCCAAACTCGCCCGTTCCTTCCAGCGCGACGCCGGAGCCGAGCAGTCCACCCGTGGTTTCCTGGGCGACCCACTGAAACTTCCGTTTGCCCGCATCCTCCAGGACGTCAAGCAGATTCGTGTGTCCGAGGCCTACCGCCGCATGGTGACCGCTGGAGCCTGCGCCCTGACCGGTGGGCAGCAGGAAGCTCTCTACCTGGACGCCATCAAGGGGCTGAGCGCCCATGACCTTGATGTGGTCGTGCGCTCGTTCCGGCAACTGGTGGTGGATATGGACGACCGGCCCTATATGGATTTGCTGGGGCCGCTGTACATGGAGATCAACCACAAATTAGACCGGGATTCGGGCGGCGAATTTTTTACTCCCTTTGCCCTCTCGTGCCTGCTGGCCCGCTTGCAGGTTTCCCCTGACGCCGCGCACATCTTCACGCCCGGTGAAGTCCTGAACTGCAATGAGCCCACCGCAGGCACGGGCGGCATGGTGCTCACCTTTGCTGAGGCGTTGGCCGATCAGGGCATCAATCCCTTGCACACCCGCTGGGTCGTGCAGGACATCTCCGACCGCTCCTGCTACGGCGCGTTCATCAACACCACCCTCTGGGGCATTCCGGCCACCGTCGTGTGCGGCAACACCCTGAAAGTGGAATGCCTGTGGAGCTGGCAGAACGTCTTCTGGCACGCGGCTTTGCCCTGGCCTAAGCCAGAGGAAACGCAGGCAGAGGACGTCCGCTTTGGGCAGGTCGTCACGGCCATGCGCGGCTTCTTAGCGGGTGTGGCATGAGCAGCCAAAAACCCCGCGCGGCGCAGCTGGCCGCTCCTTCCCTCTTCTCCTTCGACTTCCGGGAAGAGTCCATTCAAGTAGGGGACATCGTGCGCCAGTCTTGGCCGTGGATTCTGTGCGACCGGGGCAACCAGCTGATGCCCTTCTGGCAGGTGCATGGCCGCTCAGGGGACGCTCAATTCCTCTGTCGGGCCGTGCCATTCACCACCGGATGCGGCGAGACGTGGTGGTTCAAGGAGCGCGACGTGGTTCGCACCGGGCGCAGTTGGCGGGTGCCGTCCCATCACGAGGTGCAGATGTGGTTTCAAGATTTGGGCACCACAGAGTTTGCCGCCCGCCTCAACAGCCGCCCGCCCGCGACCACCCACCCGGAAGAAGCGGAGCTGGTAATGCTGCTGGCCGGGCTGGGGCCGACGCGCATCCCTTACGGCGACCGCCACTTCTACGCCCTCTTCCCGAAAAAGCAGGCGGCGCGGTGAATTGGTGGCTGTGGTTGGGTGGGGCCTACGTGACCCTGAACAGCGTGTCCTTGCTGTGCGCGGCCATGCTCAGCAGCCAGCTCAGCCGGGAAGAGGAAGCGGGCGAAGCACGGCGGGCGCACCTGGGGCGGCAGCCATGACCGCTCCCCAGACTTGGCGCGTGACCGAACACGCCGTGGCGCAGGCCATGCAACGCTGGCACGTTTCTCCCTCCGAGGCAGCGGAAGCGGCCATTCACGAGGTGCTGCGGGACGGGCAATTGCAGTTCCGCAGCGAAGACCAGTTCGAGATACGACTCGCCGTCACGCCAGATTCCATGCGGGTAGTGCGCTGCGTGG
This sequence comes from Deinococcus sp. QL22, assembly GCF_023370075.1. Taxonomy (NCBI): domain Bacteria; kingdom Thermotogati; phylum Deinococcota; class Deinococci; order Deinococcales; family Deinococcaceae; genus Deinococcus; species Deinococcus sp. QL22. Next base: position 10,745 of record NZ_CP097156.1, read on the forward strand.
GCGGGGTGGTGGTCACAGCAGTGATGAGCCGTAGCCGGGGCGCAGAGAACCGCAGGCGCAAAGCGCAGCGCAAGCGCAAGAAGCGGGCAGAACAGGCCCCAGCGGTGCAGCCATGAGCGCCACGAATGCTGCTCCCAGCCGTGTTCGGGGTGTGTACGGTGCAGACACCCGTGCCGTGTTGCTGGCCCTACGCGAGCCGGCCCGCGTTCCAGCGCTTATGGCCGAACTGGGCTGGACGACGGCGCGGGTGTGGGACAACGTCAAAGGGCTGTACGGGCGCGGATTACTGGAACGGCCCGTGCGCGGCGTATACCGCATCACGCCCGCCGGAGAAGCCGCCCTCGCGCACCTGCCCCCGGTCAGCGGGTCGGTGACGCTGCGCAACGTGCACCGCGCTGCACCGCTCTCGACAGGCCGCCTGTGGTCAGCGGAGCGCGTGGCGTGGCTGAAGGCGCATTACGCCGCCCTCGGCCACCGCCGCGCTGCGGAGCTGCTGAACATGGAACCGAGCGCTGTGCACGCCAAGGCCCGCAAATTGGGCCTGGAAGCAGGCGATGTGGCGGGCTACGTGCGTCTCACCGACGTGGCGAATTTGGTGGAGCGGGACTACGTGATGCTCTGGAGCCGCGCCCAGCACGCCGGGGTGCTGACCTATCCCGTGGGCGTGAAAGGCCAGCAACGGCGAACGCACGCCCTCGTGCCTGATGCGTGGGTCGAGACCGTTCTCAGTGAGTGGCAGCCGCCCACGCCCGACGACGTGGCGCTCTGTGAGTTGCGGGCAGAACTGGGCCTGAGCCGCACCCACGCGCAGCGCCTGACGGCAAGCGTGGCCTACCTGCGCACCCCGGTCAAGGGTGGACAGGCCCGGCTCTACGTCAGCACCGAAGACGCCCTGCGCCTGCGCCAGTCGGTGCGGGAAGCGGCCAAAACGCCCCGTGCCCCGGTGGTGGGCCGGGCAGGCATCCTCCAAGCCATCGAGGCCGGGGGTGAGGCGGGCCGCAGCGAGCGCGAACTGTTTGAAGCCCTGCCCTGCTCCCGCGCCGCCGTGCGGATTCACGTGCTGGCGCTGCGGGGAGCCGGAACCATCCAGATGTGCCGCACCGGAACCACCCTCGACCCGTTCGTGTACCGCGCAGCCCGCTTCGTCCACGCGCCGGAGCCGCCGCAGCGTGTCATCACCATTTCCGGACGGCCCCGCAAAGTGCTTGCTCACGCCGCCGATTAGCCCCTCTCTCATAAAACTTCCCCGTGCGGCCTCGCCCGTTCACTCCGTCCAGGCCGCACAAAACCTCCCTTTCCTCTTCCAGTCTTTTCGAAAAGACTAGCCCGGAGACTCCCATGTCCAACACCACACTGCTCACCCTGTCGGCCCGAATTGCCGAGCTGGAACGCACCGCCCGAAGCGGCCATGAGGCGCAGGAAACCCTGACCCAGCTCTATCAAAAACAGAATCAGGTCGCTGCGGCTATCGAGGCAACGCAGGACATCATCTACGCCGGAGAGGATGCCGAGGCGACACTGAAGCGTCTCTCCGCCGTGCTCAATGGCGGAACGCCCGCAGAGGCCCAAAGTGCTGCCACCCCTGCTGTTGCAGAGGTTGCCGTGCAGGAGGCAGATGCGCAGTCTCCGCTCGTCGAACCTGATTCCACGCCAGGCCTGCAAGTCGGGAAGGTGCTGGTGGTGGGAAGTGAAGCCGCTGGGCCTCCCGAAGGTACTCCCCAAGAACCGGCACCAGCGGTCCCCGCTCGCAAACCTCCTGAAATGACTCAGGCAGAACGGCAAACGACCTTGCTGGCCGATCTCGCCGCCCATCCCGATTCCAGCAACCGTGAGGTCAAGAATCGGCTGGGGTGGAGCGACTCCACGACCGCCAAGTGGATCACCCGCCTGACCACGCAGGGATACCTGACCGTGGACTCTACGGATTGGCCCTACCGCTACCGCCTCAGCGAGCAGACCCAGTGCGACTTTGGGGTGCTGGTTGAAGCTGAAGTGCTGCCTCCGGTGGTTGCAGAGGTCGAGTCAGCGCCGGTGGAGACGGAAGCTCAGGCCGAGGCTGAACAAAGCGAGGCTGAGCCCACGTCCGAGCCTGCCCCCCAGCCCAGCAGCCTGCAAACTCAACTGGTGGCGTGGGTCAGTGAGCATGGCCCGCACCGCGCCAAAGATGTGGCCGCCGCATTCAACTTGTATCCCGGCCCCTGCGCCGTCCAACTCAATGCCCTGGTCAGAGAAGGCCTCCTGATGACGTTCCCTGGAACCTCGCCCGTGATCTACGCCCTACCCGGAACGCCGCTGCCCGTACCGCCGATTGAAGCGCAGGCCCCCAAGACGCCAGAACCTGCCGCCCGCTCCGTGCCCTTGCCCAGCGACCGCACGCACCGCGCGTTGCTGTTGCTCGATTTGCATGGCCCGCAGAGTCACCGAGGCTTACACGGGTACATGGACGTGGACTTCTCGATTACGACGCTACAGCGGTTGCTGACGGCCCTGGAAGAGGAAGGACTGGTGGAGATGACACCCAGCCAGACCGTTACCACCGTCTCACTGACCCCATTGGGGCGGGCTCGTCTGGCCGCCTACGCGTCCGGGGAAATCAAGCCCGCTCTGCCCCCGAAGCCCGGTAAGAAGGCTCAGGTGGTGGAGCAGGTCACCTCGTTTCGCTCGACACCCAGCCAGGAAGATCTGAATATCACCATGCGGGCCAATGCCGCGCTCGTTTTGGGCGTGCTGGAGGCAGGGCAGGCGTATGTCGAAACCGACCTGGTCAAGGCGACGGGACTGGCCCTCTCTCACCTGCGCATGGCTCTGGGCAACCTGCAGGCGACCGGAGAAGTGCAGCGGCTGGACGGGGTGGGCACGCGGGCGATGTACCGCCTGGAACAGCTCGACCTGCCGGAACCGGAGGGCGACACCCTGACGCCGGAAGGGGAACGGGTGGCGGCGCACCTGGCGCACGTCACGGCCCGCAGCGCGTCTGACACCGCCACCAATATCGCTACAGGCCTGCGCCTGCCCCGTGTTGAGGTGGATCAGGCCCTCGCTGTCCTGAACGCACAGGGGCGACTGGCCTACACGCGCATTGCGAACCTCGTGACGTACACCCTGCGCAACGCGGCAGCAGAGGCGGCGGCATGACGACCAGCACCCTGATCGACACCGCCTCACTGGCTGAATTCCGCGCCCAGCAGCAGACCCCCAAGCCCCGCAAGATGGCGCTCTCGGACAGCCGTGCCCGCCGTCTCTCCTCGGACGAGTGGCGCGGGGCGTATGGCGACACGCTCAAAAAAGTGCTCCGGGAGCAATTGGATGAGGCGGTCACCCGTCCAACCGATCTGGGCCGCGCCGTGGCCGCCGACCTCGTTCAGCGTTCACTGGATTTGGCCGCGTTCGGAATCGACGCCTTTGCCGGATCGACCTTTGATGCCCGCCGTGCGCTGAGAGACCGGAGCGATGTCGTGCTGCAAGGCATTTTGAATCAGATGTTGGCGACGGTGAAAAGCGTCACCGAAGAGGCGGAAGTGGCCCTGCGCGAGCAGGCGGAGGAGAAGGCGAATGCGCTGCTGGCCGAGGCAAAAGCCGCCTTTGAGCAGGAACGCGATATGGCCACCGCTGGTGCAGACGAGGTGCAGCGCGAACTCTCCGAATACCGCCGCGCTGCTGAGGCCGCCTCCGCCCAGTTGGTGCGCGAGCGGGAAGCTTCTGCCCGTGAGGTGGCCGACCTGAAAGCCGCGCACGCCGCCAACGTGACCGGGCTTCAGCAGCAACTCACCCGCGCTGCCCGGATCGCCGCCGATCAGGAACGCAGCTGGAACGAACAGCGCCGCCAGCTGCTGGCCGATCAGGCCGCCGCACAGACCACCATTGCCCACCTCAACAGCGAGTGTGAGCGGCTGGAAGCCTCGCACGTCCCTCAACCCAAGGTGGTTACCCGCATGCCGAACCCTGATCTGCCCCAGAACGCGTTGGAAGAAGCCTCGCTCACGAATTACCTGCGTGACACTTTGAACGATCCGAAAATCAAGTTGGGTGCAGTGGTCATCAGTGACGAACAACTCTCCGGCTGGCGGGCAACGTACCCGACGAAAGAGAGTCAGCTCAAGCAAGTGCGGGCCGTGGTGTTCAAGGGACGAGCAGCGTGAATCCCCCGACTGTGTCGCACAGCCCTATCGCAGACCGCGCCAAAGCCATGCTAGGAGACCGTCGGCTGAACCGAGTCGTCGATTCCCGCTTGGAAGCAGGCGTGGCCACCTACGGCCAGCCCATCGATGCGTGGTCAGGCAGCAAGCGCCGGGCCGCCGTGATGCGGTTGCAGGAGCTGCTGGACGCCATCAATTACGCGCTGTTCGAGGGCGACACGATGGCAGCACAGGCCGACGCCGCGCAGGTTCGGCGCATTCTGCTGCGCTACCCGGATTTGGCGGTGGAAGAGATGGTGGCACGGGAGCCAGAAGTGGAGGCGGGGCCAACGGAGGCCGAACAGCTGCGCAAGATTATGGATGACGCCATGAACCTGTGGCGCGAGATTGGGAATCCGATGCTGTTGGCTGCGGCAAAAGAGTTGCAACAAGGACTTGATGGCCTCAAGCCCGCAGAGGCCCGCCCATGAACCGCAAGCAGCGCCGGGCTTCTGGGACGCCCAGTTACGTGCCCGGCCCCCCGTCCGGTGAGGCCCGTGATCTCCGGATCGTATATGGGGCAGGCTGCACCTACTGGGGCGACATCTACAGCATTCAGACGCTGCCGTTGGGCGGCCACCGGATGCCTGCCTGCCCCCATTGCCGCGGCATGCTGTATGAGCAGGAGAGCGAAGCCGCGTGGATGGAGCGCGTGACCGCTTTCGCAGAGCAAACGAACGATTCCCAATACGTGGCGTTCATGCGCTGGAACAAGGGCCGCGCGTGTCTGAGCTTGCGTCCAGAGCAAGGCGGCGATACTGCCTTTGAACGTCTGCGGGCGCAGTTTGATGCCGAGGCCCGCTCGTGAGCCGCCCCAGCGCCTATTTAGCTGGCCCGATTGCCGGTTGCTCCTACGCTGGGGCCACCGACTGGCGCCTGGCTGCCCAGTCTGACCTGGCGCGGCTGGGCATCACGGCCTACTCGCCCCTGCGCTGCAAAACCCACCTCAGCGGCGTGGCGGTGCTCGACAGCGGCCACAACCCAGAGCATCCCCTGTGCTCCCCGCAGGCCATCTTTGCCCGCGACCGCTTTGACGTCGAGCGCGTGGACGCCCTGTTCGTCAACCTGCTGGGAGCCACCCACGTCAGTATCGGCACGGTCATGGAGATCGCGTGGGCGCACGTCTGGCGCAAGCCCGTTGTCGTGGTCATGGAGCCGAGCGGCAACGTGCACGACGGACACGCCATGTTGATGCAGTGCTGGGGCTTCCGCGCCGAAACCGTGGAGACAGGCCTGGAGTTGTTGGCCGCCATCTTGTTGCCGGATGCCCAGCGAGAATCTGAGCCGATTGAACCAGCTCCAGCTTTGCCCGAACTCGTGGAACCTGCCCAGCGGTATGCCGAGCGCAACGGCGTCATGCTGCCCGTTTTGGTCGTGACCCCGCAGGAATTCAAGGCCTTGCTGGAGTACAGCCACACGATCCCTACTGGGAAGGTCATCGGCAAGCGGTGGAAGGCCTATCAGCGGAAGTACAAAAACGATCCCGCAGAGGTAGCCGACCTCAACAATTGGGCCATTGGCGAGTACACCCGTGAGTCGGAGACCCATCCCGGCATGATCGACATGACCTGGTACGCGCCGGAATATTCCGCCGAGGCCAGCGCATGACCATACAAACGGTGGAGTTGAATCGGCCTGACGATAGCAAGACGGTCACACGGCAGTGCGGCAAATGCGAAGTGACTTGGACAGGCACAGACCAGCACTTTGCGCTTGAAGGCTGGGGCCTGTTGCGCCGCCGCCTACTTTGCCCTCTCTGCCTGCCCAAGAAATATAGGAGCAACAGATGACTGACCCAACGCTGAGCACAGAGCAGATTCAGGCCCTGCTGGACAAATCCAGGGGTAGCCACTGGTACTTCCAGCTGGGCTGGGGCATCCAGTATTCGAACGAGGGTGGTCTGGGCCTGTTGGTTCCCGATGGGCATGAGGGCGCGGCCACAGTTGCGGAGATGGATTTAATGGCGGCCTCGCAGCAGATTGCCCGCCAGTACGTTGCCGTCGTGCCTGAGCGTGACGCCCTGCGGGCCGCGTTGACTGAGCTGGTCGAACTCAAGACCCTGAAAGACCGTCTAGGGCATGGCGATTTCTTGGAGTACCAGAACCGCAAACCCACTGCGTGGGCGCGGGCACAAGCTCTGGTGGGGCTAGGGAGCGAAGGGTGAGCGACCGTCAGAACGTCACCGACAGAGAGACTGCACAAGTCCTAAATGAAACTCAGCAGGATTCTGTGCGCTGGATGGGTACGGAGCAGGTTGTATGCGTCGTTAAATCCCTGCAAGCGGAGCGAGACCAGGCGCAGGCGGAAGTACTGAGGCTGCGAGAAGCCGTACAGGCTGCCATTCAATGCGAACAGGATGTTCTAGACGTGTATGGACGCTCTGCACCCCTACAGCTGTTGGATTTAGCCGTTGCAGACCTAAAGCGCGACAGCTTACCGAAACTTAGAGCCGCTCTCGCCCCCGCTGAGGCCCGCTCGTGACCGTTACCGTGCTGGATGAGGCGCGGGTGCGGGGATTTCTGGAAGGGATAGAGAAAGCCGACGTGCAACTGGGGCAGATAGAAACACTGGTGACAAGCAAGCCATTTGACACCTTCTCTGTGGATGATTTACAGCGCTACCGTAGTGCGATCAAAGCCAGCAGAGAGGCACGCGAGGAAGTAGATGCCTATGGTGAAGATCTTGCCCACACCGCTCTCTCCCTCTTTGCCGCGAACACTGCCCTGGAGGCCCGTTGTCAGGCGGCTGAGGCGCGGGCTGAAGCTTTAGAAGGGGCAGCCAAAACCTTGCACGGCTACTCACGGCGCTACTGCGATGGCCGGAGTACCTACGCGCCCAACGATCACAACACGGCCACGCACACCCTGCTGTCGCTTGGTGTGGAGTTGGATGCTGACCCGATCAGCAAGACCGGGCCGTTTGCCAGTGATGGCATGTTTGGTCTGATGGCGCGGGAAGTGGAAGCACTCAATCAGGCTCAGGCGGGGGCGCACGAGGGCGGGACGGGATGAGTGGGCTCTGTGACGGCATTAAACGCTATGAGCCAACCAAAAAGGCCAGCCCTGAATTGCGCCAGTACATGCGCGATCGGCTGTTCAACCCCGGCCCACTGACTGATGAAGAATTAGTCGATTTCGCCGCGTACCTCGAAAAACAGGGTGTGGCTGTGCATTGGGTACGGCTGGATGGTTTCAGCAGTGATCGCGACCTGTGCCCTTATAGCTGGGCGTGGCGTGAGGCGCGGGGCGAGATCAAAGAGCGGCTGCCAGCGCCAGCCGAGGCCGGGTGAGGCGATGAGCACCTTTGATCATATTCAGACATACGAGGAACTCAACGCCCTCTTCCCGCGCCGCTGTGCCTGTGGCGCAACACCTGAAACCACCTCTATTTCCAGTCGGTTTGCGCTGGATCGTCAGACGTTTTACGCCTGTGATGCCTGCCATGTTCAACGGGAAGGCGCAACGGTGCGGGCACTCGGCCTTGAGCCTGCCGCTATGTTTCCTGCCGCACCTGAACCGTGCGGCGTCTGCGGAGAACACACAAAGAATTCGTACTTTGTTCGCGCCCTCGCTGCCTCAGTCCGGGTGTGTTTTGACTGCGAGTACCGCTGCATTCGGGACGCCTGCATTCCGACAACGATTGCAGGCTTGATTCCTGCCCCGCCTGCTGCGCTGCATAAACGTGTTGGACAGATCGTTCTCAGGCAAGCAATGGCCCGCCAAGCCCTAGCTGAGAGCGCCCGCATGGGCGAAGGAGAGACGACGCCATGACTAGTGATTTACGAATGGACTCCGAAGTGAAGGACGGCCGCATGGTGCAGGTTCCCCGCGAGGTACTGAGCAGGATTGTTTCTGATCCTTACTACTACCGCGAAACCGAACGTGATGAAGGTGAATTGGACGAAAGTTTGTGCTTCGGATGCAGTGCACACGAACATGAACCCCATAACCCAGAGTGTCCAATGGTGGAATTACAAGCTGCCCTCGCCACAGAGCAAGAATGCGGAACAGCCACCGTCGAAGTCGGGCAAGGTTTCTATTTCGGTGGGAAGACGCTGATCCTGCGGGACATCAATGAGGATATGGCGGTTGCCACTTTTGACTATGCCCCGCGTGATGAGGCGGGCACTCTCCGCACTCTTGCTGCTGCCTCCAGCCCGGCGCCTGCCCCGGCTGAAGCTGAGAGCAGGGAAGAAGTGGATGCCCTGATTGGCAGGCTGACGAGATATGTAGCCCCGGATTGGGAACGCTTGAACGGGGAAGAGCGGAGGCTCTATGGCACGTTGTTCAGCTGCGCCAGAGCCTACCGGGACGCGCTAATTGAAGTCGCCAATCTTGCTAGCACGCGGGCCAGTTACTTACAGGCGTTTGCTGCTTGCCGCGCCCTAGCCCCCGCTCCGGCAGAAGGGACGGGGACCTAATGGTACGCACTGGCAATACGATTCGTCCTTACGCACACAGCAACCCATTGGGAGTGGTTGACCCCAAAAGTCGGCAAGGAAATCAGGCCACTCCCGCCCAGACTCCTCGTGCTCCAATCTCCGAAGCAGAGAAAGAGAAGCGGCGTAAGGCCCGGAAAAAGGCAAAAAAAGATAAACGCGGATGAGCGGGCCGGCCTGTGGAACGTGCATGTATTGGGAACCCAACGATGGCGCAACAGGTGGGTGCATGGAACTCAACAACCCACACGGGGCAAAGACCGCTTACCTCAACATCGTTCAGACAGATGATCCCGACAATTTCGACACCTATTTGAAGATTCGGGAACTTCCGATTCAGGCCAGCATCGTGACGCGCCCGGAGTTTGGTTGCGTCCTGCACAAAGCCGCCCGCGTGGGCGAAGGAGAGACGACGTGAGTGCAAACCCGGTTTACTACCGCATCCTGCTGAACAGAGACGACAAACTGCAGATTGCCTGCCTGCAAGATTTTGACGAGTACGAATACGACCAGGCCAAATTTCTGACGGATGATGCCGGCCAAAAGCTCCGTTTCGATGACGAAGATGAGGCTCGCACCTGGCTCAATGCCACCTATCAGCGGAACCGAATTGAGAAGGAAGACCAGCTGGCGGGGGTGATGGCAGAGTGGCGCAGTGATGTTGGCGAGGTTATCCATGATGACCCCGCCTCCAGCACCAGCAAGCGCGTGGAATTTACGTTTGACGCCCTGAGTTTTGCCACGTTATCGACGATGACTCAGGAAGGTCAGTACAGCAGCATGGCCGATTGCGTGCGCGAGTCGCTCCTGGTCAACCACACGTTTCAACAACTGGCCCGCCAGGGCTTCACGGAGGTCATCGTGCGCAATCCCCAGAGCGGCGCCGAGCGCGTGGTCGTCATTCCCCGCTTGCAGCTGGTGGCTCATGGTTAACCCGGCGCTGACCGACTCCGAAATGGACTATGCCCGTGCTGTAGCTGCCCAGAGGCGGCTGGCATTGGCTGACGTGGTAGCAGGACTGCGAACCCTCAAACGGTACATCCGCGGGCGCTGCAACGTGGCTTTTCTGGCCGAGGTTCATAACGTTCTGGGCCTGCCCCAAGAGTGGGTACGCCAATGACCGGCCTCAGCGGTCGCATGGTGAGCGTGCCTGCTGAGACGCTGTACGGCCTGTTGTGTGGTGAGCTGCTGAGCAATGCGGGCGGACGGTGTGCCGTGTGCTCCCAACAGGCACCAAGCCACAGCGAAAACTGCCCTATTCCTGTGCTGTGGGAGCCGTTTGCAGATGCACCCATACAAGACGTGCAGTTGGGCGAGAGTCCCGACAGTAACGAACTGCGATTCGGCCAGACGCCGTGGGACAATTTCAGCCGCGACGAGCTGTTGATGGAGGTGCGCCGGATGTTCTGTGCCATCAACAGTGCAACCAGCGTGATGCGGCAAAGCGCCTGGGCAGGAAACGTTTATTGGTCGATTGAAGGGATGGGTGGCCAGGCGCTGGCCCGATGCATCGCTATCAAAGCACCGCTGGATGACCACTACACCTCCGAGGCCATCTACCGTAACTATTTTCGGTATGCAGATAGCCTGTTGTTTCCGGAACTGGTGGGCGAGCAGGGCCCATGGTTTGCCATTGGGGACACTGGGGAATTTACGTGTGGAAAAGGCCTGAAAGAGGGTGATCCCGGCTACCCGTTTCACCCTGATGTGCCGCTGCGCCTGCTGACGTTTGCTGATCTCATGCCAAGCCCAGCGGAGCCACAGTGAGCGCCCCTCGCCTGTCGGAGACGCTGGGGAAACTGGCCGAAGCGCTGCCGGAGCGGGCAGCGATGGACTATCAGCAGGGCGTGCTCAAGATTCTGGCCGGGGGCAGGCAACGCAAGGTGTACTGGATGAATGACCTGCTGGGCCGCGCCCCAGACGCCACGGGGCTGCTGTTTTTGGAATACGGACTGCGGGAAGAGTGTGACGCACGTGGCTGGACGTGGGATTTAGAGACCCGGCGTGACCAAGACGCTAAGGCGTGGGCACAGGTCTATTGCGGCGATCAGCGTGCCAGCGGTGATATGTGCGCGGACACGCCCGGTCAAGCACTGGCGCTGGCCCTATTAAGCGCACTGGAGAGGACGTTATGACCGCTACCCTGCCCCGCCTCCTCGTTCCCGGCAGCCTCCAGGCCCTCCTACTGGCGACGGCGGGTGCGGAAGGCCAGAGCCAGCGGGCCTGGACAGAGCGGCTCGACACCCTCGCCGTGAACCCGATGTCTGAGCAATCCATTCGCGAGGGCATCGTGAAACTGGTGAAGAGCAACCTCGTCGAAGTCGTGCCTGCGCCCCCCGGAGACGCGGCGGGCCGGGCCAAGCTGTTCGCTATCACTCCGGACGGGAGAGCCATGCTGGAGCGGCTGCGCCTCGCGGCCAAGGGGACGCCATGACCAGAACAGACGAGCAATACGCACTCGACGAAGCCCTTTCGCGTTGGATGGGCTACGCGCCCGACAAAACTGATCGCCGCGCCGTGAAGACCTGGAGCATGGGCACCAAAGGACAGGACGACTACGCGTCCCATTGGCCTGGCCCCCTGTCCTATTCCACCGACCGCAACACCTGCGCCGAGGCCGAAGCGCGGATTGTGGCACTGGGTTGGGGCGAGGCCTACACGAATCAGATGATTGCCGACGGCAGAGAGGCCCGGCAATTGCCCGATGGCCGAACGATGAGTTATTCGTTTTACTGCCTGACTGCATCCCCTGAGATCCGGTGCCGGGCGATATTGAAGACCATTCAGGAGCGTCGCCTATGACTCCTGAACCCAAAATCAAAGGCCTGACCCTACGACACCCCTGGGCCTGGGGTTTCCTGAATGGCAAACCGGTGGAGAACCGGACGTGGCGCCCAGAAAGGCAAGGCGGCAGCATTGGTATGTACCTCGCCCTGCACGGCGGCGCGATGCCTCCAAAATCAGGCGAGTACTGGAACGAAATCACTGACGCGGTGAACTGGATGGGTCACCAAGGGTTGCCTTGTGCGGCGCTGGCCCGCGAGCTGCTGCGGGACGGGCGCGGCCTATGCGTCCCCGGCATTGTGGCTGTCGCTCAACTCGTCGAGGTGCGGCAAGACAGTTCTTCCCCGTGGGCCGCGCAGGGCCAATACCACTGGGTTTTAGACGTCACGCCCCTGCCGGAGCCGGTGCTACACAAGGGCAGTCAGGGGCTGTGGACGGTGGAGCCGGAAGCGCTGGCACGGGTGCAGGCGGGCTATAGGGCAGCGAGGAAGAAAAAACGATGATCCACGCCGAGTTTAAAGAGGACGGCTTCGACGGCAGTGAACTTACCCTGCACGTCTCGATCAGCACCGAGCATGACCGGGTCACACTGTTCACTGAAGGCGACTACGAGCTGCCTCCGGTCTACTTCACCCCTGACCGGGCGCGGGCCATCGCTGCAGCCCTGATGGACGCAGCGAACATTACGGACGGCGCGGGCGCACCCAACAGCCTGTTTGGGACGGATCAATCATGATCCAGCGCCGTTTTACCCTGCGCCGCCGCCAAGTGGCCGAACTGCTGGCCGAGGGGCTGAGTAACAAGCAAATTGCCAAGCGCCTAGGTCTCAGCCCGCACACGGTCAAAGACTACGTGCGGGTCACGCTGGCCCTCGTGGGCTGCACCCGTCAGGAGCTGAAAGGCCGCGCCCTGATCGACTCACCGCTCACGCCACCCGACTGGCCGAGTCTCCCCACGACCCGTCCATCCGCACCTCTACCACTCCCCCCTGTCGATCTCCAGGTGTTCGTTGTGTCACTGCCCGCCCTGCCCGCTTTTCCGACGTTGCCGCCGCTCCCACTGACCGTGGGCCGAACATTCGACATCGAGCACGCCTTCAAGGTCGTGCAGGGGTACGCCTACCTGCTGGGCCGGGCCTGTCTGATGTTGTTGCCAGGGATGGTCTGGCCGGGACTCGCCCGGTTGCCAGAGTGGCTGCTGGAGCTGGCCCGTCCCGCCCGCATCACGTTGAGCGCGGGTGCCCAACTAATTGACCACCACGACGACGTAGACGACGCTTACTGTGCGGCGCTGGGGGCACAGGCCCTGGTGCGTGCGCCCAACCGACAGGCCCTGGCCGCCGCCCCCCACGTGGTCGATCAACCGCTCAGCTCACTGGATTTGGCCCGCTTGGTCAAGTGCAGTCAGGACACCTTACGGGCGTTGGGTGTGGTTCCGGCCAGATTCTCCAACCTGCCCCCATTTGCAAGGAACAACCCATGACCGACAATCCGGAATACCTCCGTGTGGCGAAGGAGTACGGTATCGACGCTGACTCCCTGCGCTGGGAGTGGACGGAGCGCAGCCACCCCACGCTCGAAGCGGCTGCCGAGGCGGTGCGCGATCTCGACCGGGCGATAGAGACGGTGTCAGCGAACTGGGCCGCACGACATATGGCCCGGCGCAAGGCCGAGCGACGTGCTGCCCTACCATGGTTCCTCCGGTGGCTGGCATGACTTGGCTGGGTCTATGGCTGCTCTGATGAACCCGCCCACTCCCGGACGCCAGCCTGTTTGCCTGCGGGCGCTGCACGCCAATGCTGGGGCGTGGCTGACGCCGCACCAGTTGGCGGAGCTCACCGGCTGGACGCCCAAGAACGCGGCCACGTCTGCGCTGAACTTCACGCGGGCAGGCTACGCCGAGCGCCGGGCACTGAGGGCGGCCAACCGCTTCGAGTACCGCTTCGTCCAGTTCCCTCCGGAGCGCCTCCCTTCGCGCCCGCCTCCCCAGTCTGCCGAGACCGGTCTGGTCGCCCGATCTGCCCGCCGCGCCGAGACCCTCAAGAAGCGTCACGCGGCCCAGCAGGAGCACGCCGCCCGCATTCTGGCCTTCCTGCATACCGATCCTGCACGCGCTTTCACCGAGCGCGAGATCGTGGCCGGGGTGGATGGACTGACCGGCACGCAGACGCGTGAGGCGCTGGCGATGCTCACGGTGCAGACCAGGCAGGTGCTGATCTCCACGCCGAGGTACAAGGAAAGACAAGCCACGGGCTACCGGGTGGCGTCGTCGGGCCTGAGTGCGGTGCAGGCGGGGCCGCTGACGGCAGACGCCCAGGCGCTCTTCGAGGTCCTGAAGTACGGCACAGCGCGGAACATCAGTGTCACGCGGGGGGAGCTGCTGGCCCGCGTCCAGGGTGATGACGGACGGCTGAGACAAGCGCTGGCGCTGGTTGAAGCAAACGGCCTGCTGGAGCTGCGGCCTGTCGGGAACCTGCTGCTGTACCGGGCGTTGACATCAGGCAAGGCAAGCTAAAATGTTGAACTAATCTGGGAAGAATGAAAGCCCCGTTTCTGATCGTGGCCCTCCTCATCTCCTGCGCTCCGAAAGCACAAGCCAACGGAGAAAGCTTGTGCCGAGCAAAGTTGGCAGAGAAGAACACCTCCAATCTCGCCCTGACGGCCCGCAGCGTGATCAAGCCGCGAAGTGGTGAGCCGGTGACCGCCTACGACTTCGTGGGCACCTGGGGCGGGCGGGCCGATCAGCCATTCATCTGCCTCGTGGACAACCAGGGCCTGCAGTACATCGACTCCGGGCCGACGATCCTCTACAAGCGCTAGGGCACTACATCTACATCCTCAAAATGGCAGGCTGTCGCCCTCCCGCATCACCCGCATGCCCTCGGAATCGCGCACCGCGAGAACGGGGGCTTTGCGCGTCATCGGGCATACTGGCAAAGTCTCCATCCGCACGCGGGTCAGCAGGTAGTCCAGGCCTTCCAGGGCGGCGGCCTCACCGTCATCCTCTAGGGCTTCTCTGGAGACGTACACGGTGCCTGCCCGTGCAGAGCGTCCAGTGCCGTCACGTTGGCGGGCCATGAACACCAGTGCTTCGGGGTCTGGGCTGGTGTGGCTGCTCACGTGCATGGCGAAGGCCTCTGCCTGCCACAGCTGAGCCATCACCTTTTGCCCCAAGGCGTGCATCTCGGTTTCCGTCATGCGAACTACCCTAGCGCGGTATGCTCGCGCCAGATGCCTTTCAAAACCTTGACCTTCTTCAATCACGCGGGCGGGGTCGGCAAGACTTCGCTGACCCGCGACGTGGGGGCCGAACTCGCCGCTGCCGGGGCGCGGGTGCTCCTGATCGACCTCGATCCCCAAGCCAACCTGACGGGCTGGTTGGGGGTGAACGGCGTACAGGTTCAGGGCACGGCCTACCCGGTGGCGGTGGAAGGCGCAGACCTGCCTGATCCGGTGCGGGTGCATGGGCTGGATCTAATTCCCTCGCACGTGGATCTGGCGCTGGCCGAGTCGCAGATGCTCGGCCAGGTGGGCGCGGTGCTGTTCCTGCGGCAGGCCTTGGCAAAAGTGGCAGATCGCTACGACGTCTGCCTGATCGACTCCCCGCCGAGTCTGGGTCAACTGGCCGTCATGGCCGCCCTCGCCGCCGATCATCTGATCGTGCCGGTACCGACGCGGCAGAAGGGCGTGGATGCCATGCCGGGCTTGCAGAAAGCCATGAGCACCTATCATCGCCTGCGGCCTGATCTCACGGTTGCCCTATACGTACCCACGTTCTATGACGCCCGCCGACTGCACGACCAGGAATTGCTGGCCCAGTTGCGTGACCATCTGTCCCCCCTCGCCACGCCCGTGCCGCAGCGGGAAGCCAAGTGGCTCGACTCCACGACGGCTGGGGAACCGATTGGGGTCTACGCACCGGGGTCGCCTGTCCATCAGGACGTGCAGCGCCTCACGCGCGAGATTGCCGCCGCCGCTGGCCTGCCCTTCACGGTGCCCGCATGACCCGCGCCAAGCGCCCCAAGCCCCGCGAGGACACCGCCAGTCTGCTGGGGGCCAGTGCCGCGCTCGCCCAGCCTGCCCGGATCGTGTCCACCCTGCCCGTGAATGCCCTGACGCCCAGCCCATTCCAGCCGCGACGGAGGGTCGAGGATTCGAGTTTGGAACAGCTGGTCGCTTCGATCCGCACGCAGGGCATCTTGCAACCCTTACTGGTGCGCCCTGTGGGTGAGGGATACGAGATCGTGGCCGGAGAGCGGCGCTGGCAGGCGGCTCAGCTCGCGGGCCTGACGGACGTGCCAGTGCTGATCCGGGAACTGGACGACGACGCGGCTCTGACCGCTGCCCTGGTCGAGAACCTGCAACGCGAAGACCTGACCGCCATCGATGAGGTGGACGGCACCCTGCGCCTGATCGCGCTGCGGCTCCAGACCACGCCCGAAGACGCCCGCCACCGCCTGATGCGGGCCAAGGGGCAGGAGACGCCCGACGCTGCCGTGTTCGAGGACGTGTTTGCCCTGCTGGGGCGCGAGAGCTGGCTGTCGTTTGTCAAGAACAAGCTTCGCATCGCGGGGTGGCCCGAAGACTTGCAGGACGCGATGCGGAATGGGCTGCCCTACTCGCTGGCGGGGGTGATTGCGGGGGCACCCGTGGAGATTCGGGCGCAATTGCTCGAAGCGGCCATCGCTGGCGCATCACGGGAAGACCTGCGGGCGCTGGGGCTGAAGCTGATGCCTCCGGCGCCCCGACAGCGCTTCGACGAGACGCGGGTGGTCAGTGTGGCCCGGCAACTGGGCAGCGTGCGGCTCCTGCGCGGGTTGACGGACGCCGAGCAGCGGGCGCTGGATAGCTGGCTCAAAAAAATGCCGCCTCTGCTGGCGGAGCGACTGAAGGAACTGGAGTAGTTCTGTCAGCGCCCTAGGCTCGACTTTGACACCCTGATAGGCCTTGGCCTACCGTTGGAGTATGCCTCACTCCATTCAGATCGGCGCTGCCTGTGACGGGTGTGCCATCACTGTCCGCAGTGAGTGGGTGTTGGGGCCTTGCCCAAACGATCAGCTTCGTACACTCTTCGCTCAACAACTAAGGGCAAAAGACTGGGTGGTGGCAGGCAACGTCTTGCACTGCCCAGCGTGCGCCTCTTCAGCACTGGCCCGTGAGGTGTGGCGGGCGGTGGCAGAGGGCATTGGCTGGGCAGAGGTGGCCGCTCAGGTCAGAAGCCAGTGGACAGCAAGCGGATTGCAGGCATTATTGCTGGACAGGTATGGCGACCTGCCCGCTCTACATCAGGAGGGCAAGTCCTCAAAAGGTGCGGGGAACAAAGCGACCAACGCTTCAGTGATGCCTGTGAGATAGGGCATCACCAGTCCCAAAGAAAACACAGGAGCGTTTTTGGGATGGAACAATTCGTTCCGATTATCCAGAATCGCTCTCCATTGGAGGGTTTGCTGCGCCGTTAAATGACCTTGATTCGATAATCGATCAATCAGAGAGCTCATGCCGATACTTCTGCCGTTGCTCTGACGAACAGGAATGCCTGCTTGCTCTGCAAAGGTTCGAAGACCAGCCTCAGCAGCCAGACCCAATTGTCCAGCCCCAACTGACAAAAAGGGGAAATAGAACCCGGCGTAGGCCATGCAGGCGCGGGCGCGGTACAGGTAAGCAGATACTTCGTCTGGGAGATGGGCACTTGGCCCATCCCCCAACACCAACACTGCAAAGTCCTGCGGCCGCATGGCCCGCACACCGCTAACGCCAAATTCACCCACTGAGGCCATGTTCGCTACCGCAGCGTCGGTGTGCGTCAAATTTTCTGGAGCCAACGGCCCACGCCGCGCCAGGCCGCCCAACTCGAACTCCAAACCAAGGATTTCCAAGATGGTGTCTAGGTGCTCTGCCGGAATGGCATTCCCACCAGCGATATAGGCGGCTACGCTTGCGGTAGAGATGCCGCGCCGACGTGCAATTTCCGCCTGAGCACCACGTTTTTCGCGCACGAGCTGGCGCAAAGTCTGCTGTAGAGTCTCCCAATTCATAAGGGCCAGTGTATCTTAATGCTAGTCTACAGTCTAGTATTACGCTCAATACTCTGCTATTATTTAGCCATGAACGGAACTAGCCAAGCGATTTACCTAATGGGTCTGGGCGGAAGGCCCCAACCAGAACCGCGCCCTTTGCGGTTTGGTTGGGGATGGATAGCCCAGGCCCCCCGAAGGGGGGCGGTTCTTAAGCTATTGCAGAGGCCGCTGTTGGCTTTCGATATAGCGCTTGATGATCTCCAAAGGTGCGCCGCCCGCCGTCACCACCGCATAAGAGCCTGACCAAAACACAGGCTTCCAGTACCAACGGCTCAGGTATCGGGCGTGGGCCTTCCGAATCAAACGGCTCGTCACGGTCTTCAAGTTGCCTACAAACTTGCTCATCTCCATGTGCGGATGCGCCTCAAACAGGATGTGAACATGGTCAGCTTCTCCATTGAATTCCACCAACGCGCACCCCCACTTCTCGCAGATATTTCGTGTGATGACCTCCAAATCGTCTAGTACGGCATTGTTCATGCACTTGCGACGGTACTTGGTGATAAGTACCAAGTGGTAGAACAGCCGGAAGGCGCTATGTGAACTGGTACGAAATTGCTTCATTTGCGGTTGGCATCCCGGTAGAGGGTTTGCCGGACGGCAGCCAACATCATGCTCAAATCCCGTTCATCACTGGAATTCACACAGGTCACTTCAAAGCGTCCATCTCTGATCTGAACGATCATCGGGACAAGGCTCTGCATTCCTAAGAATTCCGCTTCCGAAAGGGAGTAGCGCCCGTGAAAGTCCTGTTGGCGTCCGGGCATGTACCAGCGGTTCGTATCCCCTTCAATAGGGGGCAACTTGCGCCCCCCGATCATGCCCAGACTCCCAAGCGGGTCATGCTGACGGGCATGGGGATAACTTCACTGACCATCGTGCGGGTATCAGCCCCGCGCAAGATGCGGTCAGCTTGGAAGACCGTGGCAGGCTGCCCGTCAATTTCAGCGGTGTACTCACCTGTGCGGTTGCTGATGCTGACGATCTGATAACGCACCTGAACCACAGCACCATCCATGCGGTCTAGAGTCTTGGTTTCCCAAGTGCGGGAAAGAGCGGGAACAGTGGCGGGCTGGGTGGTGTAATCTTGCATTAATCCACTTCCTATCGGGGATTCCAATAAGCTCCTACCTCGCCGTGCAAAGTTCGGTGGGGCTTTTTGGTGATGTAAGTATAGGCTAAAAGTGTTGACATGTCAACACTTTTAGCCTATACTCCATACATGAGACATCAACCAAAACAGCAGATGCCCCTGTACCCTATAGGGGTGAATGACTCTATCCGTGCTGCCATCCGCACCGAAATTGCCAAGACTGGCCAGAGCCAAGCGGAGGTCGCCCGTCAAATGGGAATGGAACCGCAGGAACTGAGCCGTGCGTTGCAGAAACAAGGGAAAATCCCCCCTGTTTGGGTGAAAATTCTGGATCACTTCAATCTAGACCTGACGGTTAAGGCAAAGGAGGTCAGCAAGTGAGACAGGGCAAGCGTGAAAGAGGGGATGTGGCGTGTGCGGACTGTGGTGTGACAACTCCAAAACGCTGCCATAAAACTATTCGCTGCCCTGCCTGCCAGTTCAAATCCATTTTGAAGCGTGACCAGAAACGGCAGAGCGGGAATCGCAAAGTTGCGGTTGAACGCTGGCAAGCAAATGGACATCGGTGTTGGTGGTGTGGTGAGGCTCTTGCTTGGACAGCAATCGAATTCGATCACATTATTCCCGTTTCTAAGGGAGGTGGAGACAAGGAGAATCTTGTTCCAAGCTGTCGAGGATGCAACCTGAAAAAATCAGATGGCCCTGCCCCGGCTGATGCAAAAGGAGCCATCACAGGTGGACAAATGGACGGCGTTCACTTTGAGACGTTAGGAAAGCTCATGGTGGGCCTAGAGCAGCTTGTAGGGCGGCCTGTTGAGCTTTCAGACATCTTTGAAACGGTACGGGCCTAACCATGCTGAAAGCATTCCGCTACCGTCTGTACCCCACTAAAACGCAGGAAACCGCGTTGCTGGAACAACTCAGACTGTGCCGGAACCTCTACAACTGCGCTTTGCAGGAACGCCGGGATGCCTATAAGAAAGCGGGCAAAACGATCACGGGCTATGACCAAATGAAGCATCTCAGCGAAATTAAGGAGGCACTCCCAGAATACAAAGGCATTCACTCACAAGTCCTCCAAGACGTACTCAAGCGGTTAGACAAAGCATTTAAGGCATTCTTCCGGCGCATCAAGTCAGGCGAAAAGCCCGGTTATCCCCGTTTTCAAGGGCGGGATAGATTCGATTCGATTTGCTACCCACAATCCGGGTTCAGCCTCTCAGACAAAACGGCTTTCTTCTCCAAAATCGGAAATATCCGAGTCCGGTTGCATCGTCCGATAGAGGGCACTATCAAGATTGCTACCATCCGTAGAGAATGCGGGGAATGGTACGTCAGCTACGTGTGTGAAGTGGAAGCAACACCGCTTCCCGAAACGGGAAGCTCAGTGGGTGTAGACGTTGGAACTACATGGTTTTGCATCACGTCCGATGGAGAATTCACGCAAAACCCCCGCTACTTTCAAACTGCAATGAAGAAACTGCGTGTGGCTCAGCGTTCAGTCAGTCGCAAGAAAAACAAGCGCAGCAACCGCAGAAGAAAAGCTGTCCAGCACGTCGCCAAATTGCATCGGAAGGTCAGCCGTCAGCGACTCGACTTTCATCACAGAACAGCAGTCAAACTCGTCAGAGAAAATGATTTGATTGCCCATGAAGGCTTGAACGTTGAAGGGATGGGGCGCGGCAATCTTGCCCGCAGCATTCATGACGTGGGATGGTCACAGTTCTTTTCTCTCCTTTCCCAGAAGGCAGAATGTGCCGCTCGGAAAGTCATCGCCGTAGACCCCAGATATACCAGTCAGGCGTGCCACCAATGCGGTCACACCTGTAAGGGCAACCGGGTCAGTCAGTCACGCTTTGTCTGTATGGCTTGTGGGCATACCGATAACGCTGATGTGAACGCGGCACGCAACATCCTGGCAAGGGCATTGCCATCAGTGGAGAACGTAGGCCAACAGGTCAAGCGTCCACTGAGAAGCCGCGCTCACACCGCGTTAGCGGTTGAGCCGTGGTAAGTCACATAGAATTCTTCGAGTCATTACTGTGCAAAGCCTAGCCACGAGAGCCCTCGCCTAACCCCCTTCTTGACACGAGTCAAGACAACACAGAAAAAGCGCCCCCGCCTGCCAGCCGAAGCTGGGGCGGGGGCTTTTCGCTAGATGAGACCGGGCAAGGGAATTACCTGAACTCCGTCGCCTGACTTAAGCCGGCCTCCGAATCGGCAAGGCTTGCAACCGCATCAGGACGTCCAGCCGCTCAAGCTCATCATCCCAAACCTCAAGGTGCCGCAACACCTGTTCAGCCCTCTCCCATTCAGAGTACTGAAGCAGTTGCGAGGCCATAACCGCACTAAATTCCTTCTCAGGTGTCCCACTTTCCACGATGGCCACAGCGTCTGACCAGATATCCGCTTTCACAACCTCATCTAGTTCGCCGCCCACCACTCTATCCAGTTTGTGATGCAGTGTCTCCACCAGTCTGACGATTCCTTCCCAGACCACATCATGCTTGCCGGACAGTCGGGAGCCGAGGCGCAGTCGTTTCAAAGTGGCCCGACCCTCCTCAGTAATGGCATGCAAACGGGCACCCGAGTAAAAGAAATGCTGTGCAGGCTCATCCTCATAGGGATTGACGTATGCAGGCCCTACCACTTTGAGACGGTTGCAATCAGCGCATGAGCAGTTGAGATTGTTCCAAGTCGCCGCCAATAAAGGCTCCTCGTTTTTGGGAATGAAATGATCGACTTGCATATTGTCAATGGATCCCAGCAACGACTCACAGTAAACGCATTTCTCATGCGCTTCCAGGAACAGTGCGGCCAAGATGTCAGCAGCCCGCCATGGACGGGTGGAACGGTATTGCTCGAAATGCCGTCCTAGGGTCTGTTCTTTTTCGGGTGTGTCAAGTGATTCGGGCGGGCCGCCTCGTTGCAGTCGAATCACACGCTGACTCCACCCATAGCCCTGTACTGCATGTCATAGACCCGCCGGAGGGGATTGGTTGGATGCAACATGGTCATGAGCTGCTCATACGGTGCCTGAGCAGCAGCAAGGTCGTCGCTGTCAAGAGCGTCATTAAAAGCCTGTTCTATGCGTTGGCGCTCTTGCGAGAGGGTATCTTCAATTCCCATGACGTCCCGCAGTATTTCCTCAATACTCCAACCCTGGAAGCCGTATGCACTCGGTCTTGGCGAAATTTCTTTGATGTGTGGGACACCCTTAGTGTTGGTTTCCAACACCACCAACTGATGTTCACTCAGTCCCTGAATAATGTGTGGACTGTGCGTAGTCGCAATAATCTGTGCACGCGGCACAATTTCTTGAATCAAACCCAAGATTCTGTTTTGCCAAGCTGGATGTAAATGCACGTCAATTTCGTCAATGAGAATACATCCCTCAAATTCCTCTGCAGATTGCTGACCCTGTGAATAAAAGTCGATTCCGAAAACGATACCAAAAAGCAAGAGATAAGCGCTTTGAAAGCCACTTGACGTCCGATCGTAAGGGAGCGGTCCTGCAGGAGTTTCGAGCAGCACTTCAAAATTTCGATTGACCTCTAGAAATCGATAGGTTGGATCAAGAAGGGAGAAAATCTGCTTACATAAATTGAAATTGCTAGCGCTGTTGGGATCTTCAATCCAACCTCTCATCTCAAAATGATCCATATGCACAAACCAATTTTTAAAAACGCGACCTACATTTGAAAAGTTTGTCTGATCAACGACAGCAGTCTCAGCTTGGTATCGATGGTCGTAAGGCCGTAACGAAGAAATTACTGTCGCAGAGAGGGCTCTATTCACGTCAAAGTTGATCACTTTACCGTCAGCCAAATTCCCCCTTAGGCTCACACCTGGCCAGTTTATATTGTGTCGCGAAGTTGGTCTTTGCTGAGATAAAAAGGCTAGGAGTCTAGATTTCCCAACACCATTTGTCCCAGCAATGACAGTGAGCCCTTCAGGCAGGTTGAGTGAAAAATCTTTGAATGGCGGAAAATCCAACATTGTGACCGACTCAAATTGCATAGGAAGCACCTCGCTGCCTAGCAGAGTACGGTGTGACGGGTCTGGTTGCACACGCACCTCGGACAAGGGGCAGCCTGAAAGCTGCTACTCAAGCTGTCCCCCCTGAAAAAAAGAGCGAAGAGTATCGGGGACGCTCTGCCGTTAAGGACACTGGATTTGGCCCAATGAGGATCGACACAGGCGCATCCGCTGAATTTGCCTTACGGCGCGACGTAGTACCCGGCGGTCACGCGCCAGATCACGCCCGTGGTCACCGGGCACACGATGGTCGTCGCCGTGTTCTGGGCACTGGACACCAGCGGCGCGGCAAAGTCCTCGCGCCAGCGATCCAGCGTACCCTGCGCCGCCGCCTCTGCTCCGAAGCTGAAGGCCAGGGGGCCGGGCAGGTTGGTGGTGGTCACCGTGACCGGCACCGCCGCTGCGGTCAGGGCCGCCGCCGCAAACCGGTTGATGGCCAGGTACGTCAGGTAGTGGCGCAGGCCCGTTCCTGGAGCAGCCAATGTCAGCGTCAACGCCGCGCCCGCCGCGCCCACTGCCGTGCCCAGCAGCGGCGTCACGCTGCCGTTGCGCGAATAGTCGTCCATATAGCCCAGCGAGGCCGCCAACGTCACGACTGCCGATCCAGAGGTGTAGGTCGTGCAGGTCACCCGCAGCTGGGTGTAGCCCGCGCAACTGCCTGTCCAGAGACCCGCCGTGCTGCCCGTGATGCTGAGCACGGCACTGTTGGAGGCGGCAGAGGTCAGCGAGCGCATGGGCAAGGGCACCCAGGTCACGCCGTCCACGGTGCCCTGCACCTGGAGCGTGAGGCTAAACGTGCCGCGCACGTCGAGCGAGACGGTCGCGCAGCCGTCCGAGCGGCAATCGAGCACAGCGTTCAGAGCGGCCAGCATTCCCGCCACAGAGAGGTTTTCACGCGGATGCTGGGTCAGCCCCGTACTGTCTAAGGAAAGTTTTGCCATATCAGACCGCCAAGTAATTGAGGAGGATCGGCCCCGACGTGCGGGACGCGAACGCAAGAGTCACGGTCAGGGTGTCGGTGCCGGGTTGTCCACTCAGGCTCAGCACGTCCAGCAGTTCAGGATCGTTTTCGGCGGAGTCGGGCACTGGCGCGAGGCTCAACACCACCCGGCTGGCAGGCGTCAGACCCGGTGCGGCGAGGGTCTGCCGGTGTTCCAGCCGGGAATTGGGCACGGTGGCTGTCACGGATCCAGACTGTGTGGGCACGCCCGGCTGAAAGTTCCCCGCGTGCCAGAGCGCAAGCCCGTTCACCGTCACGTCACCCACAGACAGCAAGACGAGCGGCCCCTGTTGATTGGCAACGTACATCACGGCGCTGCCCGCGTCCCCGTAACCCAGAAACCCAGCACGGATGCCGGGCTGCTCCGTGTCGGGATAAAAGCCCATATAGACGTGATCGGCGGCCCCGCCCCTGAGTTGCAGCGCCTCGCTGCCTCCGTCTATCCGCACAATCGGGGCGATAACGCGCCCCGCAAATGTTTCTTCCTGATCGCGGCGGGCGTATCCCGATGGACTGACCCCGCCCAGCGCCTCGGCGTTGTCCACCACGCCGGAATTGTTGCTGTCATAGGCGCTTCTGAGCATGTCCCCAGAGCCGCTGCCCGCTGGGGCCACCCACGCTCCATCCCCCCGGAGAAACGTACTGGCTGTGGGCGTGCCTGTGGGTGTGGGAAACAGGCTGAGTTTGGTCAGGATCGTTTTGACATCTGCACCGATGGCGGTGGCCAGTGCCGTGACCTTCTCCGCAAGGCCCATCAGGCTTTGGCGGCAGTGTAGGCCGCGACTGGATCAGCGCCCGCCGCGTCCCCTGTATCCGCAGCGCTGGCCGCCCCGATGTTGGCCCGTGCCTGCGCTTGTTGCGGCGCAGTGAGGCTCTGCACGTCATCGAACCGCACCCGGTTGCCCACAGCGGTGAGTAGGTTGCCCAGCGCGGTCTGGTCAGTGCCCAGTCGCGCTTCGATCTCGCCGAGCGTATCCAGCGCGGAACTGGCCCCACCGGTCAGTTTGTTCTCCAGCGTGGTCAACAGGTCAATGACCTTACTGGAGCTGTAGCTACTGGTCGAGGACGAGGCCGCGTCATTGATGCCGGAGGCACTGGCAACAGCAGCCTTGATTTCGTTGATGGCGCCGACCAGGGTGGTCTTTTCAGTGGTGGTCAGGGCGGCGAGATTGCCCCGTGTGGTGATGAGGGCTTTGATGTCTACGCCTACGGCAGTGGCAAGGGCGGTCAATTTGGCGGCAAGGGTCATGGCACTCCTTAAAGTTTGGCAACTTGATAGATCAGTTCGAGGTCAAGGGAAAGGTCATCCACGTTCTGGCCGTCTCGGCCCGGTACCGGCACGAAGGCCACCCCCTGTTCCACTGGGATGCCTGCAATCGCAGAGGCCACCGGATCCGGCGCGGTGCCGGGCAGCATCTTCGCCAGCACTCCCGGCGTCCAGCTCACCCCCGGCTGCATTCGCTCCAACAAGCTCACCGCGTCACGTCCTGCTCAATGCTCCACGTCCCCTGCGCCCAGGTCTGCGGCGACTGACCGGGACTGCTGAATTCCAAATCCCAGACGCAGGTGTCGATCACTTTAGCCGTGTGTAGCGGGGTAAAACGGAACACGAGGGCCGGGCCAGTGGTGCCGTCCGGGAGCGGGTAGGCGGCTTCGATGCGCAGGTCGCCCGCCGCGCTGGTCAACTCGATCAGCGCGGCCTCGTCGGTGGCGTCCACTTTGAACTGCGCCCGCATGACGGTGTATGCGGCCTGCACCTGCGCGACGGCGGCGGGCGGCATGGGAATGCGGGTGGGTTGGCCACCGACCACGGGGCCTGCGTAAGTGAGGGCGACGGCCCGTTCAAAGCCGTCGCCCCGCCGCCCCTTTTCGAGCTTGACTTTGTAGGCCACGGAGCCTCCTTACTTCAGCCAGATGGAGACGGGGCGCACACCGCTGCTGGGGCGGTAAGCCAGCACCGTTGCGTCAATCACGGTGCCGTCCTCAAACCGCACGCGGATTTGGGTGCCCGGCAGCAGGTTTGGCACGTTGCATGACCAGCGCAGGCCAACCGAGATTTTCTCGGAGGTGCACCAGGCCTGCGCCACCGCGTCGAGGCGCAGCGTGTCCGACGTGTCGATGGTCAGGGCGGGGCCGTCCGTGGGCTTGGTCGGGTCGCCGGTCAGGGCGTCCGGGCCGGGATTGGTCAGCACCAGGCTGGAGCCGTCGCGGGTCAGGGTGCTGCGCTCGGCAGGCTGGAGGAGTTGAGCCACCGGGGCGCAGGAAGCGAGGGCGAGCGTGCAAAGCAGCAGCGAGTGGAACAAGACTTTTTTCATTGGAGGTCTCCTGGGAAAGGTCAGCGAAGAGGCGAGGGCGAGTGGATTAAAGTCGGCCTGCTTTGATATCCAGTAGCACTCCGTTCAGGCGCTGGCGACCGGCGTTGGAAACGTACCCGTCGCCGTCCAGCAGCTCCGGCGCGAGGCGAACGGCTTCGGTGAGAAAGCGTTCCGCTAAGCCTTTCGGTACGCCGCTGGGGAAGGCACTCGTCAGCAGACCAATTGCCACCTCCAGCAGCGGCGAGGAAATCAGCCCCGTCATGACGCCCAGGGCCGCGCCGCCCAGATTGCCGCCCAGCAAACGTGCGCCTTCAGGCACGCCATTCAAGTAAGGCGAAGGCGTGGAGATCGCCTCCACTCCGGAAGGGCGTAGCGGCTCCTGCTGAACACCCTCTGAAGTCTTCGTCTCACCGCTTTGCTCGCGCGCCGACTCCGTTGCCAGCACATTGGCCTTGGTGTTGGCCTGCACGCGCATCAGGTAGTCGCCGTTGGCTTTGACCCACCCCACGAGCGCCGAAATCACGGCGGGCCAGAGCGGATCAGTCCCACTGGACAGGGCCGCTTGAATGATGGTCAGACCGAGGGCAATGACGATGCTCAGCACTGCACTGATGAGCACGGTTGTGGGGCCTTCGGTGCGCCCTAATTTCTTCGCCACTGCGGTCAGGGGCGTGACCAGCCAGCCCGTCAGCGCCGTGATGATGACGGTCACGATGGCGGTGTATTCGGCAGGAATGCCCGCAGGCAGCCCAAGGGATTGCGCGAAAGCCGTGGGCAGCAGCGACACCACGAACAGGAACAACAGAGCGACGATCGGATTCATAAGCACACTCCAGGGGCGCGGCCCCAGACATGGAGGTCTAAGGCCGGAAGAAGGCGAAAGATTGGGGTTAGAAGCGTCTGCCGACCGACTGACTGTTGGCGTGCGCTAAGGCCCACCACTCTGCCAGCGCCGCCCTGCCGCCGTCCTTGACCATCAGACGTTTTAGGTTGTCTTTGCCGCTGCCGCCGTAGGTCTTCAGGTCGGCAGGCAGGGCCAGCGGGCCTTCGGCAGTGGCGTTAAATTCCACGTTCCGGTTGAACAGGATGGCGTCGAAGATCGCCTGGCCGTTGTCGGTGGCCAGCCTCGCCCGCCGTTCGTAATTGGTCATCTGGAAGTAAGCGCTCGGGCCGCCTGCCCACGGCACACCCTCAATGTGGCGGTCGGTGAGGTAGCTGCGGTTGCCGTCCCATTCGCAGTGGTGGCCGCCCTGCTGCGACCAGATGGCCCTGAAACCGATCCCCCAATTGCGCCGGAGCACAATGTCGTGCGGGTTGCGGGCGTGAATGTTGTCCACGCCTTCAATCAACCCACTCGTGCCGCTGTACTCGGTTTCCCTGGGGTCTTGCGGACTGGTGGGATTGCTGATCACCTTGTTGGAGCCGTTGTAACTCTTGCTCACTCCAGGCACGTACTCCAAGTCCGGGCCGCCCGTGTTGACCACGAAATTGTCTTGCACCACCAGCGGATCACTGGAGAGGCCCGAACTTTCCTGAAAGGCCAGTCCGTCTTCGACCGTGTAGCCGAGGTCAGCCGTGCAGAGATTCCATTCCACGATGCCAGGGACGTTCAGCACCTTCCCCAGCCGGAGGTAGTTGGACACCTCGCGTCCAATCACGCCGCCGATGGCCTTGCGCCGGTCATTGTTTTCGTGGGTGGAGACCCACAGGCTGCGAATGTATCCCCCTTTGCCGTCACTCATGCGGCCGTCAGGGTTGTGGAGGTGGTTGCGGTAGAGCCGGAAGCGGTCGCCCTTGCTGGGGTTCCCGGCAAACTGACGGGCCAGAGGGTTGCCCTCGCTGTACCCCGTCAGGAACAGGCCCTGACCGATGCCAAACACATCGTTATGGTGCCAGTCGATGTCCATGAACTCCTGAAGGTCGAAGAACCTCGCGGGCGGCTGGCCTGCTCTGATGGGGGGCAGCATCCGGTAGCTGCTGTCTTTGCCTCTGAGCCGCGACCGCCATCCAGAGAACATTGGCCCGCGTGAGACGGCCACCACGTTGTCGAAGGACGGCAGAACCGTGTTGGCAGGCAACGTGAAGCACGGCCCCTCGCCTTCATTCCAGAAATAGCGCCCTTCCAGCTTGTCTCCCGGCTTGACCGTGATGGCGCTCTCCCAGACTTTGCCTTTGGGCAGTTCTGGCATGGTGGGCCGCAGCCGCACCGGGGGAATGCTGGGCGGCGTCGGCACCAGCACAGGCGGCGGGGGTGCAGGCGGCGTGACCACTGGTGGCTGAGGAACCACGACGACGGGCGGTTCAGGAGCTACCACAGGCGGCAGCGGCGTTACCACCGGTGGAGGGGCAGGCGTGGCCACCACCGCGGCCGTCACGGCGAGCGCCAGGCTGAGAGTGAGGCGGATGGTGTCACCGTTTGGCAGGGTGCCCGCATAGGTGCCGTCGGACTGCAAAATCAAAGGAATATTGGTCATGGCAGTCTCCTCGCGTCAGTGAATGACGCCGGGGGGCAGGGCGGGAACGACCAGCGTCGGCTCCCGGCTGTTCAGGTACACGCGCACGGTCTCGGTGCGGGCGTCGATGCTCATGTCGTGTTCGGGACGCTGCACCAGTTGCCCGGTAATTTCTACGTCGTTGACCAGCACGCGGGTCGTTGGTGCCCCTCGCAGGGCCTGCAGCGAGGCCAGCGTGCGCTTGGCGCCACGGGCGTACAGCCAATGCTCGGGCGGATGGTAGTGCTCGCGGACAAACGCCTCGCAGGCCTGACGGTTCTTGATGTGCGCGCTCGGCCAGTGGCTCGGGGCCAGCACCACGCCCGCTTTCTTGACGTAGAAATGCAGGTGCGCGGCCATGTTGAGCTTTGCGCCTTTGCCAATCTGCCCGATCAGGTCGCCGCCGCTGACACGTTGGCCCAGCGTGACGTGAATGTCCCGCAGGTGCCAGTAGCCGGAAATGCTGCCGTCCTCGTGTTTGATTTCAACAATGCCGCCGATGTACCCGTCCCACATCACGGCCACCACCACGCCTGAATCCACGCCGTGTACCGGGTCACCCAGATCGGTATTACCGCCAGTGACGGCATTGAGGTCGATTGCAGGGTGAACGGAGCCCTCTGCCCGGTAATAGGCTGCGTCCAGGAAAGCGCAGCCGGTCTGCACGGTGTAGCGGGTGGTCGGCGTATCGAGCGTGGGCCAAAATGCGGTCATGCGTCTCCCTTCTGAAAGCAACTGGCCGCAATGACGAAGGGCACGCGGTAGGCCGAGGCGTCCGAGTTGAAGGCGGTGGCCGCGCCGCGCACCTCATACAGGCCTACGGGCAAGGTCTTGGGCAATTGGTAGCGAATTGTCCGGGTGACCCCTTGACCGCGTTCTTCTTCCGTCCAGACGAAAAACTTGGGGGCCACTTCTGGCACCAGCGTGCGCTGTTCGGAGACGTTCCAGAGCGTGCGCACCACCACCAGCAGGGTAGGCACCCGGTCGACGATCAGCTGGGGCCGGAACTCCACGACGTCGCCGGGACAGATGTCGCCGCGGGTCGGCAGGTACACCTCCTCGGTGAAGGTAAACGGCGGTGGGCGGAACACTTGGCGGTAGGTCTGAATGACGAGCAGGCTGCCGAGAATCAGCAAGCACGCCATCACGCCCCACACCACGCCCCGTGCCCAGCGCTGGACACTGCGAACTTCTAAACCGGTCATTTGCCTCCTCCAAACACGCCTGAAAGCAGCCCGATGACGGCGAGTAAGCCTGCCAACGTGCCGCCCCCCAGCCACTTGACGACCGTGGTGATGCCGCGCAGGTAAGCCTGTTGGGTGTTATTGGCGCTTTCAAGTTTGTCGATCCGGTCGGCCAAGCTTTCGGTTTCCGTGTTCAGCTCATCGGCCACGCTGCGGATGGCCTGCCGCAGGGAGGGGGTGCCCGCGTCCACGTCGCCCTGAACGGTTCGTTCGAGTTTTTGCACCGAGGTTTTCATGCCGTCGAGCCCCGCCCGGACTTCCACCAAGAGGGCGGTTTGGGTATCGCCGCCCCCGGTCATGGCTGTCCCACGCGGATGGGGAGCCACGCGCCGAATTGGCCGGTCTGCAAGTCCCACACCTTGGGATCGAAGACTTCCCAGCGCCACGTGAACAGCGTCGAGAGTTCCTTGACAGGGATGGTGCTGCTGGTCTTGGTGACGACCCACGCGCCGATTTGGGGCTTGATGGGCTGGTAGCGTGCGCCTGCGGCCCGGGTGTTGAGCGTACTGGACTTGCGTACCCGGAAGACGGTGGCCGGGGAGCACGTCCGAGCAACCTGCAGCAGAGGGGTGTACGTGACGCCGCGCGTGGCTTGCGGGATCAGGCTGATGCCACACGCGGGGGCCGCGAGGACAAGGGCAAGGGTCAGGATGTGCATGGGCCTCCAATCGGCATGGAAAACCGCCCAGCAGCCGGAAGCGTGGGCGGGTGAAGAGGTACGGGAATCAGGCTACAGAGAACGCACTGGCCGGACTGATCTGGGGGGCTACGGTTGCCGAGCTCGTCTCCGGTCAGTCGTACACCACCTCCGGCGTGCCGTAGTTCGGCCCCATTTGAATGCCTGCGTTGTGGCACCACAGCAGGAACTGGTGGTGCGCCGCCCGCTCCTCTGCCGCCGTCGCGAGGCGGTTCTCGCACGTGTTTCCGAACGTCAACGCCTTCGTCGTCCACTCTTCCCCGAAGCCCTGCGGCTGCGTGTTCAGGTTCGTGGGCTTGATGGTATGAACGTTGCTGATGCCCAGGCTGTGCGACACGGCTTTGCCCTCGACCGTGAAGCCCGCGTCCCCACTCATGTACACGCCGATGCGCGGGTCGCCCGTGAGCGGCGTCCCGTCCCGCAGCTTGCCCGTAAAAATCACCTTGCCCCGGTTCAACTGGTGATTGTTCCCGTGCTGCGCACCCAGCTGCGTGCCGGGGCCGACCAACCAGAAGTCCTCGATGAGCGTAAACGCGCCCGTGTTCGCGTACCGCGTCAGGTGCTTTTCATCGGCAGGCAACCCGCCCGTCATGCTCTGGTACGGGAAACTGTAGTCGCCCGCTGGCTTGGGCGCGCCGGGAATGTAACTGCCCGTCGGCTGCCGCTGGCCGCCCATGTTGAACGGCATCCCCGGCTGCCACCGCTGGCCCGTGTTGCTGATGCCGTTGCCAGGGTTCCCGAACGTAAAGTACCCGCGCAGCTTGACGCGCACGTCGAGGCTTTCACCACCGATCAGGTAGAAGTTGAACTGGTCTTCCATCAGGCTTTTCATGTGCGTCGAGTACACGAAGATGCCCGCCCAGTCCAGCCCGCCAAAAAACTGCCCCGGCAGGTTTTCGTCCGCGTTGTTGTTGCCGTTTAGATTGAGGAGCTGGGCGAAATCATGGCCGATGGGCATGGTGTACCCGTCCGTATCGTTCGGGTTGCTCTGCCCTCGCGTGGAGCTCTCCTTGTGCTTGCTAACAATCGTGTCGTTCGACAAATCTCCGCCCACCCCGTTGCTGCGCTTACGCGCCAGGTCCCAGTAGATGTTCCCGTATCCGGTCGTGACCGCCCCGCCCTCAGCGGCTTTCTTCCCGCGCCACTGTCCCAGCGACGTGCCGCCCATCGCCCGCACGAGGTTTCGGCGCTCGGAGTGCGTGGAACCGTAGTCACCGACAAAAAACTGTCCCACAGCGTAATTCTTGGTGGTTGGAACTTTGCCGTAGGCGTAGTTGTCTTCGAGCACGACGTTCGCGTTGCCGTTGGTGCTACAGAAGTTGCCACTGGTGCGCCCCTTGTTCTTCCGGATTCTGACCTTGTTTTTTGTGTTGACCCGGATGCAGTCCACCCGCTCGCCGGTGTCGAAGACGTAGCCCTCAAAGACCGTCTCAGCACCCGCCACCGTGTTGCTATCGTCGATCACCAGTTGAGTCGTACGAGGATTGGCCGAGAATGCCGATTGGGTGCCGGACAGGGTCACGTGCGCCACCTCGGTGCCGTTGGCCAGGACGGCCAGCACGCGGTAGGAAATCGCTTCGCCCTCCCAGGCCCACAGGTTGCGGAAGGTCAGCCCCGTCTGCGGCACAGCAGTCAGGCGCGTCCAGCCCCACTCAGGCACACCAAGTTCGTGGTTGCGCTCGATGTGGTAGCCCTGTACGCCTGTTTCGTAAGCAGCGGGCCACTGGAGGTCAGCGCCTTGAGCGGAGAACGTGATGCGGGCCGAGATGGTCGGAGCCACGGGGACGGGGAGCGGAAGGCTCCGGGCCTCCACAAACCGCAACTGAGTCTGGGACTCCACCACGCCGCACGGCACAAAGGCGCGGGTTTCATTCGGCGCGAGGGAGGCAGGCCGCGCTCCGCGTGGATAGAAGATCAGGTTTGAGGTGCCCCCGGTGTCACCGAGCGCCACCAGCTTCCCCACGTCTGCAGCCGCAAAATCTCCTGGAGCGATGCCGCCGGGGACGTACACCTCGGTCGCGGAGTAGCGGTAGTACAAGGGTGCGCCACCCTCCAGCTCGGCCTTCATCGTGTTGGCAGCGTCGATCAGCACGCTGGGATTGCCCGGAGAGGGGATGCAGATGTTCCCAACTGTGCCGCCTGTTTTGCCGGTGAGGAGCAGGGGATGCGGCCCAGGCTCGCCTTTGTCTCCTTTCAGGCTGAAGGAGGGCAATGGTGTGCCCGGTTCAGGCGGCATCTGCAAGGTGCTGAGGGCCTGCGCTTCAGCCGGCGTGATGACGGTCACGGCCACTAGGGCACCTCTGGGGGGTGAATCGAGCGCGGATCGGGCGGGGCCTCGCAGCGAGACGGACGGAGATCGATCCACCCCAACGCCTTGAGGGACTGCCCACACGCCGCAAGGTAAGCCAGCGCGTAGGTCTGCGCGAACCCCTCGAACGGGTTGTCGAAATACGGGCCGAGATCCGGGCGGGAAAACCCGAGGATCAGGTAGCGCCCCGCCAGGCAGTGCCCCGCCTCATGCGCAGCCACCATCGGAATCTGGTCACGGGAGAGGGACGGGTCGATGTCCACCACGCAGGATTTGCCGCCCGGTGCACTGATGGCGTAGCCGCCGAGGTTGCCGCCCAGTCCACCCGGACTGACCCAACGCCAAGTGATCTGGGTATCCAGCACGGTCGTCGTCCACTGCGCGTTGTCGCGGGGTGGCACGGTCACAGAGCAGGCGCTCAAGAGCAGCGCCAGAAAGAACAGCAATCGTTTCATAGGCCTCCTTCAGGCCAAGAAAAACCGCCCAGCAGCCGAACGCGTGGGCGGTGTGAAGGGGGCGGCTCAGCCTCGTCTACGGGTGGCTTTGACCGCCCAGTTGCCTGCGGGCAGGCTGACTTCAACCCCACTCGGATTGAACAGGGTCAACACGCCGTTGCCGTTGCTGCTCAGATCAGGGTCTACGATCACACCTTTCGTGTAATACGGTTTGGCGACCTCCAGAAAATCACCCACAATAGCTCCCGGAATCGGGAACTCATGCTGTGCCAGTCCACCCGGAGGGATGATTGGAGGGTCATACGCGAAAACGACCTCAGCCGATGCCACGAGCGGTTGTCCATCAGTATCGTTATTTGGGGGCGCAGTCCCTGATTTGCCGTATAACAAGCCCGTCGCCACATTGCTCCACATGAAGCCGCGCTCTCCTAGATTCAGCGGCTCATCCCACGTTGCCCGAAGCTCTAACGCCTCATCGATGACTGCGCCAATTCCCAAGCCACCGCTGCTGCCGTTGGTAAACAGGCGGGTTGACCAGCGCCCGCCTTCCACATGCCGCACGAACCGCACGCCGCGCCGATTGGCCGGTACCGGGTCATCCCAGAGCGGATTGAGTCTCGGCGCAGGCACAATGTCCAAGCGCAAAAACAGTTGTCGGCCCGGATCGCGGAACTCGCAGACATGGGTGTTGGCAGTGGAACACTCCACCGCCACGTCCCAGTTCTGGGTATAGACCGTACCTGAATCCGGCAACAGAATATTTTTGTTGCCTTCCATGTTCCCGCGAATCCAGTTGTGTTCGGACACGTTGCCAGGCTGCGAACAGTCAATGCAGTAATCGTTGTTCGTCCACACGCCACCAATGTCGTTGCGATTGGCCGCGCCCCGGAGCTGCACAGCCGCGTAACAGCTGGCGAACGTGGTATTGCGAACCACGTTGTAATACGACTGCTCATCGTTGCCCACGCCGTTCACCTCGGCGTAAGCACCGTCGTTGAAGCGCAGACCCTGCGTAAAGTTGGCAATTTCGCAGCCTTCGACCCGGAAGCCGTGCCCTTTGATTCGGATGCCTTTCAATCCGTTCAGATTGACGGGCTGGCCTACGCCTGCGGGGGGTTTGCCGTTGGTCAGGGTCACGCCCAAGAGTGCCCCGCCAAAACTGGCCGCGTTTGCATGGCGGTTGACGTACCACACGCACTCCTCAGGCCCTTGCCCCGTCAAGTACGTAATGCCTGCACCCACACCCTGCACTTCTTGACCGATGTACTGGGCGACGGCTTCGCTCAGCACAAACGCACCGGGGGGAATCAAGATCAGGCACGGCTTTTTAAGGGCCACATCTCTGAGCAGGTAATTCAAGGTGGGGCCAATATCTGCGCCGTTGGCGAACTTCCAGGCCCGCAGGTCGAACACCCGGCCATCGGTGATGCGCTTGGCATGTTTGCCGCCCGCCAGGGGGAGGAAGAGCCCGCCTCTGCCCGCGTGGGGCGGCACCACACCGTTTTCCACCGTGTAAGGCGCCCCCTCAATCAGCAGGGTGGTGGTCGTGGCGGGCGGCGTGTAGGTGGCGGCTACCTCGCGGGTGAGCTGAGTGCCCTGCACGCTGAGGACGCTGGCTGCGGCGTTGAACTCAGCCGCTTGTACCTGGGCCGCTGTCGCGCTGGGCGCTCCGATGGCCGTCCACGCCCCTGCCAGCGTGTGCGGTGTCCACACGAGCTGCTGGGTGCCGCCGTCTGCCGTGAGTTTCAGGCCCCCGATTCCGTTGGGGTTGGCGTCCAGTTCAGCCTGAGTTGGCGCGACCGGGTTCACGGTGGACGTGCTTCTGAACTTGGGCAGGGTGGTGGCAGCGAGCTGGGCGGCCGTAATGGCGGCCTGCACCCCCTGAGTCTGCATATAGAGGTTGGCGAGGGCTGGGGCGGCCGCATTCAGCACTTGCTGCGGTACGCTGGCAATGACGCCAGTCAATTGGACGCTTTTTTGCTCTGCGCCCGTAATGGCCGTTTCACCCCGTTGAATCAGGGTGTCCATGGTGCCAGCATCCCGCTCAGTCAGTACCCGGGGTCTAGATGGATTCGTCATAGGTCAGCTCCAAGGGATAGAAGGTGAGGCCGGTGTAGGGCAGGGTCGTCACCACAGACGTACCCACGATGCCGCCCAGGTATTCCACGTCGTAGTAGCTGTCGCCCTCGCCCACTACCCGCAACATGCCCAGGGGGTAGAGGCCGAGGTCATTCTCGAAGGGATAGCGGCGGGGGCGGCGGTCGTCGGGACTCAGGTACCAGAGCGGATCGCGCAGGTTCAGTGTGGCCCGCAGCACGGCGAACTCCGAACGGTCGAACGACGCCACCCCCAGCACCTGCCGGAAACGTGCGCCGCAGTACCAGCGCTCGGCCCGCTCCAGCACGCCTTCCCAAAACTCTTTGCGGCGGGTGATGAGGGCAGAATTCAGTCCACCCGTATCCCACGGGGCCTGCACCGGATTGATGGGTTTCGAGAGAGGAATCTCGATCTCCATCGTCAGGGCTTTACTCGTGCCTGCCCCCGTCTGGAATGCCCGGCCACTGCCGCGCGTCTGGGCCAGGGTGCGGTTGAATTCCAACGTACCGTCCTTGTGCCCTGCTGGGTACGGCACCAACCAGGGGCGGCCATCGCGGGTGCCGATGATGATCTGCATATCTTCTCCTAGTTGCTGTTCATGCTGGCCTGCACGGCGGCGCGGTTGGCCTGCCGTTCCAGCACGGCGGCAAAAGCCAGTTCATCGGCTTCATCGGCCTGAGCGACCTGCACTTCCGTCCATTGCTGGCCCCCTTCGTCGATGGTGTAGCGGTAGAGGTCGGCCCGCCGCGCTTCGGTACGGCCCTGCTCGGTGCCGTCTGAGTTCCGGTAGATGCAGGTCACCCAAGCGCGCGGCTCCACGTTCCAGCCCGGTACTCGGATGTTCTCCGGATCTTGAACAGGCAAGTGAGCGAGGCGCTGCACTGCTTTCTTGACCGCCGGTTCGTTGAGAAACAGCGCCCCCAGCGTGGTCAAATGCACCGGCCCCGTACCCGTGCGGGCGATCCGCACGGCCACTCGGCTGGTCAAGGAAGCGTCCCAGTGCTCGGTGATCCACTGACGCACCTCGTCCGGAAACAGCAGCAGTCCGCCGTCGTCCGGGGGTGGGCAACGCACGTCGAGCACCTGATCGAAAATGAAACCCGTGATGATGCCGCCCACCGCGTGAGCCGCCACCCCCCAGGGCACTGGACTGGGCGCGTAGGTGGCCTCAATCTCGAAAGTGCCGCCCTGGGCA
The DNA here is from genome assembly GCF_023370075.1 of Deinococcus sp. QL22. Classification (NCBI taxonomy): domain Bacteria; kingdom Thermotogati; phylum Deinococcota; class Deinococci; order Deinococcales; family Deinococcaceae; genus Deinococcus; species Deinococcus sp. QL22. The sequence goes on from NZ_CP097156.1 coordinate 47,152, forward strand.
GGCAGTGCGCCTGAAGTTGGCTCCGGCGTTTGCACCGAAACAGCCGTGGTGATGCTGGCGTCATTCAGGATGTCGACGCCGCCGTCTACCAGCGCAGGTGCCCAGACGGTAACCCCCCGAAGAACGACGCTGGCCGAGCTGGTGGCAATGGCCCGGCCTGTGGAGGTGTAGCCGCTGCCCGGTGTCCAGCGGGCAGCCACGGAGGTGCAGGGAGCGCGGGTGAAGTAGGACGCGAGTGGCTTCAAAGGTTCGCGGCGGCTGGAGTAACCGTACACCGCTGGATCAGCCACCTGAATGAGTGCCGTGGTCTGCACCCCCTCCTGATCGGCCAACAGGCTTTCACCGAACACGGCATACGGCCCGCGTCCCGGCTTCGTCCAGGTGGCGCGAACATGGGTGCGAAGTTTCGCGCTGGATCCCGCCTTGCCGTTCATCAATACGCCGTCCTGCTCATCAAATACGTGCAGTCCCTCAGCAGGCCCCCAGATCGGCAGGCGCTGGGCATTCACGCCGTAGTCGCCCAGCCCCGGCGAGCCGTCTTCGAGGTCACCCGTCAGCCATTTCTCGGCAATCTCCATGACCGACTCATAGCGCGGCAGGATGCGGGCACGCTGGCTACCCGTGCCCAATGCGGGCAGGGGCGGACGCCGCAGCGCCTCCCCCACCTGCCCGGAGTCGATCAGGTCGTTCATCAACTGCGCGAACTGTTGATTGGGCGCGGCCTGTGCGATGGGCAAGCGGGCCTCCACCCGGTCTAACCGTTGCCGCAGGCCGTTAAGCACGTAACCGTGCGGTTCCGGATCTCGGCGGGGCGCCACCGTGTCGGCGTACCCGGCCCAGCGGGAGCGCCAGGTCAGGCCGCCGTCCTCACTCCAGAAGATGTCCACTACGTCCTCATAGCCAATGTTCAGTTGGTCGCCCACGCCCCCAAAGGTGGCCTGTCGGCAATCGCCATTGGGCCGGACTTCGAGGGATGGGCCATCGGTGAGGTTGAGGGCCTGTTGGCCCGGTTGCAGCCCCAAGATGCCGTCCAGCACCAACTCGTGCTTGAACACGCCCGCATGGGTCTGAACGACAAGTTTGTAGAGGGGCGGATGGTCGTTCGGGTTGGTCATGGGTCACCTCCTAGAACAGGTAGCCAGTGCGGGCGCGGGCACGGGTGGCGGGGGGCGCTTGTTGCGTGATCAGCACTTCGGCGGTGAGGCCGCTGCGCTGCAGGTTGGACACAGTGCCGTCCAGTTTCTCGATGACCCGCGACAGGGCCGCCGTGTTCTGGGCCTGCGCTTGGGCGTCAGTCGAACGCAGAGCCACCTGCACGGATTGAGGCAGTTCCAATTGCTGGGCGGCATTTCCACCAAGTCCAGCAGACGCGCTCGTGGCGTCGCTGCCAAACACGCCGAGTTGCTGCGCGGTCGGCACCAGCACGCCCTGGTAGAACTGCGCCAGTTCGTTGTTGCCGGTCACGATGGCCGCTTGCAAGTCAGCCGCCGCCTTCACGTCGTCTGTGGGGTCAGCCGTTTTCCGCGCCGCGATGTACTGGTCGAGGAACGGTTGAATCAGATCTTTCATGATCGCGCCCTGGAGGAAGCCATCGATCAATCCCTGCAGGATGTTTTGGGCCAGCGACTTTTTCAGATCGATGCCCAGCTCACCAAACGAGGTCTTGCCAGCTTTGATGCCATCCAGCATGCCGCCGCTGATGGCGTCGTAAATGGCGTCACCCAAGGTGCGGGCGATGTCCACGGATTCCTGATCAATGACCGACTTCTTGAAGCCCAGGAAACCCCAGAACCCGCCCCGGCTTTCGACCTTGGCGTACTTCGAGAGGTCAAAGAATTTGATTCCTTTGGTGGCCTCTTCGATTTCGGCTTTGGCCTTTGCCATCGACTTCTTGCCACCCTGGAAGATGTCCAGGATGGTGGAGACCACGGTGGCGACTCCAGCGATGATGGCCCCGATCCAATCGCCCTTGGCGAGCGCCGAGAGGGTGCCCTGCACGCCAGAGACGAAGGTGGAGATGACCTGATCGGTCTCCTCGTTTCCCGTTTTGAAAACCTCGCCTAGGCCCCCGACCAGCGCCTCAGCTCCGGCGAGAATGGCCTTCCTCCCGCTCTTGGCTCCACCAGCCCCGAAATACGCCGCGAGGCCATCCAGACCCGCCGTGACGGTCTTCTGGAAGGTACCGTTCTTACCGACGATCCCCGACAGGTTTTTCAGTCGGTTGACCAGGGGAGTGTTGGCCTGCGCCGTGCCGATCTTGCCTTCGAGATCATTGATCCGTTGCAGGGCTGCCAAATAAGCAGGGGCATCATTTTTCAATCCTTCCAGACGAGCCCGCCAGTAGGCCAGGGAAGCATTCAGACCCGCGATATAGGCCGGACTTCCATCTTTGCCTTCCGCTTCCGCCAGTGCATACCGCACTTCAAGTAGGGCTTGCGAAGCCTCCTGCTCTTGATCGGCCAACTTCTCCGGAGTGATCGCTTTGATTTTCCCTTCCAGATCAGTGACCTGTTGTAAGGCCGCGAGATACTCCGGACTCTTTTTGTCGAGCCCGACCAGGCGGGCCTTCCAGTAAGCCAAAGATGCATTCAAGCCTTCCCGGTAGGCTGGACTCCCATCTGTCCCGGCCTGCTGAGCCCGAGCATATTCGGCTTCATCCAAGGCTTGTGAAGCAAGCTGATTCTGATCTGCAGTTTTCTCCGGACTGACTGCCAGCAACTTGCCTTCCAACTCAGTGACCTTTTGCAGCGCAGCCAGATATTCTGGGCTATCGGTCTTGAGCCCATCTTTGCGTGCTCGCCAATAGGCCAGTGAGGTATTGAGCCCTGCTCGATATGCAACGCTGCCATCTGTCCCGGCCTGCTGTGCACGGGCGTATTCTGCCTCCGCCAGCGCAAGGCGAGCTTCTTCAGTTTTGTCGGCTTCAGCCTGCGTGAAAGCAGCAGCAGCTTTGGTGCCAGCCTCTTTGGCCTTGCCGGTGATCTGGGCGATAAACCCGTCGTAGAGGACGATGTTGGCAAGCAGTCCATCGCGGGTGAGGCGTTCATCCGGAGTGAGCTGGTCATCGGAGAGGCCCTCGAACTGACGAGCGGCGTCCTCTGTCTTCTTCAGGAAGCCCTGATAGGTCTCCAGGAGCCCGTTGTATTTCGCCTCCGCCGTCGCACGGGCGTCGTCAGCGTCTTCGTCTTTGCCTATGCCGTTCAGGTCACGGGCGAAGGTGCCGGGCAGCGCAGCATCCACCACGCCCAGGTCAGCGGTCTGCCTCCGAGCGGTGCGTCCTGCAGCCCCGATCTTGGCAATAGCCGCGTCCACGTCGGCCATGGCAGCCTTCCCGACTGTCCCCTGTGCGGTGTACACCTCGCGCCAGAATTCCAGGGTCTGGACGGCCAGTTGCCGCTGGGATTCGTTCATCTCGGACAGGCCTTCCAGCTCGCGGTCAATCCGCTCCTGTCCAACCTTGACTAGGTCGTCGCTGGTCGCTTTGGCGGCAGCGAGGACTGCCTGCCCCACATCGCGCTTGGTGCTCAGCTCGTAATCGCGCACGGCGTCGGTGCCGCGCCGCTCAATCGCTCCTAGATTGGAGGTGTGCTCGGCGAGCAGCTTGGCGGCCACCGTCTGGAGAGTGCCGTTTTGCCGTGCTGCCTCCACTGCATCGCTGTAGCGGTCGTTCTCGGCCTGTGTTTCAATCTCACGACTGGCGGCCACTTCTTTCTGTTTCTGCGCAACCAGCAAGGGCTGGAAGCGCTTGCGGATCTCCAGCACCTGCGCCTGGGTCAGGCCCTCAGCAGAGAGTTCCTCCGCCTGTCGGGCTTCCAGATCGGCGGTCTGGCGGGCCAGCAGGTCGAGTGCGTTCTTCCGGATGGTGTCGCGGGTGGCCCGGTCTGCGGAGAGCAGGGCCGCGTCGAGGGCGTTCTTGGCGTTCAACTCGGCAGCGCTGCGATCGCTGGCGTTTTTGGCTGTAACGATGCCGAGACGGGTGTCGATGTCGGCCAGAGCTTTGTCCTGTGCCGCCGCGAGTTCAAGCCGCTGTTGACGGCTCAATCCTTCGAGTTCACCCAGCTTCTTGTACTTCTCGTTGACCTGCCGGATTTCTTCGTCGGCTTCGACGCGGGCACGGGCGTCTCGCGCGGTCTGAATCTTCTCGCCGAAATCCAGTTCAAGCTGATAGAGGGTGGCCAGGTTGCCCTTGGCTTGGGCCTGAGCATTCCCCAGTTGGCCTTCAAGCGTCTCACTGCCAGTACGGGCGGCAGCCACCGCATTCTCCGCCTGCAGTTGGCCGAGCTGTACCCCAGTCAGGGTCTTGCGTTTGGCGATCTCTGCATCAAGCAGCGCCAGCTTCTTCGGATCGCCCCCATTGGCAATCACACGGGCTCGGGCGGCCGTCAGTTCGGCATACGCCCACTTCTCTACGGCTTCGCGCAGCTTGTCGATCTCGCTGCGGTAGTTGGCAATCCCCTGGCCCTGCGTGCCAAGGGTGCCACTTTGGGTGAGCAGGGCCTTGATGGTGGCCTGCAAGGTGGCGGGCAGTTCAGATGCCTTGGCCCTTAAGTCTTCGAGCGCTTGCTTGTAGCGCAGCACGCTGTCTGCCGTGACGGTTCCGGCCTTCACCTGCTGGGCAAAGCGTTCGTTGAGTTGCCGCAGGTCACGTTCTAGCGCCTGTACCGCTTTCTGACGGGCTGTACTTTGGGTGAGTTCCTCTCTGGTCGCCGCTTTGGCTTCCTGGACGGTGCGGTCGCGGTCGATCTGGGCCGCCCGAATCGCGTTTTGAGAGGTGGTCGTCGCGGTGCCCAGTGCACCCGCTTGCAGCGCTGGAGCCAGCGCCCGCGCGGCTGCATCGTCGATCTTTTTCTGAGCAACAGCAATTTGCTTTTTGGCCGCCAGTTCGGCATCGGCTTGCCGCCGGATGATGACCTCACGCTGGGCCGCCGTACCAGCAAAACGCTGGAGTTCTTGCTCGTTGAGTTGCTCGATGCGCTCCAAAGTGAGGCGGGCCTGTGCTACCTGCCCTTCACGCACCTGCGCGTCGAACTGGTCGCGCTCTGCCTTCAGGGCGTCGTTCCCCTCGCGCACCACACGAAGACGGGTGGTCTCAATCTCGCGCTGGGCATTCTCGAACGTCGTCTTCGAACGGGTGAGGGCGGCGGCCTGTTGACCGGCAGGCAAGGCCTTGGCAGCCGCGTCGTCGAGTTTCTTCTGTGCCTCAGCCAGTTTCAGCTTGGCGGCTGCTTCGACGCCCGCCTGACGGGTGACAATCTTGATCCGCTCTTCAGCGGTGCCCTTGAAGCGAACCAACTCGCGTTCGTTCAGCCCCGCGATCCGGTCGAGGGTCAGTCGGGCGTCGGCCACCCGGCCTTCCCGCAGTTGAGCCTCGAACTGGTCACGCTCTGCCTTCAGGGCGTCGTTCCCCTCGCGCACCACGCGAAGACGGGTGTTTTCGATCTCGCGCTGGGCATTCTCGAAAGTTTTCTTTGAGCGGGCCAGGGCCGCCGCCTGCTCTCCTGCCGGAAGGGCACGGGCCGCCGCGTCGTCGCTCTTCTTCTGGGCCTGGGCGACCTTCAGTGCGGCGGACGCTTCCGCCCCCGCTTGCCGGGCCACGATCTTGATGCGCTGTTCCGCCGTGCCCTTGAAACGGATCAGTTCACGCTCATTCAGTCCCGTAATCCGGTCGAGCGTGAGGCGGGCATCGGCCACCCGGCCTTCCCGCAACTGCTGATCAAGCTTGCTCTGCTCTTCCTGGATGGTCTTGCCCGATTCTTTGATGGCCCGCAGGCGGTCGGTTTCGATTTCGCGCAGGCTGTTGGCGTAGTCGGTTTGGGCCTGATCCAGCCCGGCCTGACGGTTGGCGGGGGCCAGCCCACGGGCTTCGGTTTGGTCAATCTTGAGTTGCGCGGCAGCAATCTTTTTCTCTGCCCCCGCAATCGCATTCGCTCCGTCGCGGGCAATCTTGGCGCGGGCGGTGACATCGTCTCCAGCGTTGACGAGAGCGCGGGTCTGAATGGTTTTGAGCCGTTCCAAGGACGAGCGGGCCGCAGCCACCTGCCCCTGGGCGGCCTCACGGGCCACTGACGCCTGCTCATCCGAGGCTTTTTTGGCGAGGGCCTTGGCCTCTTTGGCGAGGCGCTCGCGCTCTTTCAGGGCCTGACGCTCAAAGTCCAGTACCTTGGCGGCCACCGGATTGTTCTTGGTGAACGCGGCAATTTCCCGTCCTGCCGCAGCGGAGGCCGCCCCCTGTCCCTTGGTGCGGGCTTCCAGGGCGGCGAGTTCCTTGGCGCGCTTCTGAAATTTGGCGTACTCGGCGGCCGTGACCTCAGCGGCCTTGACGGAGCTGGCCGAACCGTCCTTGTTCGTCTGGGTGATGGTTTTCCAAACGTTGGCGTGGGCTTTTTTGAAGGCGGCGATGTCGGTGTTGACCTTGGTGAGCCACACCTTGTTGCCCGACTTCAAGGCCAGTTGCTGCTGGTTGTACAGGCTCTGGGCTTGTTTGTTCAGTTTCTCGATTTGGGTATTGGCGGCGGCTGTTGCTGCAGCATTCCCTGCCGCTGTTCCCGCCTGGCCGCCTTTTGCCGCACCCGCAAGGTCGTCGGCCCGGACAAAGCCCGTGACTTTACCCAGCTGGTTCACCCCGACATTACCCACCGGATTGCCTGTGGCCTTGTTGCTGACGCGGTTGTTGCCCCGCACCAGGCCGTCCCCGATATAGATGCCCACATGCCCGTCGCCACCATCTTCGTAGAACACGGTATCGCCGGGTTTCAGGTCACTGACACCCGTATACCCGCGCAGCAACCCCGCTTTGCGGGCATTGTTGGCTGCGTCGTTGGCGTTGACGCGCCCATCGCTGTTGCTGTCACTGAAGATGCGGTTGATGTACCCGGCGATCTCCGGTTGTGCTTGGCCCAGCGTGAGGCGCACCCATTTGGAGCAGAAGTTCACGACGGCGTCGGCCTGCTGGTTGCCTGTTTTGATCAGGGTCTGCTGGGCCACCGCCAATCCGAAATCGCTGGCTGGCCCAGTCCGCACTTGACCAGGCTGGAGAGGCCCCTGACCCGGCAATGTGTTGGGGTTGCGAATGCGGTTGCGCTCTTTGGCGGCTTCCAGTTCTGCTTTGGCTGCCGCCAGACGTGTTTCTGCGGCTTTGACCGCTTCGGGATCGACAGTGAAATACCTTTCCCCAGTGAAAAAATTAGAACCAGAAAAGTTGCCTTTTTGCGCCTGTGTTAAACCGTCCAACGCAAGCAAATGGCGTGCCTGAGCATCTGCCAATTCGGTTCCCACTGCGTTAAGCTCTGCGACCCTCGCTAGCATAGTGCCGCTGCTCTGAGCGGCTAACTGATCAGTGGCATCGTAGATTTTCTGGATGTCATTAAAAATATTATTGGCGTAGACCGCGATGCCTGCGGCAACAGTGGCAATAAGACCGATAGGGTTGGAGGCGACGAACGCTGCGAGCGACGCGCCTACGGCTGCTATAAGCGCAGGCAAAGCTGTCAAAACGCCAGCTAATGTACCCCAAGCCGCGGTTGTGGCTGTGGCAATGACACTGCCTTTAAAGGCAATCAGGGCCACTCCCGCAGGAATTAAATAACCTCGCAGCTCTTCAAGAGCAGGGCCTGTCTTGCCAAGCCAATCCACAAGTCCAGTGAGGGCGACGACCACCGCTTCCGCAGCGGGGGCCAGCTCTGCGCCCAAACTTTGCTTGAGCAGCAAAATTTTGTTGGATAGCTCCGCCTGCGCCGCCACTAAGCTGTCAGTGCGCTCTTTAGCAGCAAGGTCGGCAAGCCCAGTCTGGGTTACCGCCGCACTGCGTTCGTCGAGCAGACGTGTGCCCTGAGCATTAGCGCCGTTGTAAGCATCGAGCAGGGTGGTCGCGGTGCGAATCCCGTCGCTACCGTAGATTGTTTCGAGCGTGGCGAGGCGCTGCTTGTCGGTATAGCCTTCCAGCCCTTCCGCGAGCTGCTGTGTGATCTCGCGCAAGCTTTTCATCTTGCCTGCCGAATCGAAGGCAGAGAACCCGATTTTATCCATCGCAGCCTGGGCAGGCTGGGAGTTAGACGTAAACGCCGCCGTAAACGCTTTGAAGCTAGTGCCTGCGTCCGACGCCCCGATCAGGCGGTCGCGCATCAGGCTCATCACGGTGGTGAATTCAGTGATGTCGATGCCTGCGGTTCGAGCGGCGCTACCGCCTGCTGCGATAGCTAGGCGAAAATCGTCGAGCCGCAATGCAGAAACGTTGCTGGCCGCTGCCAGCAAATCCGGCACTTTGGCCGCGGCTGCCCCTTCCAGCCCGAAGGCCCGCATAGAGCCGACCAGAATTTCGGAAGACACGGTGAGGTCTTTAACGCCCGATGCAGCAGCAAGCTTGGCCGCCGTTTGCAGGCCACCGCTGATGATCTCAGAGGTACTCAGGCCACGAGAGCCGAGTTCTTCAATCGCAGCAGCGGCTTGGTTGGAGTTAAAGCCCAGCTTGGTCAGCGAGGGATCTTGCGCCAGTCCCGCCAGCTCTTTGCCAAGTGCCTTGCCCTCTTCTCCGAACAGCCCCAGCGTTGCTTTCGCGTTCTGAATGCCGTTCTCAAAGGTGCCGAACGCCCCGACCGAGGCCACGCCCGCAGCGGTAAAGGCCACCACTCCAGCCGTCACGCCCGCAATCGCCAAACCGACTGGCCCAGCAGCGGCCAGAATGCCTCCCAGACCGCCCGCAAACCCGGTGGCCTGCGCGGCAGCGGCCCCTAGGCTCCCGCCTGCCTGAGCCGCAAACTGGGGCAGGGAGCGCAGGGCATTAAGAATGCCGCCCGATAAACCCAGAGGCGTGAAGATGCCCTGCAAGGCTCCCCGCTGAGAAGCGAGTTGCTGAGTCGCCTGAGCCAAAGCACGCATCTGCTTCTCGCTGACGTTGCTGCGCTGCCCCACCGCCTGGATGCGCTGTTCGAGCGCCCGCATAGAAGCTTCGTAGGACTGCAAAGCAGCGCGTTTGGCCGTAAAGCTACCTGCCGCGACGGTGGCACGCTCAAATTCAGCACGGGCAGCAGCCATATCCGTCCGAATCTTCGTGATGGACGTGGAGTTGATGTTACGAGCTGCTGTGGACAGCCCACCCATGACCCGTTCCAGGTTGCGAGCTTCGGTACTGCCTGCGCGTAAACCCGTGGCGAGCGAAGCCCCAGCCGTGCGGATGCGCTCCATTTCGCGCAAGTAGGTACGCAGACCAATCGCGCCCCGCTCGTATTGCGACTGCGCTACCCCTAGCTCACGTCCTAGCTGCTGAATGCCCGCGCCCGCCGAAGTGCCGACCCGCCCCAAAGCCTGCGCGACCGTGCCGGATGCCGCCCGCAAAGCATCCAATTTCCGTTGCTGATCCGCTGTGAGCACCCCGAGGCTCCGCAGCGAGACGATTTCAGCGTCAATCTGCGCTTTCAGGGCGCGGGTGGCCGTTTCAAACTGAGCAGTGGAGAGAATGTTGTTCCGCAAGTCACCTTGCAGGGCCTTGAGCTGGGCGGCATACGGATTGAGGTTCGCTCCACCGCCACCCCCGCCGCCCCCAGCGGGTGGCCCGTTAGGAGGCCGCGTGTTGCGGATTTCCGCCAAGACGCGCTTCAGCTCAGCGACAACCGCCTGAAACTGAGTAATCATGGCTGTTCCGCCAGAGAGGATGGCCCCAAAACCCGCCGTGTTGATGTTGAACAAGCCCGACACCGTGGTGCCGAGACTGGTCAGCAGAGTGCGAATCTGCGCGATCCGGGTAGCCGCGTCTGCCGAGTCGATGGCGATCTTGACTGTCTTTTCGCCCTTCAGGCCGGACAGGGCGGCGTTCAGCTCAGCCTTGGTGGGGGCCTTGAGCTTGACGGTGGCTTCCAGCTTGAGGCCGGTCAGCCCGGCCAACTGGGTCTGGGCCTGCTTGGCAAAGTCTTGCAGGGCCTGCCGGGCACGCCCGGTGTTGGCGGTGACGTCTAAATGGGCCGACGCGACTTGAGTAGACAGAGAAGATCACCTCCACGCGATCAAAAAACCGCCCCAAAAGGCGGTTTTGTAGCTACATCAGGATTCAGAGCTAATGGATGTCTTGAACTGCGTAGCCTGCAAACAGAACAGGCGTTTTATATTCTCCAGTCACAAATGCATGGAAGGTGCGAGGGGGCACGCCAAGGCTTTTGGCCGTTTTTAAAATATTTACAAACTCCTGCCTTGTGCCATCGGGGTGTATCAAAACTCGCCGCTGTGTTGGGAATCTGCGGTTGTTTGGATCTCTTTTGGCGACTACCCTCGCTTCTTCTAGAGCAACATTTGATTCCCAAGCCTCTCGCGACATGGTGGCGAGGCGACATGAATATCCTTTGTAGGTTCGTTTTGAACCTTTGCCCACTTGAAACATCGTGCTGGTGTGAAGCTCACGCTCACGGCAGAACTGGCCCAAATGCTGCACTTCTTCTTCCCGCCCATCAGGAAACGTGACGATGTAAGCCTGCGCCTTAGCAACGTTTTGCTTAAGCAGTAACGCCTTGGTTTCCTCAGTGTGCTGGTACCCCGTGACGCGTCCGGCTTGCGGGAGGGCGTTGTACCCACCGCGCTTGTTGTACGCCCCCAAAAACTCAATCCAAGCCTGCTCAATTGTTATCAGCAAGTCTTCCCGATCCACTAACTCCAGCACTTTGAAGGCAAAGGCTTTTTCTCCATCTCGCGTCCATGCGCGTTGTAACCGGGGCGAGTGATGCCTTCCCGAGCGCAGAAGATGTCGGTGTTGACTCCATCTCTGCCGCAAGCAGCCTGCGCTCCCAACATAAACCTGTCCCGATGAGCAGTGTTGGATGACATAGATTCCTGCGACCCGTTTAGACAGTGCCCAGTCCTTCTGCTTTGCAATAAAGCACGGCTTGCAGCGAGCTGCCCAAGCGCCCCTATCGCGGTAAAAGAATTTGGAAGTCTCGGGCAAAATACGCTGACATTTCGTGCATTGACGCTCCCCAACCACAGCCGACTTACCCATCTCTTTTGCACCCCACTTCAAACCGCGCTGGGCGGTACTCCCAAGGCATCTTGTCTGACTTCGCCCGGTTGCAGTCGGGGCACGCGCATACGAGGTTGTTCATATAGTTGCTGCCCCCTTTGCTGAGCGGAATGAAATGGTCTACCTGAAACTTGTTCGGGCCGATGAGGTCAAGCTTTTCATCACAGTAATGACATAGCCCTTTCTGTTTGCCGAACCTGATCTGAACATCCCACTTGTCGAAGCTGCCAACCGCGCCGTGTTGCTGGGCGCGGCGGCGATGCTTCGACCTGTACGCATCGCCGCCGCGAATCACTCGTGATCTCGCCTGTGATTGCGCCAGAGGTGCATCCGCAGGGCGCTCAGCACCAAACTGGCCGTGTGGCGATCATTTTCGGTATCGAAAGCAATCAGGAACCGCCCGTCTTGGTCAACCTCTACGGTAGTCGCAATAAGGCTGCTGATGGATTCCAGCTCATTAATGCTGATGCTGACGTTCGCCAGCTTATATTTCCTGTCCAACTGGGGGGTGGACTTCATCATGCCGCCCGCTCCTTGCCGTGCGTGAAGGACAGAAAAGCCAGCACCGTGTCCCGTTCGTCAGCGGTCAAGAGGGCGAGGCTGTAGACAGGCGTGTCCAGTGCAGCGGAGGCGAAGCCGTAATGCTCTTTGCTCGGCACACCAGCGCGGGCCAAACGGCGGTGAAGGCTTTCGGCGGCAGGCTTGCCGATAGCGGCGGGTTCCAGCTTCTCACTGATGACGGTCAGGTCGTGAGCGCCGTGCAGCAGGGCGATGGCTTTGATGGCCTCTACGGGCTCACAGTTGACTGTGCCTTCGATGCCTGCCGCCGTGCGGGTCAGGGTCACGATGTCACGTGCTTTGTCCGTCACCACACCGCATTCGCGGTACAGGGTGACAACTTCCCAAGTGCGGGTGATGGCGGGTGCTTTTGCGTGTGCTTCGGTGTAAACTGTCATTAATCCACCTCTAGTTCGGATTCCAAAGAAGGCGCGTTTCCTAGGCGCTGAGCTTTCTTTGGTTCCTGCATAGTAGCATCCATTGCTACCGGAAGCAATAGCTGCTACCATCTAGAGGGGTGATATTGTGACTGGAATGAATGAGCAGGTCAGAAAGGCGGTGCAGGAAGCGATGACTGAGCGTGAGCTTTCGCAGGGTGAGTTGGCTCGACGTACCGGGTTAGTGCGCCCCGCTGTCTCCAAGTTGTTGAATGGCACGGTTGGGCGCGTCCCTGAGAACTGGCAACGTATTCTGGATGAGTTAGACCTTGAACTGGTGGCCCAGCCTCGGCAAAAGCTCCCTAAATAACGTGCTTTAGCGGTTTACGTACTTTCATCTTGAAGAGGGTTGGGCAAGTGAAGCCCCTCGCTCAAAAGATGTGGGGTACGGTTGGGGATATGAATAAAAAGGAACAGGCTGCTGCTAAGGCGGAACGGAATCGGAAGAATGCTGCTGCCGTAGCCGCGTTATCGCCTCAGAAGCGCATGGCCCTCAATGCCGTCACGGGCCTACTATTGCTTGGCGGGATTGCCTTTCTGATGTTCATGTTTCGAGGATGCGGAAGTACCACTACGGCCACTTCGAATTCCACAGTTGGAATGACCCCCGCTCAATTGCTAGCTACTGGCGATGGCCGAGAACGGAACGACCCCCAGATGGCGACGGCCTTTGCGCGGTTAGATGCAGCCTGCCCGGAAAACGGAGAAAAGGTGGCTGACATTGCGACCAACATCAAAAATTTGATCAAGAGCGAAACTGGACAAGATCTCCCAATGATCTTCGTTATGAACCAGCTCTCTGACACCCAGGAAGCTATACAGAGCAAGATGACTTGCGTGGATACTGGAATCGCCCTGGTCACTATTATGAGTGAATCACGTTAAGCAAAGGGGAAAGCGCGGCTGCGGGCAATAGCAGATTTTCCCCCTCAAAGGCCGGGTGGACGCACACCCAGCCCCGTCAGGTGCCGTGGAATGCTGGATTCACCCCCAAATTAAGCTGGAGCACCAGCGTCCAAGGCCAGGTACTGCTCGGCCACCGTGAAGATGCGCTCCAGGGAGTCATCGGCGGCCACGAGCTGCACCACCCAACTCGCGTGGGCGAGGTGCTTGTTCTCCAGGGCTTCAGCGAGCGCCGCACAGTGGTGGGGGGCCAGCAGTTGGGGGCCGTCCAAGTCAGGTGTGCGGGCGTAGGCAGGCAGGAACTCCGAACCCTTGAACAGCTTCCAGTCCGGCGTGTTGCCCCCGCCCTTGCTTTTGCCGCCGTTGACGTTGCCGAGCATGGCCGTGAGCTGGGCCACCGGCCACGCCCGCTTGTAATGGATGCCGGGAATTCGTCCGAACAGCACCGCCAGCACCAGACTGGCTTCGTCGCAGGCCGCCCGCCAAGTGTAAGCCGGGTAATGCTCCACGATGTCGCATAGGATTTCTCCCCAATCAATCGGGGCTAGGTCGACGCGGCGGCGTCCGCCCCGGCGTTTGGGGTCTCACCCTCTTCGGGCTCGTCGTCCGGCGTCGAGCCGTCGCGCAGGTAGGCCGTGACCTGACCGAGGCCCTCGTTCATCAGGTGCGACAGCAGCCACGCGCCGTCAATGGCCGCGCCGTCGTCGGCAATCCGGGCGTTCAGGTTGTCCGCGAGCAGGTCGGCTGTAGCCCGGATGATGATTTTGGAACGGCCCTGCAACTCGAAGGCTTTCCCACGCACCCGTTCGAACATGGCTGCCGAGTCTTCGCCGTCGAGCACTTCAACCTCGCTCAGGCTCTGCGCGTCGTCAGCCACCGTCAGGGCGTCCAGCTCGTCAGCCTTCTCAGCGGCGGCCAGCACCTCGGCGTAGCTCAGGGCGCGGGCTGTGAAAGTGCGGCCTTCGAGCTCGATCGGCTCGAACACCGGCAGGTCGAGCGTTTCGCCGGGAGCCAGCCCCTCGCCTGTCCGCAGGTAGGAAATCAGGCGTGTGCCGCTGACTTTCCCTACATGCTGAGTGACCCAGTCCCGGTCAAGGTAGCCTTCGCCCTGTTTGCGGGAATTCAGCAGGTGGCGCACCAGGTCAATTTCGGCGTGCAGGCGGTCAACCGTCTTGGTGGAGATGCCGCTGAGGTTCACCTCTTGCAACAGCATTTCCTCTTCGCCGTTCAGGCGCTTGCTCCAGAAACCCACATTACCAATCGACACGGGGCGGTTTTCATGGAAGCGGGTGGTCAGAATCAATTTGTTTTTCTTCATTTGGGGTCTCCACGGGCAGGTCGATATGGGGATACATCCCGACGCCTTCAGGCAGGTCGAGGGGCAAGGTGACGCTCAGGCGGTGGCCTTCAGCGTCCGAAACGGTCACGGGACTGGGGAGGAGCTCCAAAAGGAACAGGACGGCGTCTTCAATCACGCCGTCCTGTGCGTCTTCCTCAGAGAGAATCACCAGTCTGGGCGTGTCGTTCCACACGTCACGCCAGATCACGCGGCTTAGGCGGGGATGACGCCGGGGAGGGGGCCTTCCTGCACGCTGAGCTCGTGGGTGGCCGTGATGACGCCCTTGCTGGGTACGGTCAGTTCCCAGGTGCGCACATCGACCACCAGATCGAACACTGGCTTGCCCGCGCCCGCACCGAGGGGCAACACTTCCACGTACACCAGGCCGCCCGTTTCGGTTTCGGCAAACGCGGCGGTCTGCATGATCACCACGGCGGGATCGTCTTCGACCCAAGTGGTCTCGCCCAGGCTCATGGTGCCGTCGCGGCCCCCGTCACGCACGGAGATGGTGCGCCCGCCCGTGCAGAAGTTCTCGATGTCGATGGTGGTGTTCTCAATGCCGATGGTCACTTCGGACGCAAGGCACAGGAGCTTGAAAGCGGCGGTGGCGGGCTTGGTGGCCAGTTCTCCGGTGAAGGCGGTGACGGGGGCCACGCGAATAATGGCGTTCTTACCGAAACGAAACTTTGGAGCCATGAGTCCCTCCTGGGGATTAGTCGGCGGTGACAGCGAGCGTCACCTGTTCGGGGTAATCGCGGCTCTCTTCGAGCAGCGCCGGATCGTCAGCCAGCGGCCAGAAGGCCTCAGCAATGGCGTTGACCGCCGCTTCGAGGTCTTCTTGTCCGCTCTGGTTCACGAGGCGAATGGGAAACGAGGTCTGGAAGCCGAGGAAGGCAAACGCGGGGACAACCCGTTGCCGGGGGTTGGCGGAGATGATCACTTCAAGGCCCGTGACGGTGGTGCCCTCTGGCCAGTCGCCCACGGTGAGGCCGTCAGCAGTTTGACCACCGGGGAAGGTGGCCACACCCAGCACGACCCCAGCTTCGACGAACGCCACCCGCACCCGTTCGGCGATCAGGGCAGAATTCACCGGAGCGCCCGCAGGTGGCGGTCAAAGCTGGCCACCAGGTTGACTTTCTGGAGGGCGTAGCGCGGCACGTTGCGGGCCGGGAGGGAGTAGGCCCGCTTGCGGAAGACCGCACCCAGGTAGGTGGCGGCGGCGTGCTCTGCCGTCCACACCACGCGGGCGCTCAGGCCCGCGTAGACCGCCGGTTGCTGACTGTTGCGCAGGGTGCCCAGATCGACCACATTGCGGGGGCTGCTGGCCGTGGAACCATTCTCCCGCCGGGTAGAGCCGCTCCAACCCCAGATCACCTCATCGTGAGCGGCGCGGGCGGCCACCTCCACGTCCCGCACGGTGCGGCGGAAGGCGAGACCCACTTTGCGGTCGAAGGCCCCTAAATCCACAGTCACTCGGACGCTCCCCACGGCCTATTCCAGCGCGGCGCGGATGGCCTCCAGCCGCTTGACGCCCACGCCGGGGGCTTCGCGCAGTTCCGCGTCGGTGGCGTCGCGCACAGCCTGGAGGGTGCGCAGGCCAATCGAACGCAGGCCTTCGACTTCCGGGAAGTCATCTGCCAAAAGAGCGTCCTGAACAGCGGCAGCCTTAGCCACTTCAGCCAGTTCCGGAACGGCCTCCCCTGTGGGCGTGAGGTGCACAAGCTGCTCGATCTCGCGGGCGGCCTGCTCAATGCCGGACTTGAAGAGGGCCTGCTCATGGTCGTAGCTGCCGTAGCGCCGGGTCACCGCGCGGTTGTACTTCCGCAGCGGCTCCAGTGCGGCCTGGATGGCGGCGCGGACGCGGTAGCCTTCCAGGGCTTCGGGTGGCACGAGATCAGGGTTGATGGTCAGGGTGGCGAGGTTCGCGCCGCCGGTATAGTCCACCGCAATCTGGGCCGCAGCCTCTTGCGCTGCGTCCTCGGTCACCATGACCCGTTTGAGCGCTTCAGGAATAGGGGTCTTCATCGTGTCCTCCACAGACTTAAAAAGCGTCCGCCGAACTGCGCTTCTCGCCAGAGATCGGCGTCGGGAAAGGCGAGCTGTACGGTCAGGGTGCCGGGCTGGCCATCCAACGTGAGGGGGCTGGAACTGCCCCACACCACGCCTGGAGGCCTGGCCGTTGGTGCGGTCAGGCTGCCCCAGCGCCCAATCAGGGCAACTTCGGCCGCGTCTGCCCCCACCGTTTCGCGGATGCGGGGGTCGGTAGTCGCGGTGAGGCGCACAGCCACGTTGATGGGCACGCCGGGGCCAGGGCGCTGGTTGCCGCGTGCATCAGCGACCAGCGGGCCAGCGGTCTGAAAAGAGAGCTGATCGACACGGGTGCGCTCGATCAGCGGCGCACCGCGCACGACCGTCACCCAGTCCAGCCCGCCCGGATTGAGCGGCTCAGCCACGGGCACGAACACCCGTCCACCTGCCGCCGCGACCGTGAAGCCGGGCGTTTGAGCGAGCGGCGTATGCGCCAACACAAGGGTGGTCGAACGCGAAGTGAACCCTGGCTCGTCGGGATCAGGGGCGACGGTGGTGCCGTCCTCTTCCTGTCCGATCAGGGCACGCACCTGCACACTCTGGCCCGTGAAGCGCGTGACCGTCACAGTCTGGGCAAAGGGACTGCTAAGCGCCTCGTCCACGTAAGGCCGGGCAGCCAGCACCGATTCGTAGGCCGAGTCCAGCAGGGTCACCGAGCGGCCCCAGGGAAGGCGAAGGCAAACCCGCCCACTGGAACCGCGAGCAGCAGCAGGGCGGCGGCAAAAGCATCGAGGTCACCCGCCGCCAGCACCGAGGAACCGTGACTGTCCGAAGCAGGCGTGAGGCTCAGCTCCAGTCCGGGCAGCTTAATGGCTTTCAGCCCGCCGCCGGTGCTGCCGCTTAGCAACGTCAGCGTGCCCCCTAGGCCCGCCCGGTAGGCCAGCGCTTTGGCCGCCACTGCTGTCCGGGCTGCCATCAGGGCATCCCCCGTCAAGGTGTCCGCCACCACCTGCCGACGCGCCAGCTCACCCCGCGCCCAAATCAGGGCCAGCGTGACATGTGCGTCCTCTGGCTCCGGCGCCCCTGGGATCAGCTCAGTGACCTGATCTGGCGAGACGGCCAGCGCCACGGCTTACTCCGCCTCGACGAGTGTGCCGCTGTCGAGCAAGGACTGCACGAACCCCGTGAGCGGCACGGTGACCGGCTCCACGCCGAGGCTCTTCTTGCTTTCGGGATCGGTGTAAGCGCCGCCATAACTGGCAGTGCGGCCCACAACGCGAACGGTCACGGTGGGCAGACCGTCGGCAAGCGGCGTGGGCAGGTCAGCCGCAGGCGTGGGCGTAGAAGCGCTCTGAATTTCACCGAGCACCGCGTCGCGCTCAGTCTCGGCGCGGGCCAGCCAGCCCTGGAGCTGCTCAGTTGTCACGCCCGGATCGGTGACTTCCACGTCCAGGGCCTGCTGCACCTGCCAAGTCAGGATTTCTTTTTGCACCGCATCACGTTCAGTGGTGAGGCGGGTGGCCCAGCCTTCGAGCTGCGCGGCTTTGGGGTCGGGTTTTTCGGTATCGATCTGCAGGCTAAGGGCGGTCTGAATCGCCTTGGCATTCTCGGCACGGGTGGCCATGGAAACTCCTTCACAGCACGCGCCGTCCCCCAGACATCAGGGACGACGCAAGGGAGGCGGTGGGCCTTAGCTCGAGCGGTGTGCGGTGACGCCAACGCCCAGTTCAGGCTTGCCGAAGCCGATCATTTCGCTGAAGGTGATGAACTCGATCTGGCGCTCAATGATCTTGTCGTTCTCCACCAGGTCCATGCTGGGATCGAAGGCCATTTCCAGGCCCATTTCAGGGTCCAGGGCCAACAGTTTGGCCGCACCGTCCAGCAGGCTGCCTTTCGGCGCACGCTTGGGCATCATGCCGAACGCGGCGGGCCAGCGGCCGGTCTCGCGGAAGTCGCTCGCCGTGGTGCTGTCCGTGCCCGTGAATATGGGCAGGGTCAGCAGCTTGCCCAATTCGGTGCGGTCGCCTGCCAGGATGGTGGGGTCTGCACCGTAATCACCGGCCAACAGAGACAGCTCCACAATGTCCGCCACCGTGTAGCCGGGGCCTGCCACATCAAGGTTGGGAGCCGCACCGTTGTTGCCGTCGCCGTTGAGAACCACGGCCAGGGCGGCGTTCACCTTGTTCCTAAGGGCGCGCCGCACCACCGCACCAATCCAACGGTCCATCACGCTCACGCTGGAGCGGCGGATGACCTCATAGCTCACTTTCAGCTTGCCACCGTACTTCAGCAGGCGGATCGATTGCTCGCCCATCTGCACAGTGATGGTCGGGAATTCAGCAGCTTCTGCCACGCGGCTCAGGTTGGCCCCGGCGTCGTGCTCTTCGGTGATCACGCCGTAGGTGTACGCACCGCTGCGGACAGGGGTGATGGTCGTTACCAGGTCTTCCACGGTCAGTTCATTGCGCATGGGGCGCGACAGGTCGCGGTAGCGGGTGGCGATGTACTCGGGGAACAGCACACGCTTGCTGGGGTCCTGCATAAAAACGTCTTCCACTGGACGGGCTGCGTCGCGGCCTTTGGGGTCCACGCCGAGGCTGCCCAGCACCTGCTTAAAGGCCGGGGTGGAGTCGTCGGGGTTGTAGAACTCCTCGCTGATCTTGCCCTCATCGGCCTGGATCTGCATGTAATCGGCGAGGTTGACGCCTGCAGCTTTGGCGTCCTGATAGAGACCTTTGTCGGCAAGGTCAGTGCGCTTGGCAATTTTGTAGCTCATGGAAGTCCTCCTGGGGACATGGGGCAAAGAGAAGCGCCCCGGCCTGCGGTGGGCAGACAGTGGGCGCGGCGAGAACCGGACTTAGAGACGGATGAACAGGGCTTTGGTGACCGCGTCGTACTTGTACACGTGCACGCGGGTGCCAGCAGCGCCGACTTTCACGCCACCTGCACCGTCCACCACGAGGTTTTGAGGGCCAAGGGGCACGGCAGCTTGCGCGGTCAGGGTCTGGGCGCCGCTGCCGATGGTGTTGACCAGGCCCTTGCGGTCGCTCTCGATGTTCTGGACCTTGCCGAACAAGGGATCGCCGTCTGCGCCGCGTCCAACGGTGCCTTCAGCGGTGTAGGCCACAGCGTCACCAACGACGGCTCCGGCAGCGATAACGAGGGTGGGGAACGACGTGGTGTCGTTCAGGTTGATGCCAGCAACAATAGTGCTCATGAATGCCTCCTGGGGCAAGAGAGGACGGAGGGCCGAGGATCAACGAACTGGGCCCTTACCAGCGGACAGGCTTGGGCCGACGCGCCGTGGTCTGGGCCTCGACAGGAGGGGCAGGATTGAGGTCCGGCTCTTTGCTCTGGCGGCCATTGGGGACCAAGGCATCACGCTGATCGCGGTAGCCGTGGGCCACTTCTTTCAACATGTCCGTGTCAAGGGCGCTGTTGGCCTTGCGCACGCGGGCGGCTTTGGTCTCATCACCGGTCACTGCGAGGGCCAGCGCTTCAATCTCGGAGAGCAGCTCGGTGCGGTAAGCGTCACCGTCTTTCGCCTGTGCGGCGAGGCGGCTCAGGCTGTCTGCACCCATGTCTTTGGGCTCCAGGCCCAACGCAGAGGCAGTGCTCTCGCGCTCCTGCTGACGGCCTGCAGCCACCGCGAGGCGGTCCTGCTCGGCGAGAAAGGCCTGAATGGCGGCGGTATCGGCGGCGTCGAACTCGTGTGCCGCGCCGCTGCGGTCTTTGAGGGTGATCTTCATGGGGGAAACCTCCGGGGAAGGGGCGGAAACCTGAATGCGGGCACGGGTGGCGGTGAGGCGCTGCGTGAGCTGGGCGAGGTCGTGACTGAGATCAGCGTCCGCGTAGGGCGCGGCGGACTGCAGCTCCGCTTCAAGCTGGTTGAGGGCGGCATGCTCTTCAGCAGCAGCTTCGGGGGTGAGGGAGACGCGCACACGCTGCTCGGCCAGGCGCAGTTGCGTCGTGGCTTCGAGCATGCGCGGCGACTGGGCGCGGCGGGCGGTTCGGGCAGGCTCACGGGCGGCGGCAGATTGCTGCTCACGGAGCACGTCGCCCAGGGTCGCCACCCGGTCGGCCAAGCCCACATCCACCGCTTCCTGCCCGAACCAGACGTTGCCGTTGGCGAGGGCACCCACAGCCGCCACTGTCATGGAGCGGCCCGCAGCAACTGCCGCCACGAAGTCGGCCTGAATGCGGTCAACCTCGCTCTGCCACTGCTCCAGCGCCGGGCCGTCCATGGCCTCGGTGGGTTGTCCCAGCGCTTTGCCGGGGTTGGAACGCACATAGGTGACTTTCAGACCCATGTTGTCGATGGCCACCGACTCATCCACGTGAGTACCGATCACGCCAATGGAGCCGATTTCGGCCCCTGGTGCGGCTACCAGTTCAGAGGCCTGAGCACCGAGCCAGAGGGCCGCGCTGCACATGACCGTGTTGGCGACAGCAATCACGGGTTTGACGTCTCTGGCCCGCCGAATGGCTTCCTCCGCCACCCGGATTCCGGTCACTGCGCCGCCGCCGCTCATGATGTCGAGCACGATGGAATGAATGCTAGGGTCGTCCGCTGCAGCAGAAACGCGGTCGGCCAACGTGTGGGGGTCGGTGGCCCCGCAGTATTCGGCCATCAGGCTGCCACGGGGCACGATGGTGCCGTAAATGCCGATGACCGCCACACCGGGGGCCGAGGCCTGGGCATCACCCTGCTGGGCGGCGCGATTGTCGCGCTCGGTCTTGAGGGTCTTCAGCGTCTCTTCTGTGACGTCCGAAGACAGGTAACGGTTGAACGTCGCCACCAGTTCACGGTGGTCGCGTTCCCGGATGGCCCAGGGGCTCCCCGCGAGGAGCGTGGTGACGCCCTGAAACCGGGCTGGACTGCGAATCTTGGTCACATCGGACTCCTGTGGAACTTGGGAGAGGCGGCGGGCTCAGGCGGCAGGCAGATCGGGCGCTTCTCTCACCTCCTTCAGCCCGGTCTGGTGGTAGGTGCGCGTGCGGCGGTCATAGGCGAACGCCATACGGGTCAGCGGTTCGCCATGCGCCGTGCGGGTGGCTGGATTGAGGGTGCTGGCCTCGGGAACCGGGCCGTTGGCACCCTCATCCCAGCGCTCGGCCCACGGCGGGGCCTGCGCGTCTTCCGCGTCGCCGAGATCGAAGGTGTCGGCGGCGCGTCGAGCGAAGGCGCGACCAAAGACCTTCTTCCCGATTTCCACCGTTTTCATGCGGGTCTGTTCGGTCTCCGCATCCACAGACGCGAAGCCGGACTGCGCCGCGCCGAAGCGCACGTACACCGTGGCAGGTATGCCCTTGAGGCGCAGGTGCAGGTTCAGACCGAACTCGATCTGGCGGGCAATCACGGCCTGAATGTTGGTGGCCCGCGCCTCCACCATCGGGTAGACCACGCGGGCCAGGGCCTCAGTCGCTCCATCCATCTGCCCGCGCAGGAAGGAGGTGGTGCCCAGCGCACTAAACACCCGGCGGCTGTTCTCCTTGGTGACGTCGGGAATCCCCTGCAGGCTGTGCGTCACGTTGGTCACGCTGAACTTGGTGCCGCTGGGGCCGACGAACAGGCCCGTTTCAGCCCGGTCGATGATCAGACTGAGCGCTGTTTCGAACCACTGCTGTTTGCGTTGCTCGAACAGGGGATCGGACTCACTGGCGACGCCCAGGTCTTTGGGGGTGGGCATGGGAATCTCAGCGGCCACCACCGCGACCTGGCGCATCAGGTCAATCACACGGTCAGTGGCCGCGGTCAGCCGGCGCTTGCGCTCCAGACTCTCTAGGGCGGCCAGGAACATCGGCACACCATAGGGACTGGCTCCTGCAGTGCTGAGTGGCGCGTAACAGTAGGTCAGTGGATCAAGCTGAATGCCTTCGACGCCCACCCCCACCTGTTCATGCCGAATGGCGCCACTGGCCGAATCGCGGACACAGGCGATGTCCTCGGCGGGCACAATCGCCACACTGGCGACGCCATCCCGCCCCGGCGTGGGCACCCACTCCAGGGAGCTGGCCGGAGAGAAGAGCAGTTCGCCGATCTGGTTGTTGATCAACCCATCAACGCCGCCGCCTTCCGGATACAGCCGCCCTAGCAGCAGGTCAAGCTCCTGCCGGGCCAGTTTGACGGCCCGTGCGCCGCCGACAAATTCCAGACTGTGTCCGGGATTAACGATGGCGAGGTAGTCGCCGTGAGTCCCAGCCACGTCCTCGTCACGCTGGGCAAGGCCGCGCAGGATGTCGGTCAGGCGTTTGCGGTCATCGTTGGGGTAGCCCGCGTAGGCCTTGTGCATGTAGCCCAGCCAGCTGTCATGGTCGTCTGGATCGCGGGAGAGGCGTTCGCCGCCCATCTCCCCTTTCTGCCGGTTGCCTGCACGTAAACCCAGGAGGGCTCCGCTGGCGAGGGTGGTGGCTCCCTCCCGGTGTTCTCTGGGGTGGATGGTGACAGGGCCACTGCCGACGTGAATGGGCGCATTCAGGAAGCGCCACGCATTGCCAAGCCAATCTCGTATGCCGATGGTGGATCACCTCCCTTTGAGCAGGTTGTTCATGGTCTGCATCAGGCCCACGAAGTCGCCCGCACTGCCGACCGCTTTGGTGGGTTCAGCCGGCGGCGTGATAGCGAAGGCGTACATCAGGCTCTCGGCATGATCCGGACTGGGCGCGTTGCGGTCGCCGCCGCGCTTGTCGATCAGGAGCCGGTCGGATTGCCCGATGCGGCGGGTGGTGGGCTGCGTCAGTTGTTGACGCAAGGTCTGTTCTTCTTCCGTACCACGCAGGGCAGTCAGGCTGATGCAATCTTCCGGTTCGTGGTGCGCGATGTTATGCAACACCTCATAGCTGGCCTTGAACCGCAAGAAGAGCCGCCACCAGAGTTCGGTGGCGTAATTGGCAAAGCGCTGGTGGGCGGGCGTGTCGGGCGCGTCCTCGTAGAGGGTTTCACTGGCCCGTTCACTGTTGGCGATGCCCTGTACCGCGTAAGGCACTTCGCCCGCGAGGCTGCGGCGCACCAGGGTGGCCGTGATGCTGGCGCCGACGCCCAGGCGGTCGTAATGCAGGTGCTGGAGACCGTCCCGCAGGGCGAGGTCGTGCACGCGGGTATCCACTGGGTGGGCCGCCGTGCCGGTCACGTCCTCATGGCGGGTGACGCGGGGGCCGTCGCGCCCGGTGTACACGCTTCTGTCGGCTCCCCCATCACTGACATCTAGTCCCCCGCTGCGCTGGCCGTTGCCGGGCAGGTCTAGCTCGAAGGCCGCGTCCACATACTGTTTGGGAATCAGGATGCCTTCCACCGAGGCGTCGTAATCGATGTCGATTTCCTGTGCCATCGTGACGGCCTTGAGATCCTTGCGCCGCTTCTGACCCTCGTACCAGGGATAGATGGTGACCAGCCTCTCGCCTGACCCGTCATTGACCCGCAACTGGGCGGTGAAATTCTTGTCGGGGTTGTCCTTCCAGAAGAAGGTGAAGACCTTGATGCGCCCGCCGAAGCGCTTCTGCGCGAACAGGTTGCCTCGACCACGCGGCGTGGAGAGGTAGAACACGGTTTCCACGTTCTGGCTGAGGGCGTTTTCCACCAGCATGGGCCGCTCGATGTTGGCGTGTTCGTCAACCAGGTACTCGGTGGAGCGCCCTCCGCGCCCGATGTCGTCGCCGCCTTCCCCCGTGATTGTCGCGCCATTGGCCGGATTCTGGATCCGCATAAAGGGCATGTGCTCGCTCTCGGCAAAGCCCTTGGGCAGCATGAAAGCAGGCAGGAAGCGAATGATGAAGCGGGCCTTTTCGAAGATGGAGTCGAGCACGCCGCGTTTGTCCACGAAATCGACCTTGCGGCTGCCGATGCCGACCTTCCAGCCGTCCCACCAGAGCCAGCGGCGGACAGCACGGGCCACGTAGACCCAGGTGGCTCCCTCGTCCCGGCTCTTCTCGATCAGGCCGGACTCGCGCCCTTCCACGCGGGCCTCACACCACAGCACGAATTCCACCTGCCGGGGCCGCAGCACCAGCGGCACATTGCCCGGCAGACCAATGGCGAGGTTGCGCGGGTCATACGTCCAGCACCAGTCGTTGATGAAGGCGATGGGATCCCGGATGCAGGCCGCGATGGTGGCCGCCTGCATGGCCGGGTCGTGAGCGATCCGGTTGAGGAGTTCAATTCGGCGCTTGACCTCTTGCAGGATTTCCAGCTGGCGCTGCTGGCGGTGCCAACCCAGCGTGACGTCAATGGCCTGGTCGATGTCGGTGAACACCGGGAAGGCCGACGCTGGGCGGGTGGGCATCCACGTGGCGGCAGTCATGATCCACTCCGGAGCTGGTCATAGGCCAGTAGCAGCTTGGCCATGTCTTCCGGCCCGGCCCCACGCACCTGCTCCAGTGGTGTGCCGTCGGGATTCTGCACGCTGAGCGTTTCTTTGTAGAGGCCGTGCACCTTGGCGGCGCGGTCGACGCCGTCCAGGAAGTCGTGCAGTTCGACCTGATAGCCGTACTTGTCGCGTTTGACGTTCTTGATAAAGCGGGAGAGGCCCAGCGCGTGGGCTTTTTTCAGGTCGATCAGGGGAATGTCTTGCAGGGTTTCGACTTCCACGATGGTGAAGGCATCGGGGTCACGGTCCAGCAGAATCTCCAGGTCCATCAGGCGCAGACGCAGGCGGCTGAGGCGCTGTTCAAGCGGCTTGAGTTCGGCGTCGCTGGCCTTTTCCACCTTCAGGTCTTCGACCGCTGAGCGCACGATGTCAAGTTCCCGTTTAACCTCGCCAGCCACCTCGTGAGCCGGACGCTCGATATGGTCGACGGTGCGTTGCCGGACCACGGTGGTGATCTGGGAACGGTCGAAGTTCGCCAAGGCCGCGATAAAGGCCAGGGTACGGGACGAGCTGATGCCCGCCGCCTCATATCCAGCTTCGAGCGCATCTTTGACCCTTTGTCTTGTTAGGATCGTGGACGCCTGTTCCGGCGCACTTTTGGCGCTGTAGCCCGCCGCAATGGCCGCCTGGGTGTTGTTATGTCCACTGAGGATGCCGAGCACCAGTTTGCGTTCCATCACGGTGCAGGCCCGCAGCGCTTCCTGGAAGCGGGTGTGTTCCGGAGTGAGGGGAATGGCGCGGTCTTCAGACTTCTTACCGATGTTGCCTTTGGCTTTGGAGGATGATCCCCGCGCCGACTTGCTGGCATCTGCTTTTTTCTTTTCGGTCACGGGGCATCACCTCCTCAGTCGGTGCACACGCACAGGTCAGCCGTGCTTGGTGCGGTCTTGCTCTAAACGTTCGATCAGCCCGCGCTCGCTCAGGCCTAGGCGGGCGAGTTCGATTAGGCGCAGGCTCTCGGCGTGGGTCAGGCCCTTTAGGTGAGTGGCGATCTTCCCCACAGTGGCGGTGGTGAGGGGGCAACGGGACGCGATCTCGGCATGGGTCAAGTGGGGACACCTCCAGCGGGTGGATTTGCAGCACAAAAAAAACCCGCCACAGTCGGCGGGCACAACTCGAATTGTTTGGGATGCAGGAAGTCTAGCGAGCGACTGCCAGGAAAATGTCTTTGAAGAGGAGACAACGGCGGGACTTGCACCCGCGCACTGGGCAGCGTCAGCCCTGTATCTCGCCCGTCGTGCTCTTCGGGGCGTTGCCGTGGGCATCTTTCTTCCCTCACACCTGCGAGCACGCCCGAGGTTTCAGCACGTGAGTGTCGCCTGTCTTTGGCCGCGTCAGTCGGTGGGCGCGGGGGCTGGCGCAGACTCTCCAGCGGGATTAGGTGTTGTAAGGCCAGCCGGGGCCGCCATCATTGTCTGTCTGATGCCCCTGCAAGCCCTGACGCCCCACCTGTTTCTCAGGGGCATAAGCACCGTGCAGGTGCTCAGCAGGGGTGGTTTCACGAAATACCCGCCTCTCTCCGCAATGGCAGCAAATCTGGGGGTATTGCGGGGGGATACTCGTGAGGACAATCCCTGTACCGTGCCAACAATGCGGGCAATGACTCATGGTTCTCCTCTGCCAAGTGGCTTGGCATGCTCAAATGCCCCATGCCTGTTCCTGTTATCCGCATTGAAGACGGCAAGATGTACCGCAGTATGGAAAGCTTCGCCTGGGTGGATTACCCCATGGGAAGCGCCTCCGACGAGGTCAAAGCCCTCACCGACGCCAGCACGAAGCATGAGCCCGTGCAGATCATCGGCCCGGAATTCAGCATCCAAGGCACCATCAGCGTCATGAGCATGGGAAATGGGGCCAAGTTCCGCGTGGTGCGCTCGGATTAACTGAAGACGACGGCCTTGTTCACCCACATGCTGGTTTCTTCCAGCTTGGTGATGGCGAGCGAACGTTCACGGCTGGGCGGCAACGTCTCGACAATCGTGTCGTGCACCTGCTTCAGGGCCGTCCGCACGGTTTCGATCTGCTGAACCTGCTCTGGCGTGGGGGGCTGGTACTCGAAGGGATGTTTGGTGTCGGGCATGGCAGGCTCCTGGGGTTGAGGGGGCAACAAAAAACGCCCCGAAGGGCGCACGTAAGCCAGTGGAATTATTCGGCAGGAGTGAAATCGACGTAGAACTCCTTGCCCGGCTCAAACATCTTGGCCGCGTCCGGGTTGGAAATGGTCATGGTGATCTCGCCCGCAGGCGTGTATTTCCAAAATTCTTTGTTCTCTTCAGAGCCGCTGTTGACCGGGTGCAGCTTGACCGATTTGCCGTGAGAAGGGTCGCTGGAGTGCAAGGTGACGGAACTGCAGAAGAACTTGGCGCGGGTCTTGGGCATGGTGAACCTCCAGAGGTGGGCGTGAACTCAAGACAAAAAGAAAGAAGTGTGCTGCATAGGCTGCAAGCACACTTCTTTGTTGGTCAGGCTAAGGTTGGTAAGTGGGGGCACGCCATTCGTCCGGCGTGCGATTCTTCTTATCAAAATTGCACGGGCGGCAGCTCAGCACCAGATTGTCATGCTCGTTCGTTCCGCCCCGTGACAATGGAATTTTATGTTCTAGGTCGTAGTAACCGTTGTAGAAGACATCGAACGACAACCCGCAGTAATAACAACGCCCTTGCTGCTGCTTGAACAACGCGGCAGGGATCTCAGGCAAGTGGGTCATGTCCTGGCCTACCCGCCGCGCCCTGGTCAAGTTGCTCGATGCTCTGCGCCTGCCCTCATGCAACAGGACTTGGCAATCCCGACACGTATGAGACAGGCGTTCGGGGTTGCGGTGGGCAACATGGAAGAAGTACTTGTCTTCCGGCAGATACTCCCCACAAGAGCGGCAGCGGCGCTCCTGGGTGCCGTCTGCGCCAACGCGGGTGGCGACAGGCAACTTCTGATTGACGGGCGGCACCTCTTGAAAAACTTCTGGCGCGATATGGCTGAGATCGAGAGGCTTGAAGGCAACGGGTGAGCTTTCCAACCGCTCCAGCCGTTCCTCAGGTGTTTCTGGCAAAGCCCCGATGTAGGCTCTCATCATCACCTCGCAGGCAGAAAAAAAGATTTTAGGGGGGCGCACTACACTACCGGTATCTTTTTATAGTTAACCCGTTTCGTTGCAGAATGTCAACCGGCAATTCTCACACAAGACCAATTCTCTCACACTCCGGTCAGGCGGCACAGCGCGTAGATCGCCAGTACCGCTTCCCGCAGGTCGCCGCTGCGCCGGGAGGCGAGTTGCATGGTGCCGCTGGAATGGGGCGTGAACACGTCCCCCAAAAATGCCCTCGTTACATAGCCGTGCCAACTCAGCGCCAGATTGGGGTGGCCAGCGGCGGATAGCGCGAGGTCGTAGAGCGCGTCCACGTCGCGGCGAGCTTCACTGCCTGCCCCCAGTTTCAGGCGGGCGGACAGGCTTTCGGCTTTCACCAGTCTTCCCCAGCCCCACGACTCCAGCAGGGCGTCGTACTCGGCGCGGTAGAGGTGGAGTTCCATAGCCTCACCCGGCACCTGCAGCTCTAGGCGTTCGGGGCTGGGGAACGTGCCGTTGGTGCGCTGTTCCTGCGGCGCGGTGGCTTGGGCCGTAGAGGGTTTGACCCCGAGCGGTGTCCACGAGCGGTGGCCCTGATGGATCCCCCACAGGGCGTGCGCGAGTGCATTGGCGGCGATGAGGGTGCGGTCACGCTCGCGGCGGGTCTGAGCGAAGGTTTCGGCGGGGATGCGCCCGGCGTCGGCAGCCA
The DNA here is from genome assembly GCF_023370075.1 of Deinococcus sp. QL22. Lineage (NCBI taxonomy): Bacteria > Thermotogati > Deinococcota > Deinococci > Deinococcales > Deinococcaceae > Deinococcus > Deinococcus sp. QL22. The sequence goes on from NZ_CP097156.1 coordinate 75,549, forward strand.
CGCGCTGCTGGGCCAGGCGAAGTTGCTGAGCAGGCGGGGTGCGCGAGAGCGGGCGGCGGGCAGCTTCCTCGGCGAGGGGCAGGCGTCCAGGAGTGCGCTGACGGCGGCAGACCCGGTCATACGAACGCTTGGCCTCCGTGAACGTGCAGGTCTCTCCTGCCCGGCGGGCCTTCCACATCTGCCTGACGAGCTTGCGGCGGGACTTCTGGAGGGCGGCCTGGCGCTGGCGCTCTTTGGTCTCGCGGGCGAGCAGTCTCTCGTAGGGCACACGTACCTCGGCGCGGGTGGCCGTATCGCCGTCAGACCGGGCCGCCCACATCAGGGCCACCACTTCCCGGCGGGCACGGCGCAGGTCAGGCAAGGTGTCATCGGCCCACACGTTCAGGGCGTGGGCACGGGCACGCCGCTCGGCGGGGAGCGTCGCGGGCCGGGCGTGGTAGGTGGCCTGGAACTCTTCGGGCGTGAGGAAGGGGCCGGTCTGGGAAGGGTCAGTGGGGGTCAGCGGCGGCTCCTGTGGGGGCAAAGGGATCATGACGAGGCAGGGGCAGGCGGGGCAAGTTCTAGCAGGGTGACGAGGAGCGTGTCCAGATCGAGCACTGCGAGCTGCCCGGTGTGGAAGGCGGCGCAGTCGAGGTACAGGCTCTGGGTCTGATCCGGCCAGTCAAGGCGGGTGGGCAGCGCGAGGCCGTCCGGGTGCAGCGTGGGTGTGGGCGTGTGGCCGTGCACGGCGAGGGTGCAGCCGGAGGGGAGTGGGGCGCGGCCTTCCTGTCGGCACTGGTCGGGCCGCTTCCAGAGGTGGTCAGGTGCGTTGCCCCAATACCCTTCCAACAGGTGCGGCGCGGCATGAGAGAGGTAGACGTGCCCTACCCGCGTCCAGTGCGTGAGGTGGTCGCGCATCCAGCGGGCGTCGGCATAGGCAGCTTCAAGAGAGGGCCACTGGGAGAGGATGGTGAAATCCCAGAGGGCGACCACGGCATGCTCAATTGGGCGGGGCTTGCCGTCCATCTCCAGCATCGCGTGCACGAACATCGCGTCGTGGTTGCCCCACAGGGCTTCCGCGCGGCCCGCATCCACGAGTTCACGCACCTGCCGGAGGACACCGGGCGCGTCCGGGCCTCGATCAAGGTAATCGCCGAGGAAAATAAATTGACGGTCTGGGTATTGCGTTGTTGTGGCGGTCAGCAAGTCCGAGCAGCCGTGCAGATCAGGGATCACGAGGGGCAGACGTGGGGTCAAGTGTCCTCCGAAAACTCAGTCTTTTCGAAAAGACTGGAAGGGGCGGGGGCGAAAAAGACTGTCAGGCACGGCGAATTTGGAGAATAGGCAAGGGGCGTTTTACATGAGAAGCACTTGGCGATCTCGCCTTCAGATGTCCGGGTGCTGACGTGCAGAACCACCCCGCAAGCCGGACAGTTCAGCGAGGCCGGATGGGGCGGGTCAGGGGGCATCGGGCAGCCACACGCCCAGCAGCGGGCCTGTCCAGAGGGCGAGCGGCTTCAGTTCCCAGTTCATGGCGCGGTCGGCCAACATGGGCAGGCCTGCACCGGGTGGGTTAAGCGTCAGGCTGGTGCTTAAGAGCACGTAGGGGTGACCCAGCAAGGTGACGTGGCCGCGCAGCAAGGCGGCCCGGTGCGGCGCGAGGTGAACGCGGTAGAGCTCCAGCGGCACGCGCAATCTCAGTCCGAGATACGGCGGCTCGTAGGGGCGCATGGCGTCGTTGCCCAGCCAGTGGGGGAAGGCGATGAGGCCCTCCCACTCCGGATGCGGGCGGGCACGGGCCAGCAGATCATCCAGATCCACCGGGTCATGCGGCGCGGCCACTGGAGGCGGGACTTCAGGAATCGGCGGAACCAGTAGGATCGGGCGCACCGGTTCACCGTTCAGGGCCGCGCCCATGCGGGTCACCGTGTTCAGGAGGGTGGCCTGATCGGTCAGGGTGAGCGTCTGCCCCCGGCGCAAGGCCTTGGCCCAGATCTGGCAATGGTGCCAGGGGACGAAGTGCTGGGCGTCTTTGATCCAGCTTTCCAGCAGGGCCAGGGTGCGGCGGGCCATCAGGGGGCCTCCGGAAGCGAGAGCAGCGCCGTCAGTTTCTGCTGGATGGCTTGTAGCTCAGCAGGCGTTTTGCCCTCCAGCTGTTCCGCAAGGCCGTCCAGCAGCTCGGAGTTGAGGCGCTCGGCCTCCACCGCCTGGTCATGCTCGGCGTTCAGGCGGGCGCAGAGGTCGGTGGCGAGCGTGTCGGCGTCGGGCAGAATCAGGCCTCTGCGGTTGTGGTAACTCTCGTACACCGCGAGGATGGTCGCCCGCTGCTGGGTGTCGAAGACTTCCATGACGCGGGTGCCGCCACCCTCAGCGGGGCGGTAGGTATAGCGGGGAGAGGGAGTCACAGTCACGGCAAAACCTCCTGAAGGGTCAAAGTGAGCGAGTGGGACTGCGCCATCTCCTGCACGACGGTGAGGCGGCGCACACAGCCGCCCAGGCCGAACTCCCCATCTGTGTCGTCATGGATCACGCCCAGGGGGATGAACAGGCCGCGCTTCTGGCGCTGGGCCTGACGCACCAGTTCGAGATTGGATTTGGGGCGGGTCAGCGAATCCAGCAGAAATTTGCAGGCGCCGACCTTGGAATCCACATCGAAGGGATACGGCGTCCAGAGCACCACGTCGATTTCCACGTAGCGCAACGGCGTGGCAGGGCGCTGGCCGGTCTTCGCCAGTTCATAGGCCAGCTTGCCGCAGAGGTGGTCTCGGCTTTTGGCGCGGGCGTGTTCGTTCGTGCGCAGCATTTCGTTCACGCTCATCAGGCGCACGCGGGGCAGGTGCAGGTGGATGCGGCGCAGTTCGGGCGTGGGGGTCAATTCGACTCCTCGACGATCAGTGCGGCGGCGCGTTTGGCCTGCTCGACGTACTCGGGCTTCAGGGCCGTCAGCCCGTAGTTTCTGAGGGCTGCCTTGGTGATTTCGAGCGCGGCGAACTGCTGGGGATTCAGCCGGTGGGAGGCGGCGGGGCGCTCTGGGCGGGCCAGGGCGTAGATCAGTACCCCGTAGCCGACAAACAACAGGAAAATAATCAGCAAGGCCAGATTATTGGGGTTCAAGGCATGCCTCCAAACGCGTCCAGAAAGGCCCGCTCGTGCCCGGCCAAGCTCGGTACCGGTAAGTCGTGCAGGTGGGTCAGCAGGGCGGTCAGGGCGGCGTGTTGTTCCGGCGTCAGGGGCAGCACCGATATTCGTAGTACTGGGCGCCCTACGTGGTGGGCGGGCAGCACAGGCAAGTCCTGTGAGGCCAAGTACCGGAGCTTTTTGCAGATGGCCGCCCGCTCGGCTTCCAACAGGTCGTCGGGCTGAGGCAGCAGCGCGCTGCGGGAGATCAGGGGCGGCAGGAGCGCGGTCACAGGTCACACCCGAAGCCCCGCAGGATGTCGTCCATAGCGACCGGGCGGGACGTGGGATGGGGGCGGGACGTGGGATGGGGGCGGGGCTTGACCGGACGGCAGAAGAGGCGGCGCAGGAAGGCGATCACTTGGGCTCCTCTGGAGTGGATTGGCGCTGCGTCTCCAGCGCCGCCACCAGTCCGGGCAAATGGTTGTGGTCTGGGCCGTGTTCGTTCAACCGCTCGCGGTGGTGGGTCAGGAGGTCAATCAGGGAGAGACCGGGGGGCGCGGCTGTCGGGCGTGGAGCGGCATAGAGGGGAAACAGCATCTTTCCCGGTTCAGGGCAGACCCATTCCACCTCCGGCGGCCAGGGCACAATCTTGGCCCGCTTGGGCCGCCAGCGGTGCCACTTGGCGGGCACGGGAGCATAGACGGCCTCCACCGCTTCAGCCAGCAGCACGCCGCCGGCGACGCCCAGCACCCGTCCAGTCACGCGGACGTGGAAGGTGACGGGATCGAGATCCAGCACCGCGCCTGCGGCTTGGAGTGCGATCACGAACGGTTTGTCGTCTGACACCGCAGGGCAAACCTTGACGCGAATTACCCCTTCACCCCGGTCAAGCTTGAGCAGCTGTCCGGTCACACGAACGCTGGAGCCGTTGGGGACACGGGCAGGCTTGACGTTTCGGCGTAGAGCAAACAACTCGCGCAGCGTGCCGTCTGGCCGGGTGCGTGGGTAAGCTCGAACCGTCACCCGCTGCGGGCCGGTCAGTTCCCAGCGGGTGCGAATGCTCAGACCTCCAACAATGATGCCGATGGGACCAGGCGTGGCCCAGCCGGTGACGGTGACAAGGGCGGAGTGGGGGAGGGGCTTCACAGCTGCTTCCTGAGTTCTTCGTGCCCTTGTGCAATGCGGGCCCGCTCTCGCTTTTCGAACGCCTCCAGCTCGGCTGACTGGCCCAGCCCGATCCGGAAGCGGTAGATGGACAGGCCGACGCTGACGCCGTACCAGTGGGCTAAACCGCCTCGGCGCCCGAAGCTCCACCCGAAGTGGCTGAGGAATTCTTTCCAGCGCTGACCAGGCTGAGCATGCCTTGCCGCTCGCAGGCCTGCACGAAGTCCGAAATTCCGCTGGGAGGACCGGTCAGCAGTGGTGACGTTCCGTTTGCCTGGGTAAGTCCCAGCCCAGTGGACGCTGTTGATGGGCCAGTACCGCCGCTCGGTGCTCCGGACGCGTAGTGCTGCCGTAGCGAAGTGCGTGTCCAGTCCGTCATGGCTCCGTGCACGTCTTTGCCCTGCAAGATCGCGCTGCAGCTCTGTCACCTGTTTCCGGAGGGCTTCGAGTTCTGTGGTAGAAATGAATTCAAACGTTTCCACGAGTTCAGGGCTCATCGCCGCCCGCCTTTGCGGAGGGCCGGATGCCCCTGCCGGTTGTACCTGGCCTGCTGGTGCTGATCCTGCTTGACCATCTGATCGAACTTCGCGTTCCGCACGATGTTCGCCAGGGCTTCTGGCCGGTAGGGGTACCCTGCTGCCGCCATGCCCCCCGCCTGCGTTTCGATGACCGCGACTTCCTGCTCGGTCAGGCCCTCTCTCCAGTCAGTCATCCTGTCTCCAGTCCAGCGCCACCTGCGCCTGCTCCGGCGTGATGCGGAGAATTCCTCCTTTCGCTAGTGCCGCCGAGATGGCCTGGGCACGCGCAGAGGGCGGCTCAGAGTCTTTGGAGGTCAGCACTTCCACGACGTGCCAGACGTAGGGGCCACTCTGAAAGCTGCCGACGTGCCGCTCATGGGCCAGCAGGGTGTCTCCGGTGCCCGCCATGCGGAACACGCGCATTTCGGTGTCAAAGGGTTGAAACTGGGCGTGGCGCACCCACAGGCAGGCGACGCCGCCCTGCTCGCCCACCAGGACGGGCACGGCACCCGTAGGCAGGGTCAACGCTGTGGTGTGCCCCACTGGGCGCAGAACGTATTTGTAGATGGTCTCTGGGGGACACTCAGTGGTGTCAGTCATGCAGACCTCCTATCGGGGAATGGGAAAACGGCGCTTGGGCTTTTTGCCCGGCGCAGGCTGGGGTTCAGGGGCCTCTTTGGTGAGACTCAGGGCCGGATGGGGGAGGAAGACAGGGCGGGCGTGACGATCAGCCGTGAAAAAGACCGGGCTGATCTTCAGAGCGGAGGAAGAGAAATACACTGGCGTGCCCTTCCGAAGGGCCCCAAGCGCTGGAGCTTGCTCGGTGGACTTGTCCGCAGCCGATGGCCAGATGATTGGGGCGGGCTCTTCCTCACGCTCCCGCAGCCACGCCGCGATTCGGATTGCCTCGGTGCGGGTCAGGGTCTCATCGCCGTGCCCATGTGACCGGAACGCCCATTTCAGGTCGTCCACCCGGCCCCGCTCTTTGTACCAACTGCCCACCAGCAGACCAGAGAGGCCGTAGCCAAACCCATAGAACTCGTCGTATTCAGGGACGGCCACCACCAGCGCCCCGTAAGTACTGATGTCGTCGTTGCGGTAGTGCAGCGACTCCCGTCCGTCGCCGTCAGAGAAGGCGCGGCGGATTGAACTCACCAGGCCGCAGTTCCAGTTGTTGCCGCTGAAGGTCTCGTCTTTGAAGGCACATCCACGCGGGTCACCGAAATGGGCAGGCTGACGCTCTAGGCCGCAGTGTTCACAGGTGTCGGTCATGGAATCACCCTTCTTAGGTCGTATTTGGGGTCAGCGTCCCCGATATGAAGCTCTTTCCCACCCGGCCCCTGCACGTACCAGACGGTGCCGCGCACCAAGCACCAGTGGGAGCGCATTAACGCAACTCCGCTGTAGCGCCCCGGCATGAAGCCCAACGCCTCGTTGTAGCCATCAGGAAGTTGAGGCACCGTAAAGGTCACCTGCTCCCCGTCTTTCTGGGGCCGGAGATCGGTCATGAGGAAGCCTCTTGAATGCCTTGCCCCGCGTCCCCGGCATGGAAGTGCAGCCCGTTCAGTTCTCGGCGCACGGCCTGCGCGGTCAACATCACCAACCTGGTGTCGGGGCTATCGGTCAGCACGCCCAGCGCCGCTTCGAGCACCTGCACCGCCCGCTCCAAGTGCCCGAAGTCACTGGCCCGCTCTAGCGCCTGAAAATCAGGTTCGCGCAGAATAACGAACGTAGCGCGCTTGAACTGCAAACGAGCGTAGGAGCGGGGCTCAATGGAGTCCAGGTGCTCACGGGGGCGGATGCGTAACGCCTCAAACGAGTCGAAGCTGGGGCCTGGCTTCATCGCCGTACCCGGCACTGTTGCCGCAGTTCACGCAGAATGATCCGCTTCAGTCGGCGGCGCTGGCGCAGGCTGAGTGGGGGCCTGGGCGCAAGAATAATGGGCAGGCTGGCCCGCAAGCGGTGCACGGTAATGCGCCGGGTCAAGTCGTCCAGAAACTGATCAAGCTGGGCATTCAACTGAGACAGGGGCGCGTCCACTAGACCCTGCATAGCGGCATTGAATTCGCGCAGGGTGGTCATCGCCGCACCACACCCATGAGGCGGCCTCCCTCAGCCAAAGCACTCGCCAACTGTTCCAGGCCGCCTTGAGACAGACTGTTGAGATGCTGCTCGATTCGGAAGCGGGCGCGACTGGCCGTGAGCTGGGCGTCACGGGCCGCAAAAAAAGGATCGAGCGCCGCGTCCGGGGCCTTGCTCCCGAACATCTTCTGAAACTCGGCGTACTCAGCCTCTGTGAGCGCGACCTTGGCAACGGCGAGCATCCGCGTCAGGTGCACGGTCAGCTCCATGAGCAGCAGCACAGGCGCGGCGCCAATTTCATCGTGGTAGGGCGTCAATTTCTTCACCAACGCCTCAAACTGGGGCGGCAGGGCGTCCAGCTCAGCTTCGATTCGGGCTTCTATCGCTTTGGACACAGGCACTCCTTCACGGCAATGGGCAGCCCGCCGAGGCAGGGGGCCAAGGCGGGCAGGGGTGAAACGGATGGATTGTTAGGAGTGTTTAAGCACCAGGATTTCCTGAACTGATTAGCGAGAAATGATAACTAGAACCAGAGGGACGGACTTTGTGGCTGGACTCCACCACCAGAAACAGCCATCGTCCGGCTTCCGTTTTCAACAACACCTTTGCGTCCTCCCTGCTGGCCTTGAGCAACGCCGCCAAATCTTCTGGCGACAGATCGGCATTCGTCAGGGTAATTTTTTGTTCAGGAGGCGTCAGGCGTCCAACGCGAAATTCACCGGCAAGTTCTCGCATGCTTTCCATCCTATCCAGTCAGGGTCTTGAATTCTGTTGCAACGCTTCACTCAAGACGACGCATTGCTTGAGTCAAAGCCGAGTTTTCGACGGTTCATGAGAACGTCAGGCGCGGCGGGAAGGGGGCAACGCTTGGGCGGACGGCGAGAGCGCCCGAATCAGCGGGCTCAGGGTGACGTGACCAGGCAACACCGAGGCACTGACGTACACCCGGTAACTCTCGAAATGAGCTGCCTCATACGGCCACTCGATAATGATCGACATCTGGGGCCGCATCAGTACAACCTCAAATCTACGGAACACCCTCTGAAGGTAAAAGGCCTGAAGCAACGACAGCAACGCCTGCACTGCACCCGGTTCCCCTGTTACTTCAAAACTGCCGTCAAGGTCAATGAACTCCGGGGAAGGCAAGGACAGGTGGTCAAGCTCCGACACAAAATCAGGTTCTGCCCGCTTCTGAGTGACCCTCAGATCCTTCGCCGAAAGTCTGAGCTTGCTGAGATCCACGCCCTCCGTCATTCCGGCCATTCCACGAAATCTTTCGGCACGTCAGCCACGGTCAATACAGGCCACTCACGGGTAGCCACTGCACTCACCAGGCGAGCCAGGGCCTGCGCGCCGCCGAGTGCCCGGTGGGTGGCCGCTTCCGGAGGGACACCCATCTGACGGCACGCTCCGAGCAGCGACGCCCAGCGCCAGTCCCCGTGATAGTCCGACCAATCGCCGTGCAGCGGGCCAAACGCTTCCATCGCGCAACGCCATATGGGCGGGTTGTCCTGCGGAGGCAGCCCATGCGCCTCGTCCGAGGTCTTCAGGCGGGCCTGATCAAAGTCGGCGTTGAAGGCGACAATCCGCCGTCCGTCCAGCCAGGGCCGCAGCTGCTGGGCCACCTCTGTCCAGCTGGGGGCATCCGCGAGCTCCGCGTCACTCAGGTCATGCACGGCCTGCGCCTCTGGCTCCACCGGAATCGTGGGCCGGACGAGACTGTGAAACTGCATGTGCCCGTGCCGGTCCACCAGGGCAACCTCAATCACCTGTCCGGAGAGGCCAGTCGTCTCGGTGTCCAGGTACCCGGTCTGAGGGTCGTCATGCCAGAACCGGAAGCGCTTGACCGCGCGATCCACCGCGTGCTGGTACATCTTCAGGGCGTCCTGTTCAGCCTGGGCGCATGCAGCCTGTCGGCGGGCTTTCTCTGCCAACTTCCGGGTCTCGGTGGCCTGGAGACCTGCGGCCACCCGCATGGGATCGACTGGCCGCACCTGCGTCACGTCGTACAGCTCGCAGGTCAGATACCCCTTCCGGGTGCGATACCGATACTTGGCTACCGGTTGACCCACCGGCACCACGCCTAAATTCTTCAGGCCGGTGCGGTGGTTGAGGCCGTCCGGAATCCGCTCGTGCACGGGCAGGGTCATTTGGGTTCCTTGACCTTGAACGGCACCGCATCGGCTGTGGCGTACAACGCCGAGGTGCGCTCCATATTCGGCCCCCTAAAGCGGAACAGGGCGGCCACCAGTTGGCCCTCGGCGGGTTGCAGGCCTGCGGTTTCTAGGGCTTCAATAGTCGCGAGTTCAGGCGGATGCGTTTGCTGATAGGTGGGAATTTTCATCTTGCGTTTGGGCATGGGCGCGTCCTCTGCCCGCCTTGGCGCGGGCCAGAGCGGGCATGTGGGGTTAATCGGCAGCGTAAGCGGGGCGGCGGTACTTCAGGGTGATGTCCGTGACGCTCAGGGTGTCTTCGGTCTTGAGATGCAGCAGCGGCGTGCTGCCGGGGCGCTCCTGGACTTCCACCACATCGACCACCTGATTCGGGTTGGCCCTCAGCTCCCAGAGGCCGAGATATTTGGAAAAATCCACGCGGGGCGCAGCTTCAACAGGTTCAGCGGGTTGCTCAACAGAAGCGCGGGCGGGTTCGTTCTTCACGTCGTAGGCGCGGCCCTGAGGCGCGGGGACGCTGAATGCTGCGCCCTCGATAATGGCCTGCGTGATCGGCGCACCGATCAGTCGGTCGAGCGCCAGGGTGCTGAATTTGGCGAACCCACCTGGGTTGCCCGCATCCAGCTTGGCCGCCGCCGAAGCCAGCGTCAGTTCCTCATCGGTCAGGCGGGTAAGCAGGTCACGTGGGAGGCCGCCCGTCTGGGTGGCGGTAGCGAGCTGAGCCATCAGATGAGGCAGACGGCTCTTATGGCTGGCACTGAGTAGGGCGCGGAGTTGGGGCATGCGCTCGGGATCACGGGCAGGGCGAGCATTCAACACAGTGCGAGGAATGGCCGCCAGTCCCAGAATCGCGTATTTCGGCGCCGGGCCGCCCGCCGGAACAGTTTCAGATGACGTGGTGCCATTCTCTGGCTTGCCTTGCTCCTGAGAGGAACCTGTAAAGAACTCGGGCAGGTCATCGCCGCCTTCCGGGTTTGAATGCTCTGCCGGGGTGGTGTTGGAGCCGTTAGGCGAAAAGGCAGCAGCGGCATCGCTGATCGGTGAACTGATGAGCGGGCTTTCCGGCTCCTGCGATGGTGCTTCAATTGAATTAACTTCAAAAGATTGAAGAACTTCAGTTGAAGTAACTTTGGGCACGCTGGGCGTGCTAGGTGGCACGCTGGGCGTGCTAGGGGGTAGCACGGTGGGCGTGCTAGGTAGCACGGTGGGCGTGCTAGGTAGCACGGTGGGCGTGCCACCTTTTGCCGCCTTTGCGTCAGCTTGCCGCTGCACTTGAGCCGCTTCAGTTGCCTCTTCAAGTGAGGCGCGTCGTGCTTTGAGCTCATCCAACCACTGGCGGCGAGGGGTCAGGGTGTAGACATTGGTGTCGTGCTCTTTCATGCCCTTTTTGCTGCGGTTCTGTTTAATAACCAAACCCGCGGTGACCAGTTCCTTCATGGCAAGCATGGCCTTGTTGCGCAAGGTTAACGGGCTGGCCTCAGGGCCGTTTGTGGCCCGAAAGCAGGCCTCGCCGATACTTTGATACGACGGGAAGATTTCCCCGTTTTTTCCTGCGCGGCGAACCAGGTGGGCGTACACCCGGAAAGCCCAGACACTGAGGGGGGCGTCATCCAATTCCCAGTGGATTTGAAAGGGGAGATCATCCCGGCTGTCTTCGACTTTGAACGTGTCTCGCTTGGTGCTCACTGTGGTGTCCTCAGGGCCGAAAATTGAGGGCCTCCCTTCACAGGGGGTAGATCAACGCTCTGGATACGTTGACCCTAGCGCCCATGTCGGCTAACATAGGTGCAGGCCGTAATCCCGTAAGGGATCTGCCAGGTGTTAAGGGCCTCTGCTAAAAACCCTTTGTTGTACGGACGCTCTAGTGTTTCCAGCACTGGGGCGTTCGCCTTTTGGTCATCCTGCTCAAGTTGACCTACTCGGTTACGCTCAGCGTATCACTTAAAGCTCACATCCGTTACGTTTTGGGGTTGCTTCGGGTACTCCGCTTTCACCGCTGCCATCACCTGTTGCGCCTCGCTCATCCTCAGTCCGCGCCAGTGCAGGAGCTTGCGGCCCAGCACGCGGTTGCTGTACTCGGTGAAGGTGTACAGCCGGTGCTCCTTGGCCCCTTTGGGCACCGGCAACCGCTCACGCATGAACGTGGCGAACTGCTCCTGCTGCAGGTCAGTCAGGGGTGGATCGTTCATGACGTCCGCCGATCGTTGAGGATGTCTTTCAGGCTCCAGCCATCAGGTCCGGTCTGCGTGACCGTGAACGCCTGCGTGTTGCGCACAAAGGCAAGTTCATTGGTCAGGCGGGTGTTTGCCCGCTGGGAAACCGACAAGTCGTGGGCCAGGGTCTTGGCTTGCTGGTTGCTGGTTTCCAGCTGGGCCTCAGCGGTTTTCCGTCGCTTGATCTCAGCCCGCAGGTCAAGGCTCAACCCAACAACCAGTGACACGGACAGAATGGTCAGGAACAGAAACAGGGCCGTCATCATGCCTGGGCACCCGAGCCGGGAGGCAGGGCAGGCGGCATGGGTAGGAGCTTTTCCTCCCGCATTTTGCGATCGAGCCAGGCTAGTCCTTTCGGCGTGATCCGGGGCGTGTAGGTCACCGCTTTGCCGTCGGGGCGAGGCCGGGTGATCACGTCGAAGTAACCAGCGTCCAGATATTTCTGGTACGGGATGTTGTGGTGCTCTGCACCGCTGCGATTAGCATCCATCAGAATCTGACGGTCTCGCAGCAGCTGGAAAAGACGTCTCTCGCCCGTGCCCAGCAGCTTGGCGGCATCGGACACGCTGTAGCTGCCCTCGGTGGCCATCAGCGCCTGAAACTGTTCGGCCTTGGGTGCCAGCAGCGCGACCTGCTCTTCGGCCTGAGCTTGGGCGGCGAGGGCCTGGCGCTTACCTTCCATCTCATTGGCCCAGGCGCGGGCCGCCGCCACTGGATCACTGAAATTGGGGAGCGCCAGTACCTGTTGCCGGTAGCGCTTCTCGGCCTCAATGAAATATCGCCGAATTTTCTTGCCCGTGGGACTGCGCTCCAGCATCGCCAGCTCTTTGGAAAGGTCAATGCTCAGCCAGTAGTCGCGCCGGGGCGTAGGGTTAAAGCCGCTCGCCAAAACGGGCGAGCCGTCCAGCACAACGAATTCTTCTCCTTCGGTGGCGCCCGATTCTTCCAGGCGGCCCCGAATCCAATTGCTGAAGTCCCGGCCCACTTGAAGGGAGGCATGCAACGTACGGGCGTCCACCCACAGTTGATCGCCTTCCTGATGAATGGGCACAAGGTCAGAGAGCGGTTCAGTCATAAGCGTCAGCTCCTTGCCCTAGCGATGAATGCTGAGGTTCTGTTGTTGTAAAAGCCTTGGCGGGGGGAGGGGGTCTACGCGCTCGCTACCCGTAGGCCCGCGCCTCGGTCGATGGCGTCCAGCGTGTAGTTCAGGGCCGATTCCAGACGCGGCAGGCTCAGCGCCTCCAACAGATCGGGAATGGCCCTCACCGGCAGGTCACGGCCCTTCAGTGAGTCGTGCAGGGTTCGCACTGACACCAGATTCACGAACACGGTGTTCAGATCGTCTGGTGTCAGTGCGGGCGGCGCTGCAATCAGGGACAGGCCTTCGAGATCGTCGCGCAGCCGGAGCATGTTTTCAGCGGTGGCGGGATAGGTCAGGTCGCCGAAGCGTTGGAGCTGGTCGAGCATCAGGCTGGTGGCCGCCAGCATCGTGAGGGTGATTTCGGCTTCTAGGTCTGGGTCGCTCACGCGCTGGCCTGCCCATCCGCGCGCGGCAGTTCGGGGAGTCGCAGCACCAGGAGCATGACGCTGGGGATGGTCGTCAGCAGGTCAGGCAGGCTGAGACCGTCTGGTAGAGGACCGCCGCCCCAGTGGCTTTCGAGGGTGTAGACCGCGCACACAAGGCCGAGATCCAGTTGATCTTGGGTGAGCCCAGTGGGTTGTCCCGCATCCATCTGGACGTGCAGGTTGTTCAGCGCCAGAGCCAAGGCTTCAAGATCGGCGCGGTCACTCGCTTCCATGTTCTCTTCGGTGACCAGTTGTTCGTTCACGCTCAGCGTCAGGACGCGGGCAACGTCAGCATGTGTGGGTCCTTGTCGGAACAGGTTGGTGACCCGCTCAAATTTAGTGAGCCAGCCGCCCTGCCGTTCTTCGAAGGTTCGAACCTCCACCCCGAGGATGCCCAAGGCCTCGTGCAGGCGTCCGGTGTATTCGGGACTCATGTCAGTACCGGGCTGAGAGATTGGGGGTGGGTGGGGGGAATGGTCATGGGGGTCACCTCAGGGGTGGATCGGGATTCCGATGGACGTGGTACTTGGCCTGAATCTTCATGAGACTTCGCATAATTACCGTTACGGGTGTCTCGTTGACCACCCCGGACAAGGGATTCAGCCCCCGCCCCGGCTTATGCTGAGCAACATGACGCTCGAACTGATGGCCTCGAATCTCACCCTCCAGGCCCGAGCCGAACGTCTCGCCTTGCTGGATCCGGAAGCGCTACGCAAAGAAGCCATCCGGGCCGCCCGCGACCGGGACGAGGCCGGACTGTGGGCCGTCACCGAAGCATTCCTGGTCATGCGAGGTGGACGCGGCGCACGGGTCAGTGCCCAGACGCTGGAGGCTTACGCGATAGGCTTGCGGGTGCTCCTGGCCTGGGGGGAGACTTCAGGCCTGTCTTTCCTGCGTCCCCGCCCCAATGATGGGTACGCCTTCGTGCGGCACTTAGAAGGACTGGGCCTCGCGCCGTCCAGCGTCCGGGTGCGCCTCGCTGGAGCGCGTGCCGTGTTTGCTGCCCTGCGCTGGGCTGGGGCCACCGATGCCGCGCCATTTACTGACGTGCGGGCAGCCACTGACCCGGTACCAGCCTGGCAGAAAAGAAAGCCTTACCCAGATGCAGACGTCCGAAAACTCCTCGCGGAGGCCAATGAGGAAGACGCGGTCCTGATCTTGCTGGGAGCCGACTGCGGCCTGCGGGCCACCGAGATGACCACACTGCTCCGGGCCGACCTGCACTTCGGCGGTGACACCCCGTATCTGGTGGTCACCGGCAAACGGCAGAAGCGCCAGGAGGTGCCCCTCTCCAGACGGACGGAGGCTGCTCTGAAACGCTGGGTTGAGATGACCCCCAGCTACAAGCCGCACGTGATCACGCTGCGGAACCGCCGGGCCATTGAAGACCGCATCGGCAAACTCTGTGAGCGGGCGGGCGTGCGCTACGACGGGCGGCAGGTGCACGGCCTGCGCCATACGGCGGGCACGCGGGTCTATCAGGAAACCAAAGACGTGCTGGCGGTGCGAGATCATCTCCGGCACGCCAGCATCACCACCTCAGAAACCTATGTGAACTACGCGAGACAGGGCGAGAAAGCGGTCAATCGGGACTGGTAACCCCCAGCCAGCGTTTCATGCGCCACCAGAATGTGCACTCGGGGTCGGTAGCGTGCCGAATAGGCGAGCGGCGGGGATAGGGCCGCGTCATGGGCAGGCGGGGACGTTCCGGCCAGACGAGTTGAATCCGGCCCGTGGATTTGCCGCGCCACTTGAGCAGTGTGACGGAGTAGCCCGCGTTCGAGGCCAACTCTGCCGCGTCTTGAACCTGCGCTATGTCGAAGGCCAGGACGACCGAGGTGCGCCCCTTCCGAGCAGCAGGTGCGATGACTGTCTTGAACGCGCCCTCCAAGTGGAAGGCGGCCTGTGCCCGGATCCCCGCAGCGTTCGGCGTCATGAGTCTCGCGGCGGCGTCAGCAGAGGGCAGGGTGCAGAGGCGATCTATCGGGGTGGTCAAGGGGGCTCCTTGTGGGTGGCCAGCCGTGGGATTGAACTTCACACGACGGGAGTCGCGTGATTCTCACTTCGCAGACCATTGCCCAAACTCGCGGGTCTCACACGGTCTCCATGAGCGTTTAAGGTGTTCGGCATCCCGACGACCACCAAGCCTTCACGCCGGATGTTGAGTGCGGCGTTCTCGTCTCGGTCATGGGTCTCACCGCAGTTTGGGCAAGTCCATTCACGGACGGCAAGATTTTTCACTTCGGGATTTTTGAATCCGCAGTCATGGCACAGCTGGCTAGACGGAAAGTAGGGGCTGATTTTGGAGATCAGTCGTCCATACCATGTCGCCTTGTATTCCAATTGCCGGATAAATTCTCCCCAGCCTGCGTCGGTAATGCTCAGAGCCAAGCGGTGGTTTTTGACCATGTTGCTGGGCTTGAGATGTTCGGTGCAGATGATCTCGTATTCACGAATCAAAGAGGTGGTGAGCTTCTGCAAGAAGTCCTGACGTTTGTTGGCGACGTGCTTGTGGATTCGAGCCAGCTTGGTTTTCGCTTTCCCGTATCGCGCACTGCCTTTCTTTCGTCTAGAGAGGGTTTTCTGAGCTTTGCGGACAACCTTTAGGGCGGATCGGTAATATTTGGGATTGGCATGATGCTTAAACTCCTGTCCATCGGAGACGATGGCAAAATCTTTGATGCCGACATCCACGCCCGCTGCATACCGGGGTGCATCAGGCAAGTAGGGAATTTCGACTTCGCAGAGAACGGAAGCTTCGTAATGGGTCTCGTGGATGCGTCTGACAGTAACGTTCAGAAGCTTACCCGTGATTCCGGGTTGACCTTTGGTCTTGACCCAGCCCAACTTCGGGAGCTTGATACGCCCCTCACTCACTTCGATATTGTTGTTGCTGAACTGGGTACGGTACGCCTCCCCCGTGCTTTTCTTCTTGAATTTCGGGAACCCGGCTCTCTTGCCGGACTGCTTCAGGGTGCGGAAAAAATTCTGGTACGCACGCTCAAGGTCGCGCAACGATTGTTGCAACGCAAATTTATCCACCTCTGCGAGCCAAGCTGTTCCTTCTTCGCGTTTAAGCAGGGTCAGCGCCTTGTCTGTTGCGGCGTAGGTCATACCCCTGCCGTCCTGACGGTACGTTTCAATCCGGCGAGCAAGAAAATGGTTGTAGATAAACCGGGCACAGCCCAGCGTGCGGTTGATGCGCTCCGTCTGTGCCGCGTTGGGATAAAGCCGAACAACAAAGGCTTTATGTCTTTTGGGGGTCATGGTAGATTCCATGCTGCAACACCCTCCTACAGGTGCTTGCCACGCTCCCAGCCGTTGACGCGGCGTGGGGGCATTGCCGTTCCAATTTAGCACAGAAATCTCAGATTTATCGTCCCTGTCGGGCCGGATGCCGCTGTAGTTGGGGCCTGTATGCAGGCCAGAAGGGTGAAACAGTGGAGCAGGTGCGCAACGTCTGCCCCACCTCAGAGAGAAGCGCCCCAACTCGGGGCAGTGCGGGCGGACAGTGGGCCTGCACCGTGGCCCGGTTTACACCTCACAGTCTCGGCGCTGGTGTGCGTCCAGTCCGACGAGCTGCGCGGTTCTAGGTCATGTTCCATCATGCCCAGCCTGCGCGGCCTGCTACGTGATCGTGGGCCATCAAGCCCGCCCTCTGTGACTACAGAGGGGCTTCGGTGTTCCCCCGGAAGCGACGAGGCTGCCCGCCAGAGGCAACGAAAAGACGGTGTGGCGGGGAAGAGGCGAAAGGCGAAAGCGGACGAGGGAAGGGCCGGAATCGAACCGGCCTGAACAAGGCCTGACCTCCCAGAACGCGCCCCAAGGCACAGGGGCGTGAGGGGTTACTTCTTGACCACTGGGGCCGAGATCACGAGGGGTTCAACGCGCAGACGAATCGGTTGATCGCTGTACAGGTACTGTCCTGACCACTGCACGTAGCGCCCGCTGACATCCCAGAAGTAGATGTACGGGTCAGAGGAACCGAACGTGCCTTCATCGCTGGCGGCGGGGCGGTAGCCGATGCTGCTGGATGTGCTCCAGCGCTCATCTGTGCGGGTCAGTCGTTTCCCGCTGGACGTGACCTTGCCTTTGACCGCGTGGTAGGCCACCGGCTGTCCGCTTTGGTTCAGAAGCACGATGTAGCCGAGTGCGCCGGGCTTGCTGGTGAGCTCCAGGCGCTTCTTGATGTTCTCAATCTCAGCGTTGCCGGTGAAGGTCAAGCTGTTGGCGGCGGCCTCGGCTTGACTGGATTGTTGTTGTTTAACCGTAGCCGGGGTTTCAGGGGCGCAGGCGGTGAGCCCCAGCAGCAGGCAGGTGATCAGGAGGGATGTCTTCATGGGCACCTTCAGGGGCAGCGGGCCGCGTCAAGCGACTCGGGGAGTTGGGCGTCGCGCAGGCCTGCACGGGTGGTCTTGCGGGCGTCGGCGTTGTACTGGGCGGCCACGTCCAGGCAGGAGCTGCGTACCCCGCCGTAGTCCACGTTCAGACGGGCGCGTTCGTCGGGATCGGTCACTAGGGCGAGTTGATCCTTGATGGCCTGCACCTGCGCGACCCGCACGTCGAAGCGGCCTGCGAGGTCGTAAAAGCGCTCGGAGTTTGCCAGCGCCCGGTCGGTGGTCAGCGCCTCTGTGCGTGCGCGGTCTGAGGCGGTCGTCGTCGCGAAGGTCTTTTGATACTTGACCGCCGCGAAGGGCAGGGCGAACAGGGCCACTGCGCCGAAGGCGATCAGGGCAATTCCTTTCTTCATGGGGCCTCCGGGGATCTGCACTGGAGTTGCACCAGGGCGGGGGCAGCTCGCCAGATCAGACGCGCCCTGAATCAAATCTCAGGGCGCGGGGTACATGGGTTGATGCTCTCCGGTGCAGCAGCCTCACGGCGCGGGCAACGGCTGTTTCGGCATGGGGTCGGACGACGGCTGCCTATACCGAATCTCGGCGGGCCGTGTTCCCTGGCTGTTTGGCGGTGGGAGTTCCCGCCTACAAGAGCTGTCATGAACCGCGCCCAAAAGAAGCAAGGGCTGAAAGACTGGGGGGATGGTGGCCGGGATTAGCGACGGACGGCCATCGTCGTAACGCTGAGGGGTGTTAGACCGGTTTGCCGAAGTACACGGGCCACTGGCTGGAGGCGTGGGCCGTGAGGTCGTCGATGATTTCTTTGACCGCGGCTTCCTGCGCGGCCCGCACTTCGTTGTGCACGGCCAGCAACTGGAACTTCTGTTGATCGTGGTCGTATTCCACATAGACAGTGATCAAGTACTGATCGCCCCGTGCTTCAGGGATGTCATAGACCGGCACATGAAACTTGATGGTTTCCGGCACGTCGCCGCCTGCATCTGCCTGCACCTGGCGCACGATCCGGGTGTCAAGCGCGGTGCTGGCCGGGCGTACGGAGCTGGTGCCTTCGGAGTTTGAGGTGAACTTCAGCGTGGCGAATTTGGCGATCACGGTGGGATCGACGTACTCGCTCAGTTCGGTGCGCAGCAGGCGCACGAGGTCTTTCTGGCTGATGTTGGTGAGCGACTTCCACTTCTGCATCTGCGCGAAGGCGGGGTGCGTGGGAAGGGCGAGCGTGGCGTACCAGCGGTGATTGTGGGTAGACGACTGCACCAAGGCAGCGTCATAGGTGACGTAGACGCCGTCGAGATCGGTGTCGTCATGCTCGGCCACCGCGAGGGCCTTCAGGGTCGCCAGATCCAGCACGGTCGTGGAATGGGTGTCAAGGCTGGCTTCGAAGCGCTCGGCATTGCCCGCCGCGTCGCGAATGAAGTAGACGCCCTTCTCTTCGCCGTGCACCGTGAAGGCTTCCTGCCCGTTCTGCACCAGACGTTCAATTTCCCGGATGGCCCCGCCGTCAACCTGCGTCATTAATTACTCCCAGCCCGCAGCAGCGGAACTTGCGTGAAGACGGCTTTGGGCTCCGGCGTGCCGTCCAGGCCGACGCCCATGCTGACGCCCAAGAATTCCTCGTTACCTGCGCGGGAAGGCAGCGCGATTTTCACGTCCGCCTTGGCGCCGACGCCGTTAATCACTGGGGTGCCCATGTCCATGCCGGTGCTGGTGGGCGTGAGCGTGACGGTGATGGTGACCTTGCGAGGCTTGGCGAGCGCGGGGCGAGCGTGGCAATCGCGCATGGCGTCTCCAAGCGCCTGGTCGATGGCATAGCCGATGCCGCCGCCTTGAAGCTCTCCAAGAGAAGCGTGCGTCAGGTTCAAGTCCAGTGATTCACTCATAAGTCCTCCAGGGGACGTGGGGGCGCGCTAGGCTGGGCGAAAGGAGGTGAAACTCAACATGACTCAACAAAAAAGAGGAGAGGCGGCGTGGATCGCCGTTCAGGTTGTCGTGCAACGGCTGGTCGAAAAAGAGCTGATGACCCAAGAAGAAGCCACTGAACTGCTGCGGTCGGCACTGAAGCAGTCAGAAAAAATGCCAGACGAAACGATTCGCAGACTGACTCGCTCACTCTCCTAGCCCTTCAAGGGTGGTGACGCGGTCGTGCAGGCTGTTGAGTTTGCGAGCCATCGTTTTCAGCAAGGTGTGTAGGTCGTCGTCCTCCGGGCTGTGTTCGAGCACAGATTGGGGGGCGGCGTTCGTTGGGCTGGAGGGCCACTGCTGGGCGAGGAAAGCGCCGATCTGGTCTTCAGCCACGCCGTTTTGACGCATGAGGTCAGCGACCGCGTCGGGGCCTTGCTGCAAGACCGCTGCACTCTCGTCGCTTCCAAGGGCCAGCAATTGCTGTTCGGAAACCGGGCTATCCAATTCCGCAGCAATGCGTTGAAGCTCTGCGTCCACTACAGCTTCTAAGCTCATCGCCAGCGCGTGCGTCAGCCGCAAGCGGGCGCGGGCCGACAGGCTGTCTGGCAGGGTCAAGGTGAAGTCAAGTCGGGTATGCAGCTCGTGCGGCGCGTACAGGTCAAAGGACAGCGAGGTGGAAGTAGGAAGTGGGGACGTGGTCATTTGATCCTCACTTCTTCTAGGGGCGAGCGCACAGCGTCTGGCTTGGGCAAGTGGCCGAAAGCACTCAGCAGCAGGCTCAGAGCTTCAGGGTTGGTCGCGCCGTGGCGGTACAGCACCTGCAACAGCTTCATGGCGTGCACCACCGCCTCGGCGGAATTCATCCGACCATCCGTCTCGAACGTCACCCGTCCACTGGGCACGCCAGCAACTGCGGGGAAGGACACGTGATGCCGCAGCGTGCTGTGAGCCTCAATCAGAATGTCGGTGGGCACGGGGGCAGCTTCAGTCATAGGTAGGCTCCGGCGTGGGCAAGTGCAGTCAGAGGCAGGCGGCGGGCGCGGTACGCTGAGGAATGCTGATCTTTGCCCTGCTCGCCATCGCGCTGCTGATCTACAACACCAATCTCCTGATCCGCCGCACCCGCGCCCGCCAACCCATTCGCGCCGCGGGCTGGGGCTTGGCCTCCGGATTGGCCCTGCTGCTCTTCACCGTTACGAGCCTCAATCTCCCCGGAACGCCCGCCACCGTGTCCACCGCGCCGCCTCCTGCCCCCGCCGTGACCGCCCCCACCACGGAACGCACCCCCGCACAAAACCTGGCGATCCTGGCCGACCGCGATCCCAACGACCCCGCTATCGCCTCCCTGCTGGCCCGCCTTGATGCCGCCTGCCCGGAAAACGGCAGCCACGTCGCGGACATCGTCGTGAACCTGCAACAGATGGTTCTCAGTGAATCGGGCCGCGACCTCAGCATTGAAAACGTCATGACGCAGCTGATCAACGCGCAAGAAGGCCCGGCCCAAGAGGGCGGAACGACCTGCCCAGAAACGGGAGCCCTGCTTGCCACGTTGATGATTGAAGGCATGTAGGGAGAGTGGCGGTGAGGGCTTTTGCTCAGTCATGGGTGGCTCCGGCGTATGCGTGAGGCAGTTCAGTAACGAGATCGAAACAAGACAACCTCTGCCTGGAATCAGACAGAGGCGAAGGCCACAGAGGTTTCGATGGGTTGCAACAGGCTCTCGAAAGACACTTCGTAGAAGTCAGCGAGGTGGCGCAATTGGTTGTACTGGAACTTCTCGCCCCGTGTTCCGTCTTCGTACTCCACGAGCGTGCGCTTATCAATCTCTGCGGCAAGTGCAACATCTTCCATCGTGAGATCACGAGCCATCCGCAGCTCCAGCAAGCGCCTGCCGTTTGGACGGTAATTTTGGTTACGCTGCATGCACACAGTGTATCGGGTGGTTACACAAAGAGCAAGGGTTAGTGTAACCACCCGATACACAAAAGTGTCGCAGTGGACAATACAGAGCAAAATTTGACGGATCTGATGCTACGATAAACACTGCAAGCAGCAAAGAAGCGCATTGTATGCAAGCTTTGCAGAGGCTTACACCGTGACCAGATACCGTACCCGTTCCGTAACCCCCCGTCCCCTCTCCATTGAGACAGCTGCTGACCGAGGCAAGGCTCTCAAACACTGGCTTGATTTACATAAAGTCCCTGTGACTGCCTTCGCTACGGCCTCGGGCATGAGCCGCCAGCAGCTGTACCGATATCTGGGGGGCGAAGCACTAGACCCTGAGGGCCGAGTGATCGATCTTGCCTACATGCCCCAAGACCGGGCTGAAGGCTTGATCACCGCAATGGGACTGACGGACTGGGAAGCGTGGGAAGTGCTGGGGATCCCCGATGATGCCAAAACAACATTTAGAACGTTCCGCCCCTTCCCTGAGGGACATGGCCGGAAAGTGTCCGAAGTCATTGAGATCCGGCTGAGCGCTCCGATGGTGGGCGAAATCCCCTTACCCGCTGGCACGCTGGTTCGGATTGACCCGAATGTGACCGATGGCAAAATGCAGGTCATCCGCCTGGAAGACGGTCGCCTGTACTCGGTGAATGCGCTGATGTTGGAACGGGCAGGCGGAGAGCATTTGGGAACGCTGCTTTCCGCCCACTTTTAATTCGTTGGGGGGGCGTTGGTCTCTCGCCACAGCTTCATGCGGTTGGCACGGAGGGTTTCTGCGGCGGCTGTACGCTGTTCTGGCGTATCAAAATGCGCGATGATCGCACCCTGCTTGATTTCGCGGCGAAAGGCATGTGCTGTTGCCAAAACATCTGCTTCTTCCCGCGACATTGGTGACTGTAGCTGATGCGACATTCTCTGGGCTCACCTCACTGTGTCGCCCAATACTAGAACAGTTCAAATTTCTATGCGTAACAAAAGCGTAACAAAAATTAGGTCAGGCCAGAACTCAGGGTCGGCACCAGGGGCAGGGATCTTGCACGATATTGGCGGGTGGGGCAGAGACCGTCGCCAGGGGGGCGGCAGCCGCAACTGCGCTCAAGAGGGCACCAAAGAGAACCAACGCCTTAAGAAATGGTTTCACGCCACCTAGCATAGGTATTCGGGACGGTGCAAGGAAAGCACACTCTGTACGTCTGGAGATAACATGTCCTCAATGCGCTGGATGCTCAGCGCCCATTCTGCGTGCCGGACGGGCTCGCCTGCTGCTTTTAGACTGCTGGCAATCAGCCCATAAGCTCGGAGCACGCGGCCCAGATTGACGACACGTTCACCGCCAAACGCGGCCAGACCCTCTTGCAGGCGCTTGCGCTCAGAGCGTGCCAGCTCATCCCGCTCCGCGATACCGATGGCTTCCAGAACCACGGTACGCCCCGTGCGGCCCGGTAGCTTGATCTCTTCTGAACCCGCAATGACGGTCTGGCCGCACAACAGGGCCTGCCCGTTGAGGTGCCAGCCCTGCGCCAAGGGGGCGAGCGGGCTGAGCATCAGCAGAACCAGCTGCTCAGGCATATAGAGGCGGTAGATTCTGGAAAGTTCTGCAGAGGCCAGCAGCCGGGGCAACTGCTCTTCCAGGGTTTGAATCCGCTTCAAGCTATTCGGGATGGGGACTCCATCTGCCGCCGCTGACAGCCCCAGCAAGGCCCAGGGCACGCCCTGATCTGGGCTGAGTGGGGGCGTGTCGCCCAAAAGATGGAGCGCGGCTCCAGCTAGCTTTGGGACACGCTTCATGGCGGACGAGGCCATATGACGGGCATAGGTGGCTTGTGGCTCATATTCAATGGCACTGAGATCGGGCACCTCTTCTTTGTTGATCAGCCCGCGCAGGGCGGTCGCCAACTGGAACCATGAATCGTTTGGGCTCAGCAGGGCGTCATCAGAAGAGCGGGCGGGCGGCAACATACAGAGAACATGCAGGAACTCTCGTAGACCTGCGTCATGAACGGTGTCGTTGTCATGGGTGCCCAGCGCCATGAGGGCATCTCCGTAGGCTCCCAGCGACATGAATGACCCGGCCAGGGTGCGTTGACCGAAGTTGCGCCGCTGGCTGGACATCGGGCGCATCAGCATCAGCTTGAGCTTGGCTGGATCGGCCAAGCCAACGATATTCCGCACCCGCTGCCACTCAAATTCCAGAGCCTGCAGGCGGTATTGCAGCCCCAAGGACTGGGCGAGAGTCACGGCCACCATCAGGTGCTCTTGAGCCCGCTGGTATTGCTTGCGCTGGACTGCCGCCATTCCTAAGGCGCTGTGCACCAGACAAGTGTTCTCCAGTTCAAGTGGACTGTGCCCAGTGATCTCAACCCTGGCCGCCAGCACGTCGTCATAGAGCCGCAGAGCCACCTGAATCAGCATGCGGACGCCCTGTGCTGGATACGCCGTGATGTCAGAAAGTGCGTTCAATAAGGCGCCCCACTCCTGCGGGTTGGCCTTGGCCAACGCCAACTGCGTGCGCCGAACCATGCTGATCGCTTCGTCCTCTGGCGCAGACCACCATTCGACCTGTTGACCGCTGTTGAGCAGCGCGTCGAAGGCGGCGGGGTCGTGCAGTGGCAGAGGCATGGATTCCCCATCTTGACCCACCAAAAGGTTTGACGTGGACACATTTGACCAAGTTGGTGGGAGACCCTCGTTGGTATGCATATCGGCATGATACACAGTTTGCACACTGTGTATCCATCTGTTACACTATCGACACCAAAAAGGGCCAGCCCCCGCAAGCGCAAATGCCTTGAGAAGCACGCAAGCGAGGGCCGGAAGGAGCTAAGTATGCGTGAAATCACCCCCACCCGCAAGACCACCCCCCGCACCCCCGCCACTTGCTGCGCCCGCTGCGGCATCAAGCTGAGCAACCCTGGCACGGTCGTCCTGGGCATCGGTGAAGTTGGCCCCGAGTGCATCAAGCACGTCAACGCCGCGCTGACCGACCTCGCTGCTGGCCCCTTGGCGCTGCTGGTAGCTCGGGGCGAGGTGCGTTTGAAGCTCCAGCTCTCCGCAGATGGCCTGAGCTGGATTCCTTCACATGACGCACTCAGCCAGTACATCGTGTGGGCAGACCGCGCAGGCATCAAGTTGCAGCACCGCATTGAGGTCAGTACCCGGACGTACATCCTCACCATCAAGCCCCGGAGCCTCCAGGGGTACAGCGTGAAGTCGGTGCAGGCGTGAGCTTCGAGCCGGACGACTGCCCCGCCTGCGGGCGACTGCTGGACAACCACGGGACGTGCTGGAGCTGTGATGAAGAAGGCCCCGCCGAGACGCCCACGCCCCGCCTCGCCTTTTTCTCTGACCTTCGCGTGGGCCTGGGTGAGGACAGCGTGCCGGTGAATGACCCGGACGCGCTCGCCAAGGAAATCTTGCGCCGTTGGGACATGCCCGCCCTGCAAGCGGTGCAGATCGCGGCGGTGGCCTGGGCAGGAGCACGGGTGCAATTCGCCACCCAGCAACCGGAGTTCATTTATTTCTACATCGCCACGCAGCCGCTGGACTGGAAGCACGGGGACATCGACGAACCTGTGCCCGCCCGCACGGCTTACCGAGCTTCCAAGGCCCGTGCATGACCGTCTCCCCTGCCCCCGCCGTCATGGTCGAGAGCGGTTACCTGATCAAGACCTGCATCCGGGATGACCGGGCCGTGACGGTCACCCTCAGCCTGACCTATACCGCCGCGCTGCCTCATCCCCTGCCAGTCGAAACACAGCTTGACCTGCACGACGCGCTGGGCACGGTGGATTTCAAGTCCAACCTCACCGCCCAGATCGACGCCTTGATTCGGCAGGCGGCAGGCGCATGACGCGGGCTGAACCCGTCCTCTCCGAGCATGCCCGGCGCAACCAGGCGCAACTGGCAATTCTGCGCCGAGCAGTGGCGGAGGTGCAGGCCAGCGCCCAGCCGCCTGTCCGTGACCTCACCTTGCCTGTGCTGCGCCGCCTGGAACCTGCGCCCCTGTCGGACGTCTTGCTGTGATCTGGCCCCTCCGCTTCCGGCAGCCTGCACCGGCACCTGATCCCCATCAGAAAAACCCTGCCGTGGCTTTGGCGCTGTTCAACGCTTGGAAAGTCCTGCATGACGACCCTGACACCCTCGGCACACCCGCAGAAGAAGAGGCCTTCCGCCAACTCACCCTGTACGACGTGGCGCACCTGACTGGCTCGCTGTCTCGCCCTCGTCCCATCACCCGCCCGGAGGCCCGTCCATGACCCAGATCCAGCCCACGCCCCAGCCTGTGCCCGTGCCTGTCTATGCCCTGCACGAACGCCTCCCCCATCGTCCCCGCCCGAACGTGGTGCGGCGAATGGCCTTCCCCCTAATGGCCTTGGGCTTCATGGTGGCGCTGGTGGCCTTGATGAGTTTGGGCGGGGCGACCCGTGCGGATTTGCTGCCCTTGGCCGGGGTGCTGGTCACGGGCTGCCTGCTGTTCGCGGTGGGCGTGCGCGCCGCTCCGGGGAAAGTCAGCGAGTACATGGATTTGGGCGAGCTGGAGTGGCTGGAATGACCGCCCTCGCTCCGGCCCGGCCCCTGACTCTGCCCGCTGAATGGGGCGACGCGCAGGCGGTACAACATGGCCCCCTCAGACTCCTGATCTCGCCGCAGGAAGACCACGCGGGCGAGGGCCAGTGGCGACACGTCTCCGTAAGTTGTCAAGATCGCCTGCCCACCTATGAGGAACTGGGCGCGGTGCGCGAGCAGTATTTCGACGCGGACGCCACCGTCGTGCAGCTCATGCCTCCGGCCAGTCAGTGGGTGAACCAGCACGAGTTCTGCCTGCACCTGTGGCAACGCCTGGATGCGCCGCTCCTCCCCGAAGGCCTGCACCGCTCGGTGGGGCTGCGCGGGGGCGTGCCGCTGGACGGAGTGGAGAAGACGCTGATGCAAGAGGGGCTGCCCCTGTTCAGCCTGCTGCGGAACTTGGTGCGCTCGCGGGGCATCCTGACGGCCGCAGAGGCGCAGGTGGCCTTGCAGGATCAGGTGGCCGACGGTTCGACGCCGGCCCAGCAGACGGTCAGCCTGCGGGTGGCCCTGATGCACCTCGCTGAAGCCGCCCACCTGTTCAGCGTGACGTATGACGCGGGCAGCGACGCGTTCTGCTGGCAGCCCGCATGAGCCCGACCCGCATCCTCCGTCAAACCCGCAATGTGACGGTCTCTGAGGCTGACAACATCATCAAGCGCCATGCCCAAACCCGCAAGATGAACCCGCGTATCTGCAAGTCGGCCCTAGATAAGGATGGGCTGGACACTGCCGAGGGGCTGCTACGCCAGGACGCCGGACGCTACTTCCTCAGCACGCCGGGGCGTGGGGCATGAGCGTCCGAACGGAAGTCAAAGCCAAACCCATCATCTTTAGCGCCCTAATGGTACAGGCCATCCTGGCGGGGACGAAAAGCCAGACGCGGAGACTCATCAAGCCGCAGCCGCCTGTCGAAGACGATATGCCGTATTCCTACCCCTATTACTGGGGCGCGGTAGGCACGTACTCCGGGGTCAGTGAGCCTCGCCATTACTGGTGCAACTACGTGTCTGGCGAGGCAGCGTACAAGGCCGACGACGACCTGTTGCTCTGGCCGCCTGACGATGACGACAGTGATGAGCCGGCAGAAGACGGCTGGTATGGCCCCGGTGGCATGGAATCGCCCTACGGCTCAGGAGCGAACTGCATGAAGCGTGCCGCCCGGCTGTGGGTGCGTGAAGCATTCACGCTCGGCGTCATTCCTCTCGAAATGGAAGGCGGCTCCCTGCTGAAGCGTGGGCCGATCATTGAGACCGGGCATTTCCAGGGTTGGCAACAAGCTGCCTGGTATGACGGAACCGAAGACCCCTGGGGCTGGTTCAGCGAGCGCAAGCGCATGTCGCCCATCTACATGCCGCGCTGGGCCAGTCGGATCACGTTGGAGCTGACCAGTGTCGAAGTGCAGCGCCTCCAACACCTCTCCGAAAAAGAGGCGCGTGCAGAAGGTGTGTTTCCAGCGGGGCAGATTGAAAGCAAGTATCGGGGTGAAGGCCGAGACCTCTTCCGTCAGAAGTGGGATCAGTTGAACGGGAAAGGCAGCTGGGACGCCAACCCCTGGGTCTGGAACATCAACTTTAAGCGGGTAGACGCATGAGTGAGTTTGCTCCTGTCCTGCGCTGGCCTGGTGCCAAGTGGCGTATCGCCGAGTGGGTGTGCGGCCACCTGCCCGCCCATGACTGCTACGTAGAGCCGTTCTTCGGCAGTGGCGCGGTCTTTTTCAATAAAGAGCCTTCCCGCGTAGAAGTTATCAACGACTTGGATCGCAACGTCGTGACTCTGTTCCGGGTGTTGCGCGAGCAAGGGGCTGCACTGGCAGGGATGCTTTCCGTCACGCCCTGGGCTGAGGGCGAGTACCGCGACGCGCACGCGAAGCTCCAGCAGCCTGACCTGACTGACCTCGAACGTGCCCGTTGCCTGATCGTGGCCAGTTGGCAGCAGATTGGCCGTAGACCTCTCACAGTGCGCAGCAATTGGCGGTTTCGGGACGTTGCGGGACAGTCTCCTGTCACGGCTTGGCAGATTCTGCCTGAGCGAGTACTGCAAGCTGCCGCCCGCCTGAAAGACGCGCAGATCAGCGAGATGCCCGCCGTCAAGCTGATTGCCCAGACGCAAGGCAAAGACGTCCTGCTGTACGTCGATCCGCCCTACCTGAGCGAGATTCGCAGCAGTTCCCGCCTCTATGAACACGAAATGCGGGGCCGCGACCAGCATGACGAGCTGCTGGACGTTCTCCGCGCCCACCTCGGCCCAGTCGTGCTGAGCGCTTACGCCAACGATTACTACAGTGCGGCGTTGCCCGGCTGGCAGACGGTGGCCACAGGAGCCCGCACCCAAACCAATGCCCAGCGGGCCGAAACGCTCTGGATCAATCCCGTCGCATGGCGGAGGCTGACGCACGCCTCGCCCATTCTGATTTTGGAGCGTGCGTTATGACGTCCAAACTCGCCCGTTCCTTCCAGCGCGACGCCGGAGCCGAGCAGTCCACCCGTGGTTTCCTGGGCGACCCACTGAAACTTCCGTTTGCCCGCATCCTCCAGGACGTCAAGCAGATTCGTGTGTCCGAGGCCTACCGCCGCATGGTGACCGCTGGAGCCTGCGCCCTGACCGGTGGGCAGCAGGAAGCTCTCTACCTGGACGCCATCAAGGGGCTGAGCGCCCATGACCTTGATGTGGTCGTGCGCTCGTTCCGGCAACTGGTGGTGGATATGGACGACCGGCCCTATATGGATTTGCTGGGGCCGCTGTACATGGAGATCAACCACAAATTAGACCGGGATTCGGGCGGCGAATTTTTTACTCCCTTTGCCCTCTCGTGCCTGCTGGCCCGCTTGCAGGTTTCCCCTGACGCCGCGCACATCTTCACGCCCGGTGAAGTCCTGAACTGCAATGAGCCCACCGCAGGCACGGGCGGCATGGTGCTCACCTTTGCTGAGGCGTTGGCCGATCAGGGCATCAATCCCTTGCACACCCGCTGGGTCGTGCAGGACATCTCCGACCGCTCCTGCTACGGCGCGTTCATCAACACCACCCTCTGGGGCATTCCGGCCACCGTCGTGTGCGGCAACACCCTGAAAGTGGAATGCCTGTGGAGCTGGCAGAACGTCTTCTGGCACGCGGCTTTGCCCTGGCCTAAGCCAGAGGAAACGCAGGCAGAGGACGTCCGCTTTGGGCAGGTCGTCACGGCCATGCGCGGCTTCTTAGCGGGTGTGGCATGAGCAGCCAAAAACCCCGCGCGGCGCAGCTGGCCGCTCCTTCCCTCTTCTCCTTCGACTTCCGGGAAGAGTCCATTCAAGTAGGGGACATCGTGCGCCAGTCTTGGCCGTGGATTCTGTGCGACCGGGGCAACCAGCTGATGCCCTTCTGGCAGGTGCATGGCCGCTCAGGGGACGCTCAATTCCTCTGTCGGGCCGTGCCATTCACCACCGGATGCGGCGAGACGTGGTGGTTCAAGGAGCGCGACGTGGTTCGCACCGGGCGCAGTTGGCGGGTGCCGTCCCATCACGAGGTGCAGATGTGGTTTCAAGATTTGGGCACCACAGAGTTTGCCGCCCGCCTCAACAGCCGCCCGCCCGCGACCACCCACCCGGAAGAAGCGGAGCTGGTAATGCTGCTGGCCGGGCTGGGGCCGACGCGCATCCCTTACGGCGACCGCCACTTCTACGCCCTCTTCCCGAAAAAGCAGGCGGCGCGGTGAATTGGTGGCTGTGGTTGGGTGGGGCCTACGTGACCCTGAACAGCGTGTCCTTGCTGTGCGCGGCCATGCTCAGCAGCCAGCTCAGCCGGGAAGAGGAAGCGGGCGAAGCACGGCGGGCGCACCTGGGGCGGCAGCCATGACCGCTCCCCAGACTTGGCGCGTGACCGAACACGCCGTGGCGCAGGCCATGCAACGCTGGCACGTTTCTCCCTCCGAGGCAGCGGAAGCGGCCATTCACGAGGTGCTGCGGGACGGGCAATTGCAGTTCCGCAGCGAAGACCAGTTCGAGATACGACTCGCCGTCACGCCAGATTCCATGCGGGTAGTGCGCTGCGTGGGCGGGGTGGTGGTCACAGCAGTGATGAGCCGTAGCCGGGGCGCAGAGAACCGCAGGCGCAAAGCGCAGCGCAAGCGCAAGAAGCGGGCAGAACAGGCCCCAGCGGTGCAGCCATGAGCGCCACGAATGCTGCTCCCAGCCGTGTTCGGGGTGTGTACGGTGCAGACACCCGTGCCGTGTTGCTGGCCCTACGCGAGCCGGCCCGCGTTCCAGCGCTTATGGCCGAACTGGGCTGGACGACGGCGCGGGTGTGGGACAACGTCAAAGGGCTGTACGGGCGCGGATTACTGGAACGGCCCGTGCGCGGCGTATACCGCATCACGCCCGCCGGAGAAGCCGCCCTCGCGCACCTGCCCCCGGTCAGCGGGTCGGTGACGCTGCGCAACGTGCACCGCGCTGCACCGCTCTCGACAGGCCGCCTGTGGTCAGCGGAGCGCGTGGCGTGGCTGAAGGCGCATTACGCCGCCCTCGGCCACCGCCGCGCTGCGGAGCTGCTGAACATGGAACCGAGCGCTGTGCACGCCAAGGCCCGCAAATTGGGCCTGGAAGCAGGCGATGTGGCGGGCTACGTGCGTCTCACCGACGTGGCGAATTTGGTGGAGCGGGACTACGTGATGCTCTGGAGCCGCGCCCAGCACGCCGGGGTGCTGACCTATCCCGTGGGCGTGAAAGGCCAGCAACGGCGAACGCACGCCCTCGTGCCTGATGCGTGGGTCGAGACCGTTCTCAGTGAGTGGCAGCCGCCCACGCCCGACGACGTGGCGCTCTGTGAGTTGCGGGCAGAACTGGGCCTGAGCCGCACCCACGCGCAGCGCCTGACGGCAAGCGTGGCCTACCTGCGCACCCCGGTCAAGGGTGGACAGGCCCGGCTCTACGTCAGCACCGAAGACGCCCTGCGCCTGCGCCAGTCGGTGCGGGAAGCGGCCAAAACGCCCCGTGCCCCGGTGGTGGGCCGGGCAGGCATCCTCCAAGCCATCGAGGCCGGGGGTGAGGCGGGCCGCAGCGAGCGCGAACTGTTTGAAGCCCTGCCCTGCTCCCGCGCCGCCGTGCGGATTCACGTGCTGGCGCTGCGGGGAGCCGGAACCATCCAGATGTGCCGCACCGGAACCACCCTCGACCCGTTCGTGTACCGCGCAGCCCGCTTCGTCCACGCGCCGGAGCCGCCGCAGCGTGTCATCACCATTTCCGGACGGCCCCGCAAAGTGCTTGCTCACGCCGCCGATTAGCCCCTCTCTCATAAAACTTCCCCGTGCGGCCTCGCCCGTTCACTCCGTCCAGGCCGCACAAAACCTCCCTTTCCTCTTCCAGTCTTTTCGAAAAGACTAGCCCGGAGACTCCCATGTCCAACACCACACTGCTCACCCTGTCGGCCCGAATTGCCGAGCTGGAACGCACCGCCCGAAGCGGCCATGAGGCGCAGGAAACCCTGACCCAGCTCTATCAAAAACAGAATCAGGTCGCTGCGGCTATCGAGGCAACGCAGGACATCATCTACGCCGGAGAGGATGCCGAGGCGACACTGAAGCGTCTCTCCGCCGTGCTCAATGGCGGAACGCCCGCAGAGGCCCAAAGTGCTGCCACCCCTGCTGTTGCAGAGGTTGCCGTGCAGGAGGCAGATGCGCAGTCTCCGCTCGTCGAACCTGATTCCACGCCAGGCCTGCAAGTCGGGAAGGTGCTGGTGGTGGGAAGTGAAGCCGCTGGGCCTCCCGAAGGTACTCCCCAAGAACCGGCACCAGCGGTCCCCGCTCGCAAACCTCCTGAAATGACTCAGGCAGAACGGCAAACGACCTTGCTGGCCGATCTCGCCGCCCATCCCGATTCCAGCAACCGTGAGGTCAAGAATCGGCTGGGGTGGAGCGACTCCACGACCGCCAAGTGGATCACCCGCCTGACCACGCAGGGATACCTGACCGTGGACTCTACGGATTGGCCCTACCGCTACCGCCTCAGCGAGCAGACCCAGTGCGACTTTGGGGTGCTGGTTGAAGCTGAAGTGCTGCCTCCGGTGGTTGCAGAGGTCGAGTCAGCGCCGGTGGAGACGGAAGCTCAGGCCGAGGCTGAACAAAGCGAGGCTGAGCCCACGTCCGAGCCTGCCCCCCAGCCCAGCAGCCTGCAAACTCAACTGGTGGCGTGGGTCAGTGAGCATGGCCCGCACCGCGCCAAAGATGTGGCCGCCGCATTCAACTTGTATCCCGGCCCCTGCGCCGTCCAACTCAATGCCCTGGTCAGAGAAGGCCTCCTGATGACGTTCCCTGGAACCTCGCCCGTGATCTACGCCCTACCCGGAACGCCGCTGCCCGTACCGCCGATTGAAGCGCAGGCCCCCAAGACGCCAGAACCTGCCGCCCGCTCCGTGCCCTTGCCCAGCGACCGCACGCACCGCGCGTTGCTGTTGCTCGATTTGCATGGCCCGCAGAGTCACCGAGGCTTACACGGGTACATGGACGTGGACTTCTCGATTACGACGCTACAGCGGTTGCTGACGGCCCTGGAAGAGGAAGGACTGGTGGAGATGACACCCAGCCAGACCGTTACCACCGTCTCACTGACCCCATTGGGGCGGGCTCGTCTGGCCGCCTACGCGTCCGGGGAAATCAAGCCCGCTCTGCCCCCGAAGCCCGGTAAGAAGGCTCAGGTGGTGGAGCAGGTCACCTCGTTTCGCTCGACACCCAGCCAGGAAGATCTGAATATCACCATGCGGGCCAATGCCGCGCTCGTTTTGGGCGTGCTGGAGGCAGGGCAGGCGTATGTCGAAACCGACCTGGTCAAGGCGACGGGACTGGCCCTCTCTCACCTGCGCATGGCTCTGGGCAACCTGCAGGCGACCGGAGAAGTGCAGCGGCTGGACGGGGTGGGCACGCGGGCGATGTACCGCCTGGAACAGCTCGACCTGCCGGAACCGGAGGGCGACACCCTGACGCCGGAAGGGGAACGGGTGGCGGCGCACCTGGCGCACGTCACGGCCCGCAGCGCGTCTGACACCGCCACCAATATCGCTACAGGCCTGCGCCTGCCCCGTGTTGAGGTGGATCAGGCCCTCGCTGTCCTGAACGCACAGGGGCGACTGGCCTACACGCGCATTGCGAACCTCGTGACGTACACCCTGCGCAACGCGGCAGCAGAGGCGGCGGCATGACGACCAGCACCCTGATCGACACCGCCTCACTGGCTGAATTCCGCGCCCAGCAGCAGACCCCCAAGCCCCGCAAGATGGCGCTCTCGGACAGCCGTGCCCGCCGTCTCTCCTCGGACGAGTGGCGCGGGGCGTATGGCGACACGCTCAAAAAAGTGCTCCGGGAGCAATTGGATGAGGCGGTCACCCGTCCAACCGATCTGGGCCGCGCCGTGGCCGCCGACCTCGTTCAGCGTTCACTGGATTTGGCCGCGTTCGGAATCGACGCCTTTGCCGGATCGACCTTTGATGCCCGCCGTGCGCTGAGAGACCGGAGCGATGTCGTGCTGCAAGGCATTTTGAATCAGATGTTGGCGACGGTGAAAAGCGTCACCGAAGAGGCGGAAGTGGCCCTGCGCGAGCAGGCGGAGGAGAAGGCGAATGCGCTGCTGGCCGAGGCAAAAGCCGCCTTTGAGCAGGAACGCGATATGGCCACCGCTGGTGCAGACGAGGTGCAGCGCGAACTCTCCGAATACCGCCGCGCTGCTGAGGCCGCCTCCGCCCAGTTGGTGCGCGAGCGGGAAGCTTCTGCCCGTGAGGTGGCCGACCTGAAAGCCGCGCACGCCGCCAACGTGACCGGGCTTCAGCAGCAACTCACCCGCGCTGCCCGGATCGCCGCCGATCAGGAACGCAGCTGGAACGAACAGCGCCGCCAGCTGCTGGCCGATCAGGCCGCCGCACAGACCACCATTGCCCACCTCAACAGCGAGTGTGAGCGGCTGGAAGCCTCGCACGTCCCTCAACCCAAGGTGGTTACCCGCATGCCGAACCCTGATCTGCCCCAGAACGCGTTGGAAGAAGCCTCGCTCACGAATTACCTGCGTGACACTTTGAACGATCCGAAAATCAAGTTGGGTGCAGTGGTCATCAGTGACGAACAACTCTCCGGCTGGCGGGCAACGTACCCGACGAAAGAGAGTCAGCTCAAGCAAGTGCGGGCCGTGGTGTTCAAGGGACGAGCAGCGTGAATCCCCCGACTGTGTCGCACAGCCCTATCGCAGACCGCGCCAAAGCCATGCTAGGAGACCGTCGGCTGAACCGAGTCGTCGATTCCCGCTTGGAAGCAGGCGTGGCCACCTACGGCCAGCCCATCGATGCGTGGTCAGGCAGCAAGCGCCGGGCCGCCGTGATGCGGTTGCAGGAGCTGCTGGACGCCATCAATTACGCGCTGTTCGAGGGCGACACGATGGCAGCACAGGCCGACGCCGCGCAGGTTCGGCGCATTCTGCTGCGCTACCCGGATTTGGCGGTGGAAGAGATGGTGGCACGGGAGCCAGAAGTGGAGGCGGGGCCAACGGAGGCCGAACAGCTGCGCAAGATTATGGATGACGCCATGAACCTGTGGCGCGAGATTGGGAATCCGATGCTGTTGGCTGCGGCAAAAGAGTTGCAACAAGGACTTGATGGCCTCAAGCCCGCAGAGGCCCGCCCATGAACCGCAAGCAGCGCCGGGCTTCTGGGACGCCCAGTTACGTGCCCGGCCCCCCGTCCGGTGAGGCCCGTGATCTCCGGATCGTATATGGGGCAGGCTGCACCTACTGGGGCGACATCTACAGCATTCAGACGCTGCCGTTGGGCGGCCACCGGATGCCTGCCTGCCCCCATTGCCGCGGCATGCTGTATGAGCAGGAGAGCGAAGCCGCGTGGATGGAGCGCGTGACCGCTTTCGCAGAGCAAACGAACGATTCCCAATACGTGGCGTTCATGCGCTGGAACAAGGGCCGCGCGTGTCTGAGCTTGCGTCCAGAGCAAGGCGGCGATACTGCCTTTGAACGTCTGCGGGCGCAGTTTGATGCCGAGGCCCGCTCGTGAGCCGCCCCAGCGCCTATTTAGCTGGCCCGATTGCCGGTTGCTCCTACGCTGGGGCCACCGACTGGCGCCTGGCTGCCCAGTCTGACCTGGCGCGGCTGGGCATCACGGCCTACTCGCCCCTGCGCTGCAAAACCCACCTCAGCGGCGTGGCGGTGCTCGACAGCGGCCACAACCCAGAGCATCCCCTGTGCTCCCCGCAGGCCATCTTTGCCCGCGACCGCTTTGACGTCGAGCGCGTGGACGCCCTGTTCGTCAACCTGCTGGGAGCCACCCACGTCAGTATCGGCACGGTCATGGAGATCGCGTGGGCGCACGTCTGGCGCAAGCCCGTTGTCGTGGTCATGGAGCCGAGCGGCAACGTGCACGACGGACACGCCATGTTGATGCAGTGCTGGGGCTTCCGCGCCGAAACCGTGGAGACAGGCCTGGAGTTGTTGGCCGCCATCTTGTTGCCGGATGCCCAGCGAGAATCTGAGCCGATTGAACCAGCTCCAGCTTTGCCCGAACTCGTGGAACCTGCCCAGCGGTATGCCGAGCGCAACGGCGTCATGCTGCCCGTTTTGGTCGTGACCCCGCAGGAATTCAAGGCCTTGCTGGAGTACAGCCACACGATCCCTACTGGGAAGGTCATCGGCAAGCGGTGGAAGGCCTATCAGCGGAAGTACAAAAACGATCCCGCAGAGGTAGCCGACCTCAACAATTGGGCCATTGGCGAGTACACCCGTGAGTCGGAGACCCATCCCGGCATGATCGACATGACCTGGTACGCGCCGGAATATTCCGCCGAGGCCAGCGCATGACCATACAAACGGTGGAGTTGAATCGGCCTGACGATAGCAAGACGGTCACACGGCAGTGCGGCAAATGCGAAGTGACTTGGACAGGCACAGACCAGCACTTTGCGCTTGAAGGCTGGGGCCTGTTGCGCCGCCGCCTACTTTGCCCTCTCTGCCTGCCCAAGAAATATAGGAGCAACAGATGACTGACCCAACGCTGAGCACAGAGCAGATTCAGGCCCTGCTGGACAAATCCAGGGGTAGCCACTGGTACTTCCAGCTGGGCTGGGGCATCCAGTATTCGAACGAGGGTGGTCTGGGCCTGTTGGTTCCCGATGGGCATGAGGGCGCGGCCACAGTTGCGGAGATGGATTTAATGGCGGCCTCGCAGCAGATTGCCCGCCAGTACGTTGCCGTCGTGCCTGAGCGTGACGCCCTGCGGGCCGCGTTGACTGAGCTGGTCGAACTCAAGACCCTGAAAGACCGTCTAGGGCATGGCGATTTCTTGGAGTACCAGAACCGCAAACCCACTGCGTGGGCGCGGGCACAAGCTCTGGTGGGGCTAGGGAGCGAAGGGTGAGCGACCGTCAGAACGTCACCGACAGAGAGACTGCACAAGTCCTAAATGAAACTCAGCAGGATTCTGTGCGCTGGATGGGTACGGAGCAGGTTGTATGCGTCGTTAAATCCCTGCAAGCGGAGCGAGACCAGGCGCAGGCGGAAGTACTGAGGCTGCGAGAAGCCGTACAGGCTGCCATTCAATGCGAACAGGATGTTCTAGACGTGTATGGACGCTCTGCACCCCTACAGCTGTTGGATTTAGCCGTTGCAGACCTAAAGCGCGACAGCTTACCGAAACTTAGAGCCGCTCTCGCCCCCGCTGAGGCCCGCTCGTGACCGTTACCGTGCTGGATGAGGCGCGGGTGCGGGGATTTCTGGAAGGGATAGAGAAAGCCGACGTGCAACTGGGGCAGATAGAAACACTGGTGACAAGCAAGCCATTTGACACCTTCTCTGTGGATGATTTACAGCGCTACCGTAGTGCGATCAAAGCCAGCAGAGAGGCACGCGAGGAAGTAGATGCCTATGGTGAAGATCTTGCCCACACCGCTCTCTCCCTCTTTGCCGCGAACACTGCCCTGGAGGCCCGTTGTCAGGCGGCTGAGGCGCGGGCTGAAGCTTTAGAAGGGGCAGCCAAAACCTTGCACGGCTACTCACGGCGCTACTGCGATGGCCGGAGTACCTACGCGCCCAACGATCACAACACGGCCACGCACACCCTGCTGTCGC
This sequence comes from Deinococcus sp. QL22, assembly GCF_023370075.1. Lineage (NCBI taxonomy): Bacteria > Thermotogati > Deinococcota > Deinococci > Deinococcales > Deinococcaceae > Deinococcus > Deinococcus sp. QL22. Next base: position 112,210 of record NZ_CP097156.1, read on the forward strand.
TTGGTGTGGAGTTGGATGCTGACCCGATCAGCAAGACCGGGCCGTTTGCCAGTGATGGCATGTTTGGTCTGATGGCGCGGGAAGTGGAAGCACTCAATCAGGCTCAGGCGGGGGCGCACGAGGGCGGGACGGGATGAGTGGGCTCTGTGACGGCATTAAACGCTATGAGCCAACCAAAAAGGCCAGCCCTGAATTGCGCCAGTACATGCGCGATCGGCTGTTCAACCCCGGCCCACTGACTGATGAAGAATTAGTCGATTTCGCCGCGTACCTCGAAAAACAGGGTGTGGCTGTGCATTGGGTACGGCTGGATGGTTTCAGCAGTGATCGCGACCTGTGCCCTTATAGCTGGGCGTGGCGTGAGGCGCGGGGCGAGATCAAAGAGCGGCTGCCAGCGCCAGCCGAGGCCGGGTGAGGCGATGAGCACCTTTGATCATATTCAGACATACGAGGAACTCAACGCCCTCTTCCCGCGCCGCTGTGCCTGTGGCGCAACACCTGAAACCACCTCTATTTCCAGTCGGTTTGCGCTGGATCGTCAGACGTTTTACGCCTGTGATGCCTGCCATGTTCAACGGGAAGGCGCAACGGTGCGGGCACTCGGCCTTGAGCCTGCCGCTATGTTTCCTGCCGCACCTGAACCGTGCGGCGTCTGCGGAGAACACACAAAGAATTCGTACTTTGTTCGCGCCCTCGCTGCCTCAGTCCGGGTGTGTTTTGACTGCGAGTACCGCTGCATTCGGGACGCCTGCATTCCGACAACGATTGCAGGCTTGATTCCTGCCCCGCCTGCTGCGCTGCATAAACGTGTTGGACAGATCGTTCTCAGGCAAGCAATGGCCCGCCAAGCCCTAGCTGAGAGCGCCCGCATGGGCGAAGGAGAGACGACGCCATGACTAGTGATTTACGAATGGACTCCGAAGTGAAGGACGGCCGCATGGTGCAGGTTCCCCGCGAGGTACTGAGCAGGATTGTTTCTGATCCTTACTACTACCGCGAAACCGAACGTGATGAAGGTGAATTGGACGAAAGTTTGTGCTTCGGATGCAGTGCACACGAACATGAACCCCATAACCCAGAGTGTCCAATGGTGGAATTACAAGCTGCCCTCGCCACAGAGCAAGAATGCGGAACAGCCACCGTCGAAGTCGGGCAAGGTTTCTATTTCGGTGGGAAGACGCTGATCCTGCGGGACATCAATGAGGATATGGCGGTTGCCACTTTTGACTATGCCCCGCGTGATGAGGCGGGCACTCTCCGCACTCTTGCTGCTGCCTCCAGCCCGGCGCCTGCCCCGGCTGAAGCTGAGAGCAGGGAAGAAGTGGATGCCCTGATTGGCAGGCTGACGAGATATGTAGCCCCGGATTGGGAACGCTTGAACGGGGAAGAGCGGAGGCTCTATGGCACGTTGTTCAGCTGCGCCAGAGCCTACCGGGACGCGCTAATTGAAGTCGCCAATCTTGCTAGCACGCGGGCCAGTTACTTACAGGCGTTTGCTGCTTGCCGCGCCCTAGCCCCCGCTCCGGCAGAAGGGACGGGGACCTAATGGTACGCACTGGCAATACGATTCGTCCTTACGCACACAGCAACCCATTGGGAGTGGTTGACCCCAAAAGTCGGCAAGGAAATCAGGCCACTCCCGCCCAGACTCCTCGTGCTCCAATCTCCGAAGCAGAGAAAGAGAAGCGGCGTAAGGCCCGGAAAAAGGCAAAAAAAGATAAACGCGGATGAGCGGGCCGGCCTGTGGAACGTGCATGTATTGGGAACCCAACGATGGCGCAACAGGTGGGTGCATGGAACTCAACAACCCACACGGGGCAAAGACCGCTTACCTCAACATCGTTCAGACAGATGATCCCGACAATTTCGACACCTATTTGAAGATTCGGGAACTTCCGATTCAGGCCAGCATCGTGACGCGCCCGGAGTTTGGTTGCGTCCTGCACAAAGCCGCCCGCGTGGGCGAAGGAGAGACGACGTGAGTGCAAACCCGGTTTACTACCGCATCCTGCTGAACAGAGACGACAAACTGCAGATTGCCTGCCTGCAAGATTTTGACGAGTACGAATACGACCAGGCCAAATTTCTGACGGATGATGCCGGCCAAAAGCTCCGTTTCGATGACGAAGATGAGGCTCGCACCTGGCTCAATGCCACCTATCAGCGGAACCGAATTGAGAAGGAAGACCAGCTGGCGGGGGTGATGGCAGAGTGGCGCAGTGATGTTGGCGAGGTTATCCATGATGACCCCGCCTCCAGCACCAGCAAGCGCGTGGAATTTACGTTTGACGCCCTGAGTTTTGCCACGTTATCGACGATGACTCAGGAAGGTCAGTACAGCAGCATGGCCGATTGCGTGCGCGAGTCGCTCCTGGTCAACCACACGTTTCAACAACTGGCCCGCCAGGGCTTCACGGAGGTCATCGTGCGCAATCCCCAGAGCGGCGCCGAGCGCGTGGTCGTCATTCCCCGCTTGCAGCTGGTGGCTCATGGTTAACCCGGCGCTGACCGACTCCGAAATGGACTATGCCCGTGCTGTAGCTGCCCAGAGGCGGCTGGCATTGGCTGACGTGGTAGCAGGACTGCGAACCCTCAAACGGTACATCCGCGGGCGCTGCAACGTGGCTTTTCTGGCCGAGGTTCATAACGTTCTGGGCCTGCCCCAAGAGTGGGTACGCCAATGACCGGCCTCAGCGGTCGCATGGTGAGCGTGCCTGCTGAGACGCTGTACGGCCTGTTGTGTGGTGAGCTGCTGAGCAATGCGGGCGGACGGTGTGCCGTGTGCTCCCAACAGGCACCAAGCCACAGCGAAAACTGCCCTATTCCTGTGCTGTGGGAGCCGTTTGCAGATGCACCCATACAAGACGTGCAGTTGGGCGAGAGTCCCGACAGTAACGAACTGCGATTCGGCCAGACGCCGTGGGACAATTTCAGCCGCGACGAGCTGTTGATGGAGGTGCGCCGGATGTTCTGTGCCATCAACAGTGCAACCAGCGTGATGCGGCAAAGCGCCTGGGCAGGAAACGTTTATTGGTCGATTGAAGGGATGGGTGGCCAGGCGCTGGCCCGATGCATCGCTATCAAAGCACCGCTGGATGACCACTACACCTCCGAGGCCATCTACCGTAACTATTTTCGGTATGCAGATAGCCTGTTGTTTCCGGAACTGGTGGGCGAGCAGGGCCCATGGTTTGCCATTGGGGACACTGGGGAATTTACGTGTGGAAAAGGCCTGAAAGAGGGTGATCCCGGCTACCCGTTTCACCCTGATGTGCCGCTGCGCCTGCTGACGTTTGCTGATCTCATGCCAAGCCCAGCGGAGCCACAGTGAGCGCCCCTCGCCTGTCGGAGACGCTGGGGAAACTGGCCGAAGCGCTGCCGGAGCGGGCAGCGATGGACTATCAGCAGGGCGTGCTCAAGATTCTGGCCGGGGGCAGGCAACGCAAGGTGTACTGGATGAATGACCTGCTGGGCCGCGCCCCAGACGCCACGGGGCTGCTGTTTTTGGAATACGGACTGCGGGAAGAGTGTGACGCACGTGGCTGGACGTGGGATTTAGAGACCCGGCGTGACCAAGACGCTAAGGCGTGGGCACAGGTCTATTGCGGCGATCAGCGTGCCAGCGGTGATATGTGCGCGGACACGCCCGGTCAAGCACTGGCGCTGGCCCTATTAAGCGCACTGGAGAGGACGTTATGACCGCTACCCTGCCCCGCCTCCTCGTTCCCGGCAGCCTCCAGGCCCTCCTACTGGCGACGGCGGGTGCGGAAGGCCAGAGCCAGCGGGCCTGGACAGAGCGGCTCGACACCCTCGCCGTGAACCCGATGTCTGAGCAATCCATTCGCGAGGGCATCGTGAAACTGGTGAAGAGCAACCTCGTCGAAGTCGTGCCTGCGCCCCCCGGAGACGCGGCGGGCCGGGCCAAGCTGTTCGCTATCACTCCGGACGGGAGAGCCATGCTGGAGCGGCTGCGCCTCGCGGCCAAGGGGACGCCATGACCAGAACAGACGAGCAATACGCACTCGACGAAGCCCTTTCGCGTTGGATGGGCTACGCGCCCGACAAAACTGATCGCCGCGCCGTGAAGACCTGGAGCATGGGCACCAAAGGACAGGACGACTACGCGTCCCATTGGCCTGGCCCCCTGTCCTATTCCACCGACCGCAACACCTGCGCCGAGGCCGAAGCGCGGATTGTGGCACTGGGTTGGGGCGAGGCCTACACGAATCAGATGATTGCCGACGGCAGAGAGGCCCGGCAATTGCCCGATGGCCGAACGATGAGTTATTCGTTTTACTGCCTGACTGCATCCCCTGAGATCCGGTGCCGGGCGATATTGAAGACCATTCAGGAGCGTCGCCTATGACTCCTGAACCCAAAATCAAAGGCCTGACCCTACGACACCCCTGGGCCTGGGGTTTCCTGAATGGCAAACCGGTGGAGAACCGGACGTGGCGCCCAGAAAGGCAAGGCGGCAGCATTGGTATGTACCTCGCCCTGCACGGCGGCGCGATGCCTCCAAAATCAGGCGAGTACTGGAACGAAATCACTGACGCGGTGAACTGGATGGGTCACCAAGGGTTGCCTTGTGCGGCGCTGGCCCGCGAGCTGCTGCGGGACGGGCGCGGCCTATGCGTCCCCGGCATTGTGGCTGTCGCTCAACTCGTCGAGGTGCGGCAAGACAGTTCTTCCCCGTGGGCCGCGCAGGGCCAATACCACTGGGTTTTAGACGTCACGCCCCTGCCGGAGCCGGTGCTACACAAGGGCAGTCAGGGGCTGTGGACGGTGGAGCCGGAAGCGCTGGCACGGGTGCAGGCGGGCTATAGGGCAGCGAGGAAGAAAAAACGATGATCCACGCCGAGTTTAAAGAGGACGGCTTCGACGGCAGTGAACTTACCCTGCACGTCTCGATCAGCACCGAGCATGACCGGGTCACACTGTTCACTGAAGGCGACTACGAGCTGCCTCCGGTCTACTTCACCCCTGACCGGGCGCGGGCCATCGCTGCAGCCCTGATGGACGCAGCGAACATTACGGACGGCGCGGGCGCACCCAACAGCCTGTTTGGGACGGATCAATCATGATCCAGCGCCGTTTTACCCTGCGCCGCCGCCAAGTGGCCGAACTGCTGGCCGAGGGGCTGAGTAACAAGCAAATTGCCAAGCGCCTAGGTCTCAGCCCGCACACGGTCAAAGACTACGTGCGGGTCACGCTGGCCCTCGTGGGCTGCACCCGTCAGGAGCTGAAAGGCCGCGCCCTGATCGACTCACCGCTCACGCCACCCGACTGGCCGAGTCTCCCCACGACCCGTCCATCCGCACCTCTACCACTCCCCCCTGTCGATCTCCAGGTGTTCGTTGTGTCACTGCCCGCCCTGCCCGCTTTTCCGACGTTGCCGCCGCTCCCACTGACCGTGGGCCGAACATTCGACATCGAGCACGCCTTCAAGGTCGTGCAGGGGTACGCCTACCTGCTGGGCCGGGCCTGTCTGATGTTGTTGCCAGGGATGGTCTGGCCGGGACTCGCCCGGTTGCCAGAGTGGCTGCTGGAGCTGGCCCGTCCCGCCCGCATCACGTTGAGCGCGGGTGCCCAACTAATTGACCACCACGACGACGTAGACGACGCTTACTGTGCGGCGCTGGGGGCACAGGCCCTGGTGCGTGCGCCCAACCGACAGGCCCTGGCCGCCGCCCCCCACGTGGTCGATCAACCGCTCAGCTCACTGGATTTGGCCCGCTTGGTCAAGTGCAGTCAGGACACCTTACGGGCGTTGGGTGTGGTTCCGGCCAGATTCTCCAACCTGCCCCCATTTGCAAGGAACAACCCATGACCGACAATCCGGAATACCTCCGTGTGGCGAAGGAGTACGGTATCGACGCTGACTCCCTGCGCTGGGAGTGGACGGAGCGCAGCCACCCCACGCTCGAAGCGGCTGCCGAGGCGGTGCGCGATCTCGACCGGGCGATAGAGACGGTGTCAGCGAACTGGGCCGCACGACATATGGCCCGGCGCAAGGCCGAGCGACGTGCTGCCCTACCATGGTTCCTCCGGTGGCTGGCATGACTTGGCTGGGTCTATGGCTGCTCTGATGAACCCGCCCACTCCCGGACGCCAGCCTGTTTGCCTGCGGGCGCTGCACGCCAATGCTGGGGCGTGGCTGACGCCGCACCAGTTGGCGGAGCTCACCGGCTGGACGCCCAAGAACGCGGCCACGTCTGCGCTGAACTTCACGCGGGCAGGCTACGCCGAGCGCCGGGCACTGAGGGCGGCCAACCGCTTCGAGTACCGCTTCGTCCAGTTCCCTCCGGAGCGCCTCCCTTCGCGCCCGCCTCCCCAGTCTGCCGAGACCGGTCTGGTCGCCCGATCTGCCCGCCGCGCCGAGACCCTCAAGAAGCGTCACGCGGCCCAGCAGGAGCACGCCGCCCGCATTCTGGCCTTCCTGCATACCGATCCTGCACGCGCTTTCACCGAGCGCGAGATCGTGGCCGGGGTGGATGGACTGACCGGCACGCAGACGCGTGAGGCGCTGGCGATGCTCACGGTGCAGACCAGGCAGGTGCTGATCTCCACGCCGAGGTACAAGGAAAGACAAGCCACGGGCTACCGGGTGGCGTCGTCGGGCCTGAGTGCGGTGCAGGCGGGGCCGCTGACGGCAGACGCCCAGGCGCTCTTCGAGGTCCTGAAGTACGGCACAGCGCGGAACATCAGTGTCACGCGGGGGGAGCTGCTGGCCCGCGTCCAGGGTGATGACGGACGGCTGAGACAAGCGCTGGCGCTGGTTGAAGCAAACGGCCTGCTGGAGCTGCGGCCTGTCGGGAACCTGCTGCTGTACCGGGCGTTGACATCAGGCAAGGCAAGCTAAAATGTTGAACTAATCTGGGAAGAATGAAAGCCCCGTTTCTGATCGTGGCCCTCCTCATCTCCTGCGCTCCGAAAGCACAAGCCAACGGAGAAAGCTTGTGCCGAGCAAAGTTGGCAGAGAAGAACACCTCCAATCTCGCCCTGACGGCCCGCAGCGTGATCAAGCCGCGAAGTGGTGAGCCGGTGACCGCCTACGACTTCGTGGGCACCTGGGGCGGGCGGGCCGATCAGCCATTCATCTGCCTCGTGGACAACCAGGGCCTGCAGTACATCGACTCCGGGCCGACGATCCTCTACAAGCGCTAGGGCACTACATCTACATCCTCAAAATGGCAGGCTGTCGCCCTCCCGCATCACCCGCATGCCCTCGGAATCGCGCACCGCGAGAACGGGGGCTTTGCGCGTCATCGGGCATACTGGCAAAGTCTCCATCCGCACGCGGGTCAGCAGGTAGTCCAGGCCTTCCAGGGCGGCGGCCTCACCGTCATCCTCTAGGGCTTCTCTGGAGACGTACACGGTGCCTGCCCGTGCAGAGCGTCCAGTGCCGTCACGTTGGCGGGCCATGAACACCAGTGCTTCGGGGTCTGGGCTGGTGTGGCTGCTCACGTGCATGGCGAAGGCCTCTGCCTGCCACAGCTGAGCCATCACCTTTTGCCCCAAGGCGTGCATCTCGGTTTCCGTCATGCGAACTACCCTAGCGCGGTATGCTCGCGCCAGATGCCTTTCAAAACCTTGACCTTCTTCAATCACGCGGGCGGGGTCGGCAAGACTTCGCTGACCCGCGACGTGGGGGCCGAACTCGCCGCTGCCGGGGCGCGGGTGCTCCTGATCGACCTCGATCCCCAAGCCAACCTGACGGGCTGGTTGGGGGTGAACGGCGTACAGGTTCAGGGCACGGCCTACCCGGTGGCGGTGGAAGGCGCAGACCTGCCTGATCCGGTGCGGGTGCATGGGCTGGATCTAATTCCCTCGCACGTGGATCTGGCGCTGGCCGAGTCGCAGATGCTCGGCCAGGTGGGCGCGGTGCTGTTCCTGCGGCAGGCCTTGGCAAAAGTGGCAGATCGCTACGACGTCTGCCTGATCGACTCCCCGCCGAGTCTGGGTCAACTGGCCGTCATGGCCGCCCTCGCCGCCGATCATCTGATCGTGCCGGTACCGACGCGGCAGAAGGGCGTGGATGCCATGCCGGGCTTGCAGAAAGCCATGAGCACCTATCATCGCCTGCGGCCTGATCTCACGGTTGCCCTATACGTACCCACGTTCTATGACGCCCGCCGACTGCACGACCAGGAATTGCTGGCCCAGTTGCGTGACCATCTGTCCCCCCTCGCCACGCCCGTGCCGCAGCGGGAAGCCAAGTGGCTCGACTCCACGACGGCTGGGGAACCGATTGGGGTCTACGCACCGGGGTCGCCTGTCCATCAGGACGTGCAGCGCCTCACGCGCGAGATTGCCGCCGCCGCTGGCCTGCCCTTCACGGTGCCCGCATGACCCGCGCCAAGCGCCCCAAGCCCCGCGAGGACACCGCCAGTCTGCTGGGGGCCAGTGCCGCGCTCGCCCAGCCTGCCCGGATCGTGTCCACCCTGCCCGTGAATGCCCTGACGCCCAGCCCATTCCAGCCGCGACGGAGGGTCGAGGATTCGAGTTTGGAACAGCTGGTCGCTTCGATCCGCACGCAGGGCATCTTGCAACCCTTACTGGTGCGCCCTGTGGGTGAGGGATACGAGATCGTGGCCGGAGAGCGGCGCTGGCAGGCGGCTCAGCTCGCGGGCCTGACGGACGTGCCAGTGCTGATCCGGGAACTGGACGACGACGCGGCTCTGACCGCTGCCCTGGTCGAGAACCTGCAACGCGAAGACCTGACCGCCATCGATGAGGTGGACGGCACCCTGCGCCTGATCGCGCTGCGGCTCCAGACCACGCCCGAAGACGCCCGCCACCGCCTGATGCGGGCCAAGGGGCAGGAGACGCCCGACGCTGCCGTGTTCGAGGACGTGTTTGCCCTGCTGGGGCGCGAGAGCTGGCTGTCGTTTGTCAAGAACAAGCTTCGCATCGCGGGGTGGCCCGAAGACTTGCAGGACGCGATGCGGAATGGGCTGCCCTACTCGCTGGCGGGGGTGATTGCGGGGGCACCCGTGGAGATTCGGGCGCAATTGCTCGAAGCGGCCATCGCTGGCGCATCACGGGAAGACCTGCGGGCGCTGGGGCTGAAGCTGATGCCTCCGGCGCCCCGACAGCGCTTCGACGAGACGCGGGTGGTCAGTGTGGCCCGGCAACTGGGCAGCGTGCGGCTCCTGCGCGGGTTGACGGACGCCGAGCAGCGGGCGCTGGATAGCTGGCTCAAAAAAATGCCGCCTCTGCTGGCGGAGCGACTGAAGGAACTGGAGTAGTTCTGTCAGCGCCCTAGGCTCGACTTTGACACCCTGATAGGCCTTGGCCTACCGTTGGAGTATGCCTCACTCCATTCAGATCGGCGCTGCCTGTGACGGGTGTGCCATCACTGTCCGCAGTGAGTGGGTGTTGGGGCCTTGCCCAAACGATCAGCTTCGTACACTCTTCGCTCAACAACTAAGGGCAAAAGACTGGGTGGTGGCAGGCAACGTCTTGCACTGCCCAGCGTGCGCCTCTTCAGCACTGGCCCGTGAGGTGTGGCGGGCGGTGGCAGAGGGCATTGGCTGGGCAGAGGTGGCCGCTCAGGTCAGAAGCCAGTGGACAGCAAGCGGATTGCAGGCATTATTGCTGGACAGGTATGGCGACCTGCCCGCTCTACATCAGGAGGGCAAGTCCTCAAAAGGTGCGGGGAACAAAGCGACCAACGCTTCAGTGATGCCTGTGAGATAGGGCATCACCAGTCCCAAAGAAAACACAGGAGCGTTTTTGGGATGGAACAATTCGTTCCGATTATCCAGAATCGCTCTCCATTGGAGGGTTTGCTGCGCCGTTAAATGACCTTGATTCGATAATCGATCAATCAGAGAGCTCATGCCGATACTTCTGCCGTTGCTCTGACGAACAGGAATGCCTGCTTGCTCTGCAAAGGTTCGAAGACCAGCCTCAGCAGCCAGACCCAATTGTCCAGCCCCAACTGACAAAAAGGGGAAATAGAACCCGGCGTAGGCCATGCAGGCGCGGGCGCGGTACAGGTAAGCAGATACTTCGTCTGGGAGATGGGCACTTGGCCCATCCCCCAACACCAACACTGCAAAGTCCTGCGGCCGCATGGCCCGCACACCGCTAACGCCAAATTCACCCACTGAGGCCATGTTCGCTACCGCAGCGTCGGTGTGCGTCAAATTTTCTGGAGCCAACGGCCCACGCCGCGCCAGGCCGCCCAACTCGAACTCCAAACCAAGGATTTCCAAGATGGTGTCTAGGTGCTCTGCCGGAATGGCATTCCCACCAGCGATATAGGCGGCTACGCTTGCGGTAGAGATGCCGCGCCGACGTGCAATTTCCGCCTGAGCACCACGTTTTTCGCGCACGAGCTGGCGCAAAGTCTGCTGTAGAGTCTCCCAATTCATAAGGGCCAGTGTATCTTAATGCTAGTCTACAGTCTAGTATTACGCTCAATACTCTGCTATTATTTAGCCATGAACGGAACTAGCCAAGCGATTTACCTAATGGGTCTGGGCGGAAGGCCCCAACCAGAACCGCGCCCTTTGCGGTTTGGTTGGGGATGGATAGCCCAGGCCCCCCGAAGGGGGGCGGTTCTTAAGCTATTGCAGAGGCCGCTGTTGGCTTTCGATATAGCGCTTGATGATCTCCAAAGGTGCGCCGCCCGCCGTCACCACCGCATAAGAGCCTGACCAAAACACAGGCTTCCAGTACCAACGGCTCAGGTATCGGGCGTGGGCCTTCCGAATCAAACGGCTCGTCACGGTCTTCAAGTTGCCTACAAACTTGCTCATCTCCATGTGCGGATGCGCCTCAAACAGGATGTGAACATGGTCAGCTTCTCCATTGAATTCCACCAACGCGCACCCCCACTTCTCGCAGATATTTCGTGTGATGACCTCCAAATCGTCTAGTACGGCATTGTTCATGCACTTGCGACGGTACTTGGTGATAAGTACCAAGTGGTAGAACAGCCGGAAGGCGCTATGTGAACTGGTACGAAATTGCTTCATTTGCGGTTGGCATCCCGGTAGAGGGTTTGCCGGACGGCAGCCAACATCATGCTCAAATCCCGTTCATCACTGGAATTCACACAGGTCACTTCAAAGCGTCCATCTCTGATCTGAACGATCATCGGGACAAGGCTCTGCATTCCTAAGAATTCCGCTTCCGAAAGGGAGTAGCGCCCGTGAAAGTCCTGTTGGCGTCCGGGCATGTACCAGCGGTTCGTATCCCCTTCAATAGGGGGCAACTTGCGCCCCCCGATCATGCCCAGACTCCCAAGCGGGTCATGCTGACGGGCATGGGGATAACTTCACTGACCATCGTGCGGGTATCAGCCCCGCGCAAGATGCGGTCAGCTTGGAAGACCGTGGCAGGCTGCCCGTCAATTTCAGCGGTGTACTCACCTGTGCGGTTGCTGATGCTGACGATCTGATAACGCACCTGAACCACAGCACCATCCATGCGGTCTAGAGTCTTGGTTTCCCAAGTGCGGGAAAGAGCGGGAACAGTGGCGGGCTGGGTGGTGTAATCTTGCATTAATCCACTTCCTATCGGGGATTCCAATAAGCTCCTACCTCGCCGTGCAAAGTTCGGTGGGGCTTTTTGGTGATGTAAGTATAGGCTAAAAGTGTTGACATGTCAACACTTTTAGCCTATACTCCATACATGAGACATCAACCAAAACAGCAGATGCCCCTGTACCCTATAGGGGTGAATGACTCTATCCGTGCTGCCATCCGCACCGAAATTGCCAAGACTGGCCAGAGCCAAGCGGAGGTCGCCCGTCAAATGGGAATGGAACCGCAGGAACTGAGCCGTGCGTTGCAGAAACAAGGGAAAATCCCCCCTGTTTGGGTGAAAATTCTGGATCACTTCAATCTAGACCTGACGGTTAAGGCAAAGGAGGTCAGCAAGTGAGACAGGGCAAGCGTGAAAGAGGGGATGTGGCGTGTGCGGACTGTGGTGTGACAACTCCAAAACGCTGCCATAAAACTATTCGCTGCCCTGCCTGCCAGTTCAAATCCATTTTGAAGCGTGACCAGAAACGGCAGAGCGGGAATCGCAAAGTTGCGGTTGAACGCTGGCAAGCAAATGGACATCGGTGTTGGTGGTGTGGTGAGGCTCTTGCTTGGACAGCAATCGAATTCGATCACATTATTCCCGTTTCTAAGGGAGGTGGAGACAAGGAGAATCTTGTTCCAAGCTGTCGAGGATGCAACCTGAAAAAATCAGATGGCCCTGCCCCGGCTGATGCAAAAGGAGCCATCACAGGTGGACAAATGGACGGCGTTCACTTTGAGACGTTAGGAAAGCTCATGGTGGGCCTAGAGCAGCTTGTAGGGCGGCCTGTTGAGCTTTCAGACATCTTTGAAACGGTACGGGCCTAACCATGCTGAAAGCATTCCGCTACCGTCTGTACCCCACTAAAACGCAGGAAACCGCGTTGCTGGAACAACTCAGACTGTGCCGGAACCTCTACAACTGCGCTTTGCAGGAACGCCGGGATGCCTATAAGAAAGCGGGCAAAACGATCACGGGCTATGACCAAATGAAGCATCTCAGCGAAATTAAGGAGGCACTCCCAGAATACAAAGGCATTCACTCACAAGTCCTCCAAGACGTACTCAAGCGGTTAGACAAAGCATTTAAGGCATTCTTCCGGCGCATCAAGTCAGGCGAAAAGCCCGGTTATCCCCGTTTTCAAGGGCGGGATAGATTCGATTCGATTTGCTACCCACAATCCGGGTTCAGCCTCTCAGACAAAACGGCTTTCTTCTCCAAAATCGGAAATATCCGAGTCCGGTTGCATCGTCCGATAGAGGGCACTATCAAGATTGCTACCATCCGTAGAGAATGCGGGGAATGGTACGTCAGCTACGTGTGTGAAGTGGAAGCAACACCGCTTCCCGAAACGGGAAGCTCAGTGGGTGTAGACGTTGGAACTACATGGTTTTGCATCACGTCCGATGGAGAATTCACGCAAAACCCCCGCTACTTTCAAACTGCAATGAAGAAACTGCGTGTGGCTCAGCGTTCAGTCAGTCGCAAGAAAAACAAGCGCAGCAACCGCAGAAGAAAAGCTGTCCAGCACGTCGCCAAATTGCATCGGAAGGTCAGCCGTCAGCGACTCGACTTTCATCACAGAACAGCAGTCAAACTCGTCAGAGAAAATGATTTGATTGCCCATGAAGGCTTGAACGTTGAAGGGATGGGGCGCGGCAATCTTGCCCGCAGCATTCATGACGTGGGATGGTCACAGTTCTTTTCTCTCCTTTCCCAGAAGGCAGAATGTGCCGCTCGGAAAGTCATCGCCGTAGACCCCAGATATACCAGTCAGGCGTGCCACCAATGCGGTCACACCTGTAAGGGCAACCGGGTCAGTCAGTCACGCTTTGTCTGTATGGCTTGTGGGCATACCGATAACGCTGATGTGAACGCGGCACGCAACATCCTGGCAAGGGCATTGCCATCAGTGGAGAACGTAGGCCAACAGGTCAAGCGTCCACTGAGAAGCCGCGCTCACACCGCGTTAGCGGTTGAGCCGTGGTAAGTCACATAGAATTCTTCGAGTCATTACTGTGCAAAGCCTAGCCACGAGAGCCCTCGCCTAACCCCCTTCTTGACACGAGTCAAGACAACACAGAAAAAGCGCCCCCGCCTGCCAGCCGAAGCTGGGGCGGGGGCTTTTCGCTAGATGAGACCGGGCAAGGGAATTACCTGAACTCCGTCGCCTGACTTAAGCCGGCCTCCGAATCGGCAAGGCTTGCAACCGCATCAGGACGTCCAGCCGCTCAAGCTCATCATCCCAAACCTCAAGGTGCCGCAACACCTGTTCAGCCCTCTCCCATTCAGAGTACTGAAGCAGTTGCGAGGCCATAACCGCACTAAATTCCTTCTCAGGTGTCCCACTTTCCACGATGGCCACAGCGTCTGACCAGATATCCGCTTTCACAACCTCATCTAGTTCGCCGCCCACCACTCTATCCAGTTTGTGATGCAGTGTCTCCACCAGTCTGACGATTCCTTCCCAGACCACATCATGCTTGCCGGACAGTCGGGAGCCGAGGCGCAGTCGTTTCAAAGTGGCCCGACCCTCCTCAGTAATGGCATGCAAACGGGCACCCGAGTAAAAGAAATGCTGTGCAGGCTCATCCTCATAGGGATTGACGTATGCAGGCCCTACCACTTTGAGACGGTTGCAATCAGCGCATGAGCAGTTGAGATTGTTCCAAGTCGCCGCCAATAAAGGCTCCTCGTTTTTGGGAATGAAATGATCGACTTGCATATTGTCAATGGATCCCAGCAACGACTCACAGTAAACGCATTTCTCATGCGCTTCCAGGAACAGTGCGGCCAAGATGTCAGCAGCCCGCCATGGACGGGTGGAACGGTATTGCTCGAAATGCCGTCCTAGGGTCTGTTCTTTTTCGGGTGTGTCAAGTGATTCGGGCGGGCCGCCTCGTTGCAGTCGAATCACACGCTGACTCCACCCATAGCCCTGTACTGCATGTCATAGACCCGCCGGAGGGGATTGGTTGGATGCAACATGGTCATGAGCTGCTCATACGGTGCCTGAGCAGCAGCAAGGTCGTCGCTGTCAAGAGCGTCATTAAAAGCCTGTTCTATGCGTTGGCGCTCTTGCGAGAGGGTATCTTCAATTCCCATGACGTCCCGCAGTATTTCCTCAATACTCCAACCCTGGAAGCCGTATGCACTCGGTCTTGGCGAAATTTCTTTGATGTGTGGGACACCCTTAGTGTTGGTTTCCAACACCACCAACTGATGTTCACTCAGTCCCTGAATAATGTGTGGACTGTGCGTAGTCGCAATAATCTGTGCACGCGGCACAATTTCTTGAATCAAACCCAAGATTCTGTTTTGCCAAGCTGGATGTAAATGCACGTCAATTTCGTCAATGAGAATACATCCCTCAAATTCCTCTGCAGATTGCTGACCCTGTGAATAAAAGTCGATTCCGAAAACGATACCAAAAAGCAAGAGATAAGCGCTTTGAAAGCCACTTGACGTCCGATCGTAAGGGAGCGGTCCTGCAGGAGTTTCGAGCAGCACTTCAAAATTTCGATTGACCTCTAGAAATCGATAGGTTGGATCAAGAAGGGAGAAAATCTGCTTACATAAATTGAAATTGCTAGCGCTGTTGGGATCTTCAATCCAACCTCTCATCTCAAAATGATCCATATGCACAAACCAATTTTTAAAAACGCGACCTACATTTGAAAAGTTTGTCTGATCAACGACAGCAGTCTCAGCTTGGTATCGATGGTCGTAAGGCCGTAACGAAGAAATTACTGTCGCAGAGAGGGCTCTATTCACGTCAAAGTTGATCACTTTACCGTCAGCCAAATTCCCCCTTAGGCTCACACCTGGCCAGTTTATATTGTGTCGCGAAGTTGGTCTTTGCTGAGATAAAAAGGCTAGGAGTCTAGATTTCCCAACACCATTTGTCCCAGCAATGACAGTGAGCCCTTCAGGCAGGTTGAGTGAAAAATCTTTGAATGGCGGAAAATCCAACATTGTGACCGACTCAAATTGCATAGGAAGCACCTCGCTGCCTAGCAGAGTACGGTGTGACGGGTCTGGTTGCACACGCACCTCGGACAAGGGGCAGCCTGAAAGCTGCTACTCAAGCTGTCCCCCCTGAAAAAAAGAGCGAAGAGTATCGGGGACGCTCTGCCGTTAAGGACACTGGATTTGGCCCAATGAGGATCGACACAGGCGCATCCGCTGAATTTGCCTTACGGCGCGACGTAGTACCCGGCGGTCACGCGCCAGATCACGCCCGTGGTCACCGGGCACACGATGGTCGTCGCCGTGTTCTGGGCACTGGACACCAGCGGCGCGGCAAAGTCCTCGCGCCAGCGATCCAGCGTACCCTGCGCCGCCGCCTCTGCTCCGAAGCTGAAGGCCAGGGGGCCGGGCAGGTTGGTGGTGGTCACCGTGACCGGCACCGCCGCTGCGGTCAGGGCCGCCGCCGCAAACCGGTTGATGGCCAGGTACGTCAGGTAGTGGCGCAGGCCCGTTCCTGGAGCAGCCAATGTCAGCGTCAACGCCGCGCCCGCCGCGCCCACTGCCGTGCCCAGCAGCGGCGTCACGCTGCCGTTGCGCGAATAGTCGTCCATATAGCCCAGCGAGGCCGCCAACGTCACGACTGCCGATCCAGAGGTGTAGGTCGTGCAGGTCACCCGCAGCTGGGTGTAGCCCGCGCAACTGCCTGTCCAGAGACCCGCCGTGCTGCCCGTGATGCTGAGCACGGCACTGTTGGAGGCGGCAGAGGTCAGCGAGCGCATGGGCAAGGGCACCCAGGTCACGCCGTCCACGGTGCCCTGCACCTGGAGCGTGAGGCTAAACGTGCCGCGCACGTCGAGCGAGACGGTCGCGCAGCCGTCCGAGCGGCAATCGAGCACAGCGTTCAGAGCGGCCAGCATTCCCGCCACAGAGAGGTTTTCACGCGGATGCTGGGTCAGCCCCGTACTGTCTAAGGAAAGTTTTGCCATATCAGACCGCCAAGTAATTGAGGAGGATCGGCCCCGACGTGCGGGACGCGAACGCAAGAGTCACGGTCAGGGTGTCGGTGCCGGGTTGTCCACTCAGGCTCAGCACGTCCAGCAGTTCAGGATCGTTTTCGGCGGAGTCGGGCACTGGCGCGAGGCTCAACACCACCCGGCTGGCAGGCGTCAGACCCGGTGCGGCGAGGGTCTGCCGGTGTTCCAGCCGGGAATTGGGCACGGTGGCTGTCACGGATCCAGACTGTGTGGGCACGCCCGGCTGAAAGTTCCCCGCGTGCCAGAGCGCAAGCCCGTTCACCGTCACGTCACCCACAGACAGCAAGACGAGCGGCCCCTGTTGATTGGCAACGTACATCACGGCGCTGCCCGCGTCCCCGTAACCCAGAAACCCAGCACGGATGCCGGGCTGCTCCGTGTCGGGATAAAAGCCCATATAGACGTGATCGGCGGCCCCGCCCCTGAGTTGCAGCGCCTCGCTGCCTCCGTCTATCCGCACAATCGGGGCGATAACGCGCCCCGCAAATGTTTCTTCCTGATCGCGGCGGGCGTATCCCGATGGACTGACCCCGCCCAGCGCCTCGGCGTTGTCCACCACGCCGGAATTGTTGCTGTCATAGGCGCTTCTGAGCATGTCCCCAGAGCCGCTGCCCGCTGGGGCCACCCACGCTCCATCCCCCCGGAGAAACGTACTGGCTGTGGGCGTGCCTGTGGGTGTGGGAAACAGGCTGAGTTTGGTCAGGATCGTTTTGACATCTGCACCGATGGCGGTGGCCAGTGCCGTGACCTTCTCCGCAAGGCCCATCAGGCTTTGGCGGCAGTGTAGGCCGCGACTGGATCAGCGCCCGCCGCGTCCCCTGTATCCGCAGCGCTGGCCGCCCCGATGTTGGCCCGTGCCTGCGCTTGTTGCGGCGCAGTGAGGCTCTGCACGTCATCGAACCGCACCCGGTTGCCCACAGCGGTGAGTAGGTTGCCCAGCGCGGTCTGGTCAGTGCCCAGTCGCGCTTCGATCTCGCCGAGCGTATCCAGCGCGGAACTGGCCCCACCGGTCAGTTTGTTCTCCAGCGTGGTCAACAGGTCAATGACCTTACTGGAGCTGTAGCTACTGGTCGAGGACGAGGCCGCGTCATTGATGCCGGAGGCACTGGCAACAGCAGCCTTGATTTCGTTGATGGCGCCGACCAGGGTGGTCTTTTCAGTGGTGGTCAGGGCGGCGAGATTGCCCCGTGTGGTGATGAGGGCTTTGATGTCTACGCCTACGGCAGTGGCAAGGGCGGTCAATTTGGCGGCAAGGGTCATGGCACTCCTTAAAGTTTGGCAACTTGATAGATCAGTTCGAGGTCAAGGGAAAGGTCATCCACGTTCTGGCCGTCTCGGCCCGGTACCGGCACGAAGGCCACCCCCTGTTCCACTGGGATGCCTGCAATCGCAGAGGCCACCGGATCCGGCGCGGTGCCGGGCAGCATCTTCGCCAGCACTCCCGGCGTCCAGCTCACCCCCGGCTGCATTCGCTCCAACAAGCTCACCGCGTCACGTCCTGCTCAATGCTCCACGTCCCCTGCGCCCAGGTCTGCGGCGACTGACCGGGACTGCTGAATTCCAAATCCCAGACGCAGGTGTCGATCACTTTAGCCGTGTGTAGCGGGGTAAAACGGAACACGAGGGCCGGGCCAGTGGTGCCGTCCGGGAGCGGGTAGGCGGCTTCGATGCGCAGGTCGCCCGCCGCGCTGGTCAACTCGATCAGCGCGGCCTCGTCGGTGGCGTCCACTTTGAACTGCGCCCGCATGACGGTGTATGCGGCCTGCACCTGCGCGACGGCGGCGGGCGGCATGGGAATGCGGGTGGGTTGGCCACCGACCACGGGGCCTGCGTAAGTGAGGGCGACGGCCCGTTCAAAGCCGTCGCCCCGCCGCCCCTTTTCGAGCTTGACTTTGTAGGCCACGGAGCCTCCTTACTTCAGCCAGATGGAGACGGGGCGCACACCGCTGCTGGGGCGGTAAGCCAGCACCGTTGCGTCAATCACGGTGCCGTCCTCAAACCGCACGCGGATTTGGGTGCCCGGCAGCAGGTTTGGCACGTTGCATGACCAGCGCAGGCCAACCGAGATTTTCTCGGAGGTGCACCAGGCCTGCGCCACCGCGTCGAGGCGCAGCGTGTCCGACGTGTCGATGGTCAGGGCGGGGCCGTCCGTGGGCTTGGTCGGGTCGCCGGTCAGGGCGTCCGGGCCGGGATTGGTCAGCACCAGGCTGGAGCCGTCGCGGGTCAGGGTGCTGCGCTCGGCAGGCTGGAGGAGTTGAGCCACCGGGGCGCAGGAAGCGAGGGCGAGCGTGCAAAGCAGCAGCGAGTGGAACAAGACTTTTTTCATTGGAGGTCTCCTGGGAAAGGTCAGCGAAGAGGCGAGGGCGAGTGGATTAAAGTCGGCCTGCTTTGATATCCAGTAGCACTCCGTTCAGGCGCTGGCGACCGGCGTTGGAAACGTACCCGTCGCCGTCCAGCAGCTCCGGCGCGAGGCGAACGGCTTCGGTGAGAAAGCGTTCCGCTAAGCCTTTCGGTACGCCGCTGGGGAAGGCACTCGTCAGCAGACCAATTGCCACCTCCAGCAGCGGCGAGGAAATCAGCCCCGTCATGACGCCCAGGGCCGCGCCGCCCAGATTGCCGCCCAGCAAACGTGCGCCTTCAGGCACGCCATTCAAGTAAGGCGAAGGCGTGGAGATCGCCTCCACTCCGGAAGGGCGTAGCGGCTCCTGCTGAACACCCTCTGAAGTCTTCGTCTCACCGCTTTGCTCGCGCGCCGACTCCGTTGCCAGCACATTGGCCTTGGTGTTGGCCTGCACGCGCATCAGGTAGTCGCCGTTGGCTTTGACCCACCCCACGAGCGCCGAAATCACGGCGGGCCAGAGCGGATCAGTCCCACTGGACAGGGCCGCTTGAATGATGGTCAGACCGAGGGCAATGACGATGCTCAGCACTGCACTGATGAGCACGGTTGTGGGGCCTTCGGTGCGCCCTAATTTCTTCGCCACTGCGGTCAGGGGCGTGACCAGCCAGCCCGTCAGCGCCGTGATGATGACGGTCACGATGGCGGTGTATTCGGCAGGAATGCCCGCAGGCAGCCCAAGGGATTGCGCGAAAGCCGTGGGCAGCAGCGACACCACGAACAGGAACAACAGAGCGACGATCGGATTCATAAGCACACTCCAGGGGCGCGGCCCCAGACATGGAGGTCTAAGGCCGGAAGAAGGCGAAAGATTGGGGTTAGAAGCGTCTGCCGACCGACTGACTGTTGGCGTGCGCTAAGGCCCACCACTCTGCCAGCGCCGCCCTGCCGCCGTCCTTGACCATCAGACGTTTTAGGTTGTCTTTGCCGCTGCCGCCGTAGGTCTTCAGGTCGGCAGGCAGGGCCAGCGGGCCTTCGGCAGTGGCGTTAAATTCCACGTTCCGGTTGAACAGGATGGCGTCGAAGATCGCCTGGCCGTTGTCGGTGGCCAGCCTCGCCCGCCGTTCGTAATTGGTCATCTGGAAGTAAGCGCTCGGGCCGCCTGCCCACGGCACACCCTCAATGTGGCGGTCGGTGAGGTAGCTGCGGTTGCCGTCCCATTCGCAGTGGTGGCCGCCCTGCTGCGACCAGATGGCCCTGAAACCGATCCCCCAATTGCGCCGGAGCACAATGTCGTGCGGGTTGCGGGCGTGAATGTTGTCCACGCCTTCAATCAACCCACTCGTGCCGCTGTACTCGGTTTCCCTGGGGTCTTGCGGACTGGTGGGATTGCTGATCACCTTGTTGGAGCCGTTGTAACTCTTGCTCACTCCAGGCACGTACTCCAAGTCCGGGCCGCCCGTGTTGACCACGAAATTGTCTTGCACCACCAGCGGATCACTGGAGAGGCCCGAACTTTCCTGAAAGGCCAGTCCGTCTTCGACCGTGTAGCCGAGGTCAGCCGTGCAGAGATTCCATTCCACGATGCCAGGGACGTTCAGCACCTTCCCCAGCCGGAGGTAGTTGGACACCTCGCGTCCAATCACGCCGCCGATGGCCTTGCGCCGGTCATTGTTTTCGTGGGTGGAGACCCACAGGCTGCGAATGTATCCCCCTTTGCCGTCACTCATGCGGCCGTCAGGGTTGTGGAGGTGGTTGCGGTAGAGCCGGAAGCGGTCGCCCTTGCTGGGGTTCCCGGCAAACTGACGGGCCAGAGGGTTGCCCTCGCTGTACCCCGTCAGGAACAGGCCCTGACCGATGCCAAACACATCGTTATGGTGCCAGTCGATGTCCATGAACTCCTGAAGGTCGAAGAACCTCGCGGGCGGCTGGCCTGCTCTGATGGGGGGCAGCATCCGGTAGCTGCTGTCTTTGCCTCTGAGCCGCGACCGCCATCCAGAGAACATTGGCCCGCGTGAGACGGCCACCACGTTGTCGAAGGACGGCAGAACCGTGTTGGCAGGCAACGTGAAGCACGGCCCCTCGCCTTCATTCCAGAAATAGCGCCCTTCCAGCTTGTCTCCCGGCTTGACCGTGATGGCGCTCTCCCAGACTTTGCCTTTGGGCAGTTCTGGCATGGTGGGCCGCAGCCGCACCGGGGGAATGCTGGGCGGCGTCGGCACCAGCACAGGCGGCGGGGGTGCAGGCGGCGTGACCACTGGTGGCTGAGGAACCACGACGACGGGCGGTTCAGGAGCTACCACAGGCGGCAGCGGCGTTACCACCGGTGGAGGGGCAGGCGTGGCCACCACCGCGGCCGTCACGGCGAGCGCCAGGCTGAGAGTGAGGCGGATGGTGTCACCGTTTGGCAGGGTGCCCGCATAGGTGCCGTCGGACTGCAAAATCAAAGGAATATTGGTCATGGCAGTCTCCTCGCGTCAGTGAATGACGCCGGGGGGCAGGGCGGGAACGACCAGCGTCGGCTCCCGGCTGTTCAGGTACACGCGCACGGTCTCGGTGCGGGCGTCGATGCTCATGTCGTGTTCGGGACGCTGCACCAGTTGCCCGGTAATTTCTACGTCGTTGACCAGCACGCGGGTCGTTGGTGCCCCTCGCAGGGCCTGCAGCGAGGCCAGCGTGCGCTTGGCGCCACGGGCGTACAGCCAATGCTCGGGCGGATGGTAGTGCTCGCGGACAAACGCCTCGCAGGCCTGACGGTTCTTGATGTGCGCGCTCGGCCAGTGGCTCGGGGCCAGCACCACGCCCGCTTTCTTGACGTAGAAATGCAGGTGCGCGGCCATGTTGAGCTTTGCGCCTTTGCCAATCTGCCCGATCAGGTCGCCGCCGCTGACACGTTGGCCCAGCGTGACGTGAATGTCCCGCAGGTGCCAGTAGCCGGAAATGCTGCCGTCCTCGTGTTTGATTTCAACAATGCCGCCGATGTACCCGTCCCACATCACGGCCACCACCACGCCTGAATCCACGCCGTGTACCGGGTCACCCAGATCGGTATTACCGCCAGTGACGGCATTGAGGTCGATTGCAGGGTGAACGGAGCCCTCTGCCCGGTAATAGGCTGCGTCCAGGAAAGCGCAGCCGGTCTGCACGGTGTAGCGGGTGGTCGGCGTATCGAGCGTGGGCCAAAATGCGGTCATGCGTCTCCCTTCTGAAAGCAACTGGCCGCAATGACGAAGGGCACGCGGTAGGCCGAGGCGTCCGAGTTGAAGGCGGTGGCCGCGCCGCGCACCTCATACAGGCCTACGGGCAAGGTCTTGGGCAATTGGTAGCGAATTGTCCGGGTGACCCCTTGACCGCGTTCTTCTTCCGTCCAGACGAAAAACTTGGGGGCCACTTCTGGCACCAGCGTGCGCTGTTCGGAGACGTTCCAGAGCGTGCGCACCACCACCAGCAGGGTAGGCACCCGGTCGACGATCAGCTGGGGCCGGAACTCCACGACGTCGCCGGGACAGATGTCGCCGCGGGTCGGCAGGTACACCTCCTCGGTGAAGGTAAACGGCGGTGGGCGGAACACTTGGCGGTAGGTCTGAATGACGAGCAGGCTGCCGAGAATCAGCAAGCACGCCATCACGCCCCACACCACGCCCCGTGCCCAGCGCTGGACACTGCGAACTTCTAAACCGGTCATTTGCCTCCTCCAAACACGCCTGAAAGCAGCCCGATGACGGCGAGTAAGCCTGCCAACGTGCCGCCCCCCAGCCACTTGACGACCGTGGTGATGCCGCGCAGGTAAGCCTGTTGGGTGTTATTGGCGCTTTCAAGTTTGTCGATCCGGTCGGCCAAGCTTTCGGTTTCCGTGTTCAGCTCATCGGCCACGCTGCGGATGGCCTGCCGCAGGGAGGGGGTGCCCGCGTCCACGTCGCCCTGAACGGTTCGTTCGAGTTTTTGCACCGAGGTTTTCATGCCGTCGAGCCCCGCCCGGACTTCCACCAAGAGGGCGGTTTGGGTATCGCCGCCCCCGGTCATGGCTGTCCCACGCGGATGGGGAGCCACGCGCCGAATTGGCCGGTCTGCAAGTCCCACACCTTGGGATCGAAGACTTCCCAGCGCCACGTGAACAGCGTCGAGAGTTCCTTGACAGGGATGGTGCTGCTGGTCTTGGTGACGACCCACGCGCCGATTTGGGGCTTGATGGGCTGGTAGCGTGCGCCTGCGGCCCGGGTGTTGAGCGTACTGGACTTGCGTACCCGGAAGACGGTGGCCGGGGAGCACGTCCGAGCAACCTGCAGCAGAGGGGTGTACGTGACGCCGCGCGTGGCTTGCGGGATCAGGCTGATGCCACACGCGGGGGCCGCGAGGACAAGGGCAAGGGTCAGGATGTGCATGGGCCTCCAATCGGCATGGAAAACCGCCCAGCAGCCGGAAGCGTGGGCGGGTGAAGAGGTACGGGAATCAGGCTACAGAGAACGCACTGGCCGGACTGATCTGGGGGGCTACGGTTGCCGAGCTCGTCTCCGGTCAGTCGTACACCACCTCCGGCGTGCCGTAGTTCGGCCCCATTTGAATGCCTGCGTTGTGGCACCACAGCAGGAACTGGTGGTGCGCCGCCCGCTCCTCTGCCGCCGTCGCGAGGCGGTTCTCGCACGTGTTTCCGAACGTCAACGCCTTCGTCGTCCACTCTTCCCCGAAGCCCTGCGGCTGCGTGTTCAGGTTCGTGGGCTTGATGGTATGAACGTTGCTGATGCCCAGGCTGTGCGACACGGCTTTGCCCTCGACCGTGAAGCCCGCGTCCCCACTCATGTACACGCCGATGCGCGGGTCGCCCGTGAGCGGCGTCCCGTCCCGCAGCTTGCCCGTAAAAATCACCTTGCCCCGGTTCAACTGGTGATTGTTCCCGTGCTGCGCACCCAGCTGCGTGCCGGGGCCGACCAACCAGAAGTCCTCGATGAGCGTAAACGCGCCCGTGTTCGCGTACCGCGTCAGGTGCTTTTCATCGGCAGGCAACCCGCCCGTCATGCTCTGGTACGGGAAACTGTAGTCGCCCGCTGGCTTGGGCGCGCCGGGAATGTAACTGCCCGTCGGCTGCCGCTGGCCGCCCATGTTGAACGGCATCCCCGGCTGCCACCGCTGGCCCGTGTTGCTGATGCCGTTGCCAGGGTTCCCGAACGTAAAGTACCCGCGCAGCTTGACGCGCACGTCGAGGCTTTCACCACCGATCAGGTAGAAGTTGAACTGGTCTTCCATCAGGCTTTTCATGTGCGTCGAGTACACGAAGATGCCCGCCCAGTCCAGCCCGCCAAAAAACTGCCCCGGCAGGTTTTCGTCCGCGTTGTTGTTGCCGTTTAGATTGAGGAGCTGGGCGAAATCATGGCCGATGGGCATGGTGTACCCGTCCGTATCGTTCGGGTTGCTCTGCCCTCGCGTGGAGCTCTCCTTGTGCTTGCTAACAATCGTGTCGTTCGACAAATCTCCGCCCACCCCGTTGCTGCGCTTACGCGCCAGGTCCCAGTAGATGTTCCCGTATCCGGTCGTGACCGCCCCGCCCTCAGCGGCTTTCTTCCCGCGCCACTGTCCCAGCGACGTGCCGCCCATCGCCCGCACGAGGTTTCGGCGCTCGGAGTGCGTGGAACCGTAGTCACCGACAAAAAACTGTCCCACAGCGTAATTCTTGGTGGTTGGAACTTTGCCGTAGGCGTAGTTGTCTTCGAGCACGACGTTCGCGTTGCCGTTGGTGCTACAGAAGTTGCCACTGGTGCGCCCCTTGTTCTTCCGGATTCTGACCTTGTTTTTTGTGTTGACCCGGATGCAGTCCACCCGCTCGCCGGTGTCGAAGACGTAGCCCTCAAAGACCGTCTCAGCACCCGCCACCGTGTTGCTATCGTCGATCACCAGTTGAGTCGTACGAGGATTGGCCGAGAATGCCGATTGGGTGCCGGACAGGGTCACGTGCGCCACCTCGGTGCCGTTGGCCAGGACGGCCAGCACGCGGTAGGAAATCGCTTCGCCCTCCCAGGCCCACAGGTTGCGGAAGGTCAGCCCCGTCTGCGGCACAGCAGTCAGGCGCGTCCAGCCCCACTCAGGCACACCAAGTTCGTGGTTGCGCTCGATGTGGTAGCCCTGTACGCCTGTTTCGTAAGCAGCGGGCCACTGGAGGTCAGCGCCTTGAGCGGAGAACGTGATGCGGGCCGAGATGGTCGGAGCCACGGGGACGGGGAGCGGAAGGCTCCGGGCCTCCACAAACCGCAACTGAGTCTGGGACTCCACCACGCCGCACGGCACAAAGGCGCGGGTTTCATTCGGCGCGAGGGAGGCAGGCCGCGCTCCGCGTGGATAGAAGATCAGGTTTGAGGTGCCCCCGGTGTCACCGAGCGCCACCAGCTTCCCCACGTCTGCAGCCGCAAAATCTCCTGGAGCGATGCCGCCGGGGACGTACACCTCGGTCGCGGAGTAGCGGTAGTACAAGGGTGCGCCACCCTCCAGCTCGGCCTTCATCGTGTTGGCAGCGTCGATCAGCACGCTGGGATTGCCCGGAGAGGGGATGCAGATGTTCCCAACTGTGCCGCCTGTTTTGCCGGTGAGGAGCAGGGGATGCGGCCCAGGCTCGCCTTTGTCTCCTTTCAGGCTGAAGGAGGGCAATGGTGTGCCCGGTTCAGGCGGCATCTGCAAGGTGCTGAGGGCCTGCGCTTCAGCCGGCGTGATGACGGTCACGGCCACTAGGGCACCTCTGGGGGGTGAATCGAGCGCGGATCGGGCGGGGCCTCGCAGCGAGACGGACGGAGATCGATCCACCCCAACGCCTTGAGGGACTGCCCACACGCCGCAAGGTAAGCCAGCGCGTAGGTCTGCGCGAACCCCTCGAACGGGTTGTCGAAATACGGGCCGAGATCCGGGCGGGAAAACCCGAGGATCAGGTAGCGCCCCGCCAGGCAGTGCCCCGCCTCATGCGCAGCCACCATCGGAATCTGGTCACGGGAGAGGGACGGGTCGATGTCCACCACGCAGGATTTGCCGCCCGGTGCACTGATGGCGTAGCCGCCGAGGTTGCCGCCCAGTCCACCCGGACTGACCCAACGCCAAGTGATCTGGGTATCCAGCACGGTCGTCGTCCACTGCGCGTTGTCGCGGGGTGGCACGGTCACAGAGCAGGCGCTCAAGAGCAGCGCCAGAAAGAACAGCAATCGTTTCATAGGCCTCCTTCAGGCCAAGAAAAACCGCCCAGCAGCCGAACGCGTGGGCGGTGTGAAGGGGGCGGCTCAGCCTCGTCTACGGGTGGCTTTGACCGCCCAGTTGCCTGCGGGCAGGCTGACTTCAACCCCACTCGGATTGAACAGGGTCAACACGCCGTTGCCGTTGCTGCTCAGATCAGGGTCTACGATCACACCTTTCGTGTAATACGGTTTGGCGACCTCCAGAAAATCACCCACAATAGCTCCCGGAATCGGGAACTCATGCTGTGCCAGTCCACCCGGAGGGATGATTGGAGGGTCATACGCGAAAACGACCTCAGCCGATGCCACGAGCGGTTGTCCATCAGTATCGTTATTTGGGGGCGCAGTCCCTGATTTGCCGTATAACAAGCCCGTCGCCACATTGCTCCACATGAAGCCGCGCTCTCCTAGATTCAGCGGCTCATCCCACGTTGCCCGAAGCTCTAACGCCTCATCGATGACTGCGCCAATTCCCAAGCCACCGCTGCTGCCGTTGGTAAACAGGCGGGTTGACCAGCGCCCGCCTTCCACATGCCGCACGAACCGCACGCCGCGCCGATTGGCCGGTACCGGGTCATCCCAGAGCGGATTGAGTCTCGGCGCAGGCACAATGTCCAAGCGCAAAAACAGTTGTCGGCCCGGATCGCGGAACTCGCAGACATGGGTGTTGGCAGTGGAACACTCCACCGCCACGTCCCAGTTCTGGGTATAGACCGTACCTGAATCCGGCAACAGAATATTTTTGTTGCCTTCCATGTTCCCGCGAATCCAGTTGTGTTCGGACACGTTGCCAGGCTGCGAACAGTCAATGCAGTAATCGTTGTTCGTCCACACGCCACCAATGTCGTTGCGATTGGCCGCGCCCCGGAGCTGCACAGCCGCGTAACAGCTGGCGAACGTGGTATTGCGAACCACGTTGTAATACGACTGCTCATCGTTGCCCACGCCGTTCACCTCGGCGTAAGCACCGTCGTTGAAGCGCAGACCCTGCGTAAAGTTGGCAATTTCGCAGCCTTCGACCCGGAAGCCGTGCCCTTTGATTCGGATGCCTTTCAATCCGTTCAGATTGACGGGCTGGCCTACGCCTGCGGGGGGTTTGCCGTTGGTCAGGGTCACGCCCAAGAGTGCCCCGCCAAAACTGGCCGCGTTTGCATGGCGGTTGACGTACCACACGCACTCCTCAGGCCCTTGCCCCGTCAAGTACGTAATGCCTGCACCCACACCCTGCACTTCTTGACCGATGTACTGGGCGACGGCTTCGCTCAGCACAAACGCACCGGGGGGAATCAAGATCAGGCACGGCTTTTTAAGGGCCACATCTCTGAGCAGGTAATTCAAGGTGGGGCCAATATCTGCGCCGTTGGCGAACTTCCAGGCCCGCAGGTCGAACACCCGGCCATCGGTGATGCGCTTGGCATGTTTGCCGCCCGCCAGGGGGAGGAAGAGCCCGCCTCTGCCCGCGTGGGGCGGCACCACACCGTTTTCCACCGTGTAAGGCGCCCCCTCAATCAGCAGGGTGGTGGTCGTGGCGGGCGGCGTGTAGGTGGCGGCTACCTCGCGGGTGAGCTGAGTGCCCTGCACGCTGAGGACGCTGGCTGCGGCGTTGAACTCAGCCGCTTGTACCTGGGCCGCTGTCGCGCTGGGCGCTCCGATGGCCGTCCACGCCCCTGCCAGCGTGTGCGGTGTCCACACGAGCTGCTGGGTGCCGCCGTCTGCCGTGAGTTTCAGGCCCCCGATTCCGTTGGGGTTGGCGTCCAGTTCAGCCTGAGTTGGCGCGACCGGGTTCACGGTGGACGTGCTTCTGAACTTGGGCAGGGTGGTGGCAGCGAGCTGGGCGGCCGTAATGGCGGCCTGCACCCCCTGAGTCTGCATATAGAGGTTGGCGAGGGCTGGGGCGGCCGCATTCAGCACTTGCTGCGGTACGCTGGCAATGACGCCAGTCAATTGGACGCTTTTTTGCTCTGCGCCCGTAATGGCCGTTTCACCCCGTTGAATCAGGGTGTCCATGGTGCCAGCATCCCGCTCAGTCAGTACCCGGGGTCTAGATGGATTCGTCATAGGTCAGCTCCAAGGGATAGAAGGTGAGGCCGGTGTAGGGCAGGGTCGTCACCACAGACGTACCCACGATGCCGCCCAGGTATTCCACGTCGTAGTAGCTGTCGCCCTCGCCCACTACCCGCAACATGCCCAGGGGGTAGAGGCCGAGGTCATTCTCGAAGGGATAGCGGCGGGGGCGGCGGTCGTCGGGACTCAGGTACCAGAGCGGATCGCGCAGGTTCAGTGTGGCCCGCAGCACGGCGAACTCCGAACGGTCGAACGACGCCACCCCCAGCACCTGCCGGAAACGTGCGCCGCAGTACCAGCGCTCGGCCCGCTCCAGCACGCCTTCCCAAAACTCTTTGCGGCGGGTGATGAGGGCAGAATTCAGTCCACCCGTATCCCACGGGGCCTGCACCGGATTGATGGGTTTCGAGAGAGGAATCTCGATCTCCATCGTCAGGGCTTTACTCGTGCCTGCCCCCGTCTGGAATGCCCGGCCACTGCCGCGCGTCTGGGCCAGGGTGCGGTTGAATTCCAACGTACCGTCCTTGTGCCCTGCTGGGTACGGCACCAACCAGGGGCGGCCATCGCGGGTGCCGATGATGATCTGCATATCTTCTCCTAGTTGCTGTTCATGCTGGCCTGCACGGCGGCGCGGTTGGCCTGCCGTTCCAGCACGGCGGCAAAAGCCAGTTCATCGGCTTCATCGGCCTGAGCGACCTGCACTTCCGTCCATTGCTGGCCCCCTTCGTCGATGGTGTAGCGGTAGAGGTCGGCCCGCCGCGCTTCGGTACGGCCCTGCTCGGTGCCGTCTGAGTTCCGGTAGATGCAGGTCACCCAAGCGCGCGGCTCCACGTTCCAGCCCGGTACTCGGATGTTCTCCGGATCTTGAACAGGCAAGTGAGCGAGGCGCTGCACTGCTTTCTTGACCGCCGGTTCGTTGAGAAACAGCGCCCCCAGCGTGGTCAAATGCACCGGCCCCGTACCCGTGCGGGCGATCCGCACGGCCACTCGGCTGGTCAAGGAAGCGTCCCAGTGCTCGGTGATCCACTGACGCACCTCGTCCGGAAACAGCAGCAGTCCGCCGTCGTCCGGGGGTGGGCAACGCACGTCGAGCACCTGATCGAAAATGAAACCCGTGATGATGCCGCCCACCGCGTGAGCCGCCACCCCCCAGGGCACTGGACTGGGCGCGTAGGTGGCCTCAATCTCGAAAGTGCCGCCCTGGGCAGGCAGTGCGCCTGAAGTTGGCTCCGGCGTTTGCACCGAAACAGCCGTGGTGATGCTGGCGTCATTCAGGATGTCGACGCCGCCGTCTACCAGCGCAGGTGCCCAGACGGTAACCCCCCGAAGAACGACGCTGGCCGAGCTGGTGGCAATGGCCCGGCCTGTGGAGGTGTAGCCGCTGCCCGGTGTCCAGCGGGCAGCCACGGAGGTGCAGGGAGCGCGGGTGAAGTAGGACGCGAGTGGCTTCAAAGGTTCGCGGCGGCTGGAGTAACCGTACACCGCTGGATCAGCCACCTGAATGAGTGCCGTGGTCTGCACCCCCTCCTGATCGGCCAACAGGCTTTCACCGAACACGGCATACGGCCCGCGTCCCGGCTTCGTCCAGGTGGCGCGAACATGGGTGCGAAGTTTCGCGCTGGATCCCGCCTTGCCGTTCATCAATACGCCGTCCTGCTCATCAAATACGTGCAGTCCCTCAGCAGGCCCCCAGATCGGCAGGCGCTGGGCATTCACGCCGTAGTCGCCCAGCCCCGGCGAGCCGTCTTCGAGGTCAC
This sequence comes from Deinococcus sp. QL22, assembly GCF_023370075.1. Taxonomy (NCBI): domain Bacteria; kingdom Thermotogati; phylum Deinococcota; class Deinococci; order Deinococcales; family Deinococcaceae; genus Deinococcus; species Deinococcus sp. QL22. The sequence goes on from NZ_CP097156.1 coordinate 142,118, forward strand.
CCGTCAGCCATTTCTCGGCAATCTCCATGACCGACTCATAGCGCGGCAGGATGCGGGCACGCTGGCTACCCGTGCCCAATGCGGGCAGGGGCGGACGCCGCAGCGCCTCCCCCACCTGCCCGGAGTCGATCAGGTCGTTCATCAACTGCGCGAACTGTTGATTGGGCGCGGCCTGTGCGATGGGCAAGCGGGCCTCCACCCGGTCTAACCGTTGCCGCAGGCCGTTAAGCACGTAACCGTGCGGTTCCGGATCTCGGCGGGGCGCCACCGTGTCGGCGTACCCGGCCCAGCGGGAGCGCCAGGTCAGGCCGCCGTCCTCACTCCAGAAGATGTCCACTACGTCCTCATAGCCAATGTTCAGTTGGTCGCCCACGCCCCCAAAGGTGGCCTGTCGGCAATCGCCATTGGGCCGGACTTCGAGGGATGGGCCATCGGTGAGGTTGAGGGCCTGTTGGCCCGGTTGCAGCCCCAAGATGCCGTCCAGCACCAACTCGTGCTTGAACACGCCCGCATGGGTCTGAACGACAAGTTTGTAGAGGGGCGGATGGTCGTTCGGGTTGGTCATGGGTCACCTCCTAGAACAGGTAGCCAGTGCGGGCGCGGGCACGGGTGGCGGGGGGCGCTTGTTGCGTGATCAGCACTTCGGCGGTGAGGCCGCTGCGCTGCAGGTTGGACACAGTGCCGTCCAGTTTCTCGATGACCCGCGACAGGGCCGCCGTGTTCTGGGCCTGCGCTTGGGCGTCAGTCGAACGCAGAGCCACCTGCACGGATTGAGGCAGTTCCAATTGCTGGGCGGCATTTCCACCAAGTCCAGCAGACGCGCTCGTGGCGTCGCTGCCAAACACGCCGAGTTGCTGCGCGGTCGGCACCAGCACGCCCTGGTAGAACTGCGCCAGTTCGTTGTTGCCGGTCACGATGGCCGCTTGCAAGTCAGCCGCCGCCTTCACGTCGTCTGTGGGGTCAGCCGTTTTCCGCGCCGCGATGTACTGGTCGAGGAACGGTTGAATCAGATCTTTCATGATCGCGCCCTGGAGGAAGCCATCGATCAATCCCTGCAGGATGTTTTGGGCCAGCGACTTTTTCAGATCGATGCCCAGCTCACCAAACGAGGTCTTGCCAGCTTTGATGCCATCCAGCATGCCGCCGCTGATGGCGTCGTAAATGGCGTCACCCAAGGTGCGGGCGATGTCCACGGATTCCTGATCAATGACCGACTTCTTGAAGCCCAGGAAACCCCAGAACCCGCCCCGGCTTTCGACCTTGGCGTACTTCGAGAGGTCAAAGAATTTGATTCCTTTGGTGGCCTCTTCGATTTCGGCTTTGGCCTTTGCCATCGACTTCTTGCCACCCTGGAAGATGTCCAGGATGGTGGAGACCACGGTGGCGACTCCAGCGATGATGGCCCCGATCCAATCGCCCTTGGCGAGCGCCGAGAGGGTGCCCTGCACGCCAGAGACGAAGGTGGAGATGACCTGATCGGTCTCCTCGTTTCCCGTTTTGAAAACCTCGCCTAGGCCCCCGACCAGCGCCTCAGCTCCGGCGAGAATGGCCTTCCTCCCGCTCTTGGCTCCACCAGCCCCGAAATACGCCGCGAGGCCATCCAGACCCGCCGTGACGGTCTTCTGGAAGGTACCGTTCTTACCGACGATCCCCGACAGGTTTTTCAGTCGGTTGACCAGGGGAGTGTTGGCCTGCGCCGTGCCGATCTTGCCTTCGAGATCATTGATCCGTTGCAGGGCTGCCAAATAAGCAGGGGCATCATTTTTCAATCCTTCCAGACGAGCCCGCCAGTAGGCCAGGGAAGCATTCAGACCCGCGATATAGGCCGGACTTCCATCTTTGCCTTCCGCTTCCGCCAGTGCATACCGCACTTCAAGTAGGGCTTGCGAAGCCTCCTGCTCTTGATCGGCCAACTTCTCCGGAGTGATCGCTTTGATTTTCCCTTCCAGATCAGTGACCTGTTGTAAGGCCGCGAGATACTCCGGACTCTTTTTGTCGAGCCCGACCAGGCGGGCCTTCCAGTAAGCCAAAGATGCATTCAAGCCTTCCCGGTAGGCTGGACTCCCATCTGTCCCGGCCTGCTGAGCCCGAGCATATTCGGCTTCATCCAAGGCTTGTGAAGCAAGCTGATTCTGATCTGCAGTTTTCTCCGGACTGACTGCCAGCAACTTGCCTTCCAACTCAGTGACCTTTTGCAGCGCAGCCAGATATTCTGGGCTATCGGTCTTGAGCCCATCTTTGCGTGCTCGCCAATAGGCCAGTGAGGTATTGAGCCCTGCTCGATATGCAACGCTGCCATCTGTCCCGGCCTGCTGTGCACGGGCGTATTCTGCCTCCGCCAGCGCAAGGCGAGCTTCTTCAGTTTTGTCGGCTTCAGCCTGCGTGAAAGCAGCAGCAGCTTTGGTGCCAGCCTCTTTGGCCTTGCCGGTGATCTGGGCGATAAACCCGTCGTAGAGGACGATGTTGGCAAGCAGTCCATCGCGGGTGAGGCGTTCATCCGGAGTGAGCTGGTCATCGGAGAGGCCCTCGAACTGACGAGCGGCGTCCTCTGTCTTCTTCAGGAAGCCCTGATAGGTCTCCAGGAGCCCGTTGTATTTCGCCTCCGCCGTCGCACGGGCGTCGTCAGCGTCTTCGTCTTTGCCTATGCCGTTCAGGTCACGGGCGAAGGTGCCGGGCAGCGCAGCATCCACCACGCCCAGGTCAGCGGTCTGCCTCCGAGCGGTGCGTCCTGCAGCCCCGATCTTGGCAATAGCCGCGTCCACGTCGGCCATGGCAGCCTTCCCGACTGTCCCCTGTGCGGTGTACACCTCGCGCCAGAATTCCAGGGTCTGGACGGCCAGTTGCCGCTGGGATTCGTTCATCTCGGACAGGCCTTCCAGCTCGCGGTCAATCCGCTCCTGTCCAACCTTGACTAGGTCGTCGCTGGTCGCTTTGGCGGCAGCGAGGACTGCCTGCCCCACATCGCGCTTGGTGCTCAGCTCGTAATCGCGCACGGCGTCGGTGCCGCGCCGCTCAATCGCTCCTAGATTGGAGGTGTGCTCGGCGAGCAGCTTGGCGGCCACCGTCTGGAGAGTGCCGTTTTGCCGTGCTGCCTCCACTGCATCGCTGTAGCGGTCGTTCTCGGCCTGTGTTTCAATCTCACGACTGGCGGCCACTTCTTTCTGTTTCTGCGCAACCAGCAAGGGCTGGAAGCGCTTGCGGATCTCCAGCACCTGCGCCTGGGTCAGGCCCTCAGCAGAGAGTTCCTCCGCCTGTCGGGCTTCCAGATCGGCGGTCTGGCGGGCCAGCAGGTCGAGTGCGTTCTTCCGGATGGTGTCGCGGGTGGCCCGGTCTGCGGAGAGCAGGGCCGCGTCGAGGGCGTTCTTGGCGTTCAACTCGGCAGCGCTGCGATCGCTGGCGTTTTTGGCTGTAACGATGCCGAGACGGGTGTCGATGTCGGCCAGAGCTTTGTCCTGTGCCGCCGCGAGTTCAAGCCGCTGTTGACGGCTCAATCCTTCGAGTTCACCCAGCTTCTTGTACTTCTCGTTGACCTGCCGGATTTCTTCGTCGGCTTCGACGCGGGCACGGGCGTCTCGCGCGGTCTGAATCTTCTCGCCGAAATCCAGTTCAAGCTGATAGAGGGTGGCCAGGTTGCCCTTGGCTTGGGCCTGAGCATTCCCCAGTTGGCCTTCAAGCGTCTCACTGCCAGTACGGGCGGCAGCCACCGCATTCTCCGCCTGCAGTTGGCCGAGCTGTACCCCAGTCAGGGTCTTGCGTTTGGCGATCTCTGCATCAAGCAGCGCCAGCTTCTTCGGATCGCCCCCATTGGCAATCACACGGGCTCGGGCGGCCGTCAGTTCGGCATACGCCCACTTCTCTACGGCTTCGCGCAGCTTGTCGATCTCGCTGCGGTAGTTGGCAATCCCCTGGCCCTGCGTGCCAAGGGTGCCACTTTGGGTGAGCAGGGCCTTGATGGTGGCCTGCAAGGTGGCGGGCAGTTCAGATGCCTTGGCCCTTAAGTCTTCGAGCGCTTGCTTGTAGCGCAGCACGCTGTCTGCCGTGACGGTTCCGGCCTTCACCTGCTGGGCAAAGCGTTCGTTGAGTTGCCGCAGGTCACGTTCTAGCGCCTGTACCGCTTTCTGACGGGCTGTACTTTGGGTGAGTTCCTCTCTGGTCGCCGCTTTGGCTTCCTGGACGGTGCGGTCGCGGTCGATCTGGGCCGCCCGAATCGCGTTTTGAGAGGTGGTCGTCGCGGTGCCCAGTGCACCCGCTTGCAGCGCTGGAGCCAGCGCCCGCGCGGCTGCATCGTCGATCTTTTTCTGAGCAACAGCAATTTGCTTTTTGGCCGCCAGTTCGGCATCGGCTTGCCGCCGGATGATGACCTCACGCTGGGCCGCCGTACCAGCAAAACGCTGGAGTTCTTGCTCGTTGAGTTGCTCGATGCGCTCCAAAGTGAGGCGGGCCTGTGCTACCTGCCCTTCACGCACCTGCGCGTCGAACTGGTCGCGCTCTGCCTTCAGGGCGTCGTTCCCCTCGCGCACCACACGAAGACGGGTGGTCTCAATCTCGCGCTGGGCATTCTCGAACGTCGTCTTCGAACGGGTGAGGGCGGCGGCCTGTTGACCGGCAGGCAAGGCCTTGGCAGCCGCGTCGTCGAGTTTCTTCTGTGCCTCAGCCAGTTTCAGCTTGGCGGCTGCTTCGACGCCCGCCTGACGGGTGACAATCTTGATCCGCTCTTCAGCGGTGCCCTTGAAGCGAACCAACTCGCGTTCGTTCAGCCCCGCGATCCGGTCGAGGGTCAGTCGGGCGTCGGCCACCCGGCCTTCCCGCAGTTGAGCCTCGAACTGGTCACGCTCTGCCTTCAGGGCGTCGTTCCCCTCGCGCACCACGCGAAGACGGGTGTTTTCGATCTCGCGCTGGGCATTCTCGAAAGTTTTCTTTGAGCGGGCCAGGGCCGCCGCCTGCTCTCCTGCCGGAAGGGCACGGGCCGCCGCGTCGTCGCTCTTCTTCTGGGCCTGGGCGACCTTCAGTGCGGCGGACGCTTCCGCCCCCGCTTGCCGGGCCACGATCTTGATGCGCTGTTCCGCCGTGCCCTTGAAACGGATCAGTTCACGCTCATTCAGTCCCGTAATCCGGTCGAGCGTGAGGCGGGCATCGGCCACCCGGCCTTCCCGCAACTGCTGATCAAGCTTGCTCTGCTCTTCCTGGATGGTCTTGCCCGATTCTTTGATGGCCCGCAGGCGGTCGGTTTCGATTTCGCGCAGGCTGTTGGCGTAGTCGGTTTGGGCCTGATCCAGCCCGGCCTGACGGTTGGCGGGGGCCAGCCCACGGGCTTCGGTTTGGTCAATCTTGAGTTGCGCGGCAGCAATCTTTTTCTCTGCCCCCGCAATCGCATTCGCTCCGTCGCGGGCAATCTTGGCGCGGGCGGTGACATCGTCTCCAGCGTTGACGAGAGCGCGGGTCTGAATGGTTTTGAGCCGTTCCAAGGACGAGCGGGCCGCAGCCACCTGCCCCTGGGCGGCCTCACGGGCCACTGACGCCTGCTCATCCGAGGCTTTTTTGGCGAGGGCCTTGGCCTCTTTGGCGAGGCGCTCGCGCTCTTTCAGGGCCTGACGCTCAAAGTCCAGTACCTTGGCGGCCACCGGATTGTTCTTGGTGAACGCGGCAATTTCCCGTCCTGCCGCAGCGGAGGCCGCCCCCTGTCCCTTGGTGCGGGCTTCCAGGGCGGCGAGTTCCTTGGCGCGCTTCTGAAATTTGGCGTACTCGGCGGCCGTGACCTCAGCGGCCTTGACGGAGCTGGCCGAACCGTCCTTGTTCGTCTGGGTGATGGTTTTCCAAACGTTGGCGTGGGCTTTTTTGAAGGCGGCGATGTCGGTGTTGACCTTGGTGAGCCACACCTTGTTGCCCGACTTCAAGGCCAGTTGCTGCTGGTTGTACAGGCTCTGGGCTTGTTTGTTCAGTTTCTCGATTTGGGTATTGGCGGCGGCTGTTGCTGCAGCATTCCCTGCCGCTGTTCCCGCCTGGCCGCCTTTTGCCGCACCCGCAAGGTCGTCGGCCCGGACAAAGCCCGTGACTTTACCCAGCTGGTTCACCCCGACATTACCCACCGGATTGCCTGTGGCCTTGTTGCTGACGCGGTTGTTGCCCCGCACCAGGCCGTCCCCGATATAGATGCCCACATGCCCGTCGCCACCATCTTCGTAGAACACGGTATCGCCGGGTTTCAGGTCACTGACACCCGTATACCCGCGCAGCAACCCCGCTTTGCGGGCATTGTTGGCTGCGTCGTTGGCGTTGACGCGCCCATCGCTGTTGCTGTCACTGAAGATGCGGTTGATGTACCCGGCGATCTCCGGTTGTGCTTGGCCCAGCGTGAGGCGCACCCATTTGGAGCAGAAGTTCACGACGGCGTCGGCCTGCTGGTTGCCTGTTTTGATCAGGGTCTGCTGGGCCACCGCCAATCCGAAATCGCTGGCTGGCCCAGTCCGCACTTGACCAGGCTGGAGAGGCCCCTGACCCGGCAATGTGTTGGGGTTGCGAATGCGGTTGCGCTCTTTGGCGGCTTCCAGTTCTGCTTTGGCTGCCGCCAGACGTGTTTCTGCGGCTTTGACCGCTTCGGGATCGACAGTGAAATACCTTTCCCCAGTGAAAAAATTAGAACCAGAAAAGTTGCCTTTTTGCGCCTGTGTTAAACCGTCCAACGCAAGCAAATGGCGTGCCTGAGCATCTGCCAATTCGGTTCCCACTGCGTTAAGCTCTGCGACCCTCGCTAGCATAGTGCCGCTGCTCTGAGCGGCTAACTGATCAGTGGCATCGTAGATTTTCTGGATGTCATTAAAAATATTATTGGCGTAGACCGCGATGCCTGCGGCAACAGTGGCAATAAGACCGATAGGGTTGGAGGCGACGAACGCTGCGAGCGACGCGCCTACGGCTGCTATAAGCGCAGGCAAAGCTGTCAAAACGCCAGCTAATGTACCCCAAGCCGCGGTTGTGGCTGTGGCAATGACACTGCCTTTAAAGGCAATCAGGGCCACTCCCGCAGGAATTAAATAACCTCGCAGCTCTTCAAGAGCAGGGCCTGTCTTGCCAAGCCAATCCACAAGTCCAGTGAGGGCGACGACCACCGCTTCCGCAGCGGGGGCCAGCTCTGCGCCCAAACTTTGCTTGAGCAGCAAAATTTTGTTGGATAGCTCCGCCTGCGCCGCCACTAAGCTGTCAGTGCGCTCTTTAGCAGCAAGGTCGGCAAGCCCAGTCTGGGTTACCGCCGCACTGCGTTCGTCGAGCAGACGTGTGCCCTGAGCATTAGCGCCGTTGTAAGCATCGAGCAGGGTGGTCGCGGTGCGAATCCCGTCGCTACCGTAGATTGTTTCGAGCGTGGCGAGGCGCTGCTTGTCGGTATAGCCTTCCAGCCCTTCCGCGAGCTGCTGTGTGATCTCGCGCAAGCTTTTCATCTTGCCTGCCGAATCGAAGGCAGAGAACCCGATTTTATCCATCGCAGCCTGGGCAGGCTGGGAGTTAGACGTAAACGCCGCCGTAAACGCTTTGAAGCTAGTGCCTGCGTCCGACGCCCCGATCAGGCGGTCGCGCATCAGGCTCATCACGGTGGTGAATTCAGTGATGTCGATGCCTGCGGTTCGAGCGGCGCTACCGCCTGCTGCGATAGCTAGGCGAAAATCGTCGAGCCGCAATGCAGAAACGTTGCTGGCCGCTGCCAGCAAATCCGGCACTTTGGCCGCGGCTGCCCCTTCCAGCCCGAAGGCCCGCATAGAGCCGACCAGAATTTCGGAAGACACGGTGAGGTCTTTAACGCCCGATGCAGCAGCAAGCTTGGCCGCCGTTTGCAGGCCACCGCTGATGATCTCAGAGGTACTCAGGCCACGAGAGCCGAGTTCTTCAATCGCAGCAGCGGCTTGGTTGGAGTTAAAGCCCAGCTTGGTCAGCGAGGGATCTTGCGCCAGTCCCGCCAGCTCTTTGCCAAGTGCCTTGCCCTCTTCTCCGAACAGCCCCAGCGTTGCTTTCGCGTTCTGAATGCCGTTCTCAAAGGTGCCGAACGCCCCGACCGAGGCCACGCCCGCAGCGGTAAAGGCCACCACTCCAGCCGTCACGCCCGCAATCGCCAAACCGACTGGCCCAGCAGCGGCCAGAATGCCTCCCAGACCGCCCGCAAACCCGGTGGCCTGCGCGGCAGCGGCCCCTAGGCTCCCGCCTGCCTGAGCCGCAAACTGGGGCAGGGAGCGCAGGGCATTAAGAATGCCGCCCGATAAACCCAGAGGCGTGAAGATGCCCTGCAAGGCTCCCCGCTGAGAAGCGAGTTGCTGAGTCGCCTGAGCCAAAGCACGCATCTGCTTCTCGCTGACGTTGCTGCGCTGCCCCACCGCCTGGATGCGCTGTTCGAGCGCCCGCATAGAAGCTTCGTAGGACTGCAAAGCAGCGCGTTTGGCCGTAAAGCTACCTGCCGCGACGGTGGCACGCTCAAATTCAGCACGGGCAGCAGCCATATCCGTCCGAATCTTCGTGATGGACGTGGAGTTGATGTTACGAGCTGCTGTGGACAGCCCACCCATGACCCGTTCCAGGTTGCGAGCTTCGGTACTGCCTGCGCGTAAACCCGTGGCGAGCGAAGCCCCAGCCGTGCGGATGCGCTCCATTTCGCGCAAGTAGGTACGCAGACCAATCGCGCCCCGCTCGTATTGCGACTGCGCTACCCCTAGCTCACGTCCTAGCTGCTGAATGCCCGCGCCCGCCGAAGTGCCGACCCGCCCCAAAGCCTGCGCGACCGTGCCGGATGCCGCCCGCAAAGCATCCAATTTCCGTTGCTGATCCGCTGTGAGCACCCCGAGGCTCCGCAGCGAGACGATTTCAGCGTCAATCTGCGCTTTCAGGGCGCGGGTGGCCGTTTCAAACTGAGCAGTGGAGAGAATGTTGTTCCGCAAGTCACCTTGCAGGGCCTTGAGCTGGGCGGCATACGGATTGAGGTTCGCTCCACCGCCACCCCCGCCGCCCCCAGCGGGTGGCCCGTTAGGAGGCCGCGTGTTGCGGATTTCCGCCAAGACGCGCTTCAGCTCAGCGACAACCGCCTGAAACTGAGTAATCATGGCTGTTCCGCCAGAGAGGATGGCCCCAAAACCCGCCGTGTTGATGTTGAACAAGCCCGACACCGTGGTGCCGAGACTGGTCAGCAGAGTGCGAATCTGCGCGATCCGGGTAGCCGCGTCTGCCGAGTCGATGGCGATCTTGACTGTCTTTTCGCCCTTCAGGCCGGACAGGGCGGCGTTCAGCTCAGCCTTGGTGGGGGCCTTGAGCTTGACGGTGGCTTCCAGCTTGAGGCCGGTCAGCCCGGCCAACTGGGTCTGGGCCTGCTTGGCAAAGTCTTGCAGGGCCTGCCGGGCACGCCCGGTGTTGGCGGTGACGTCTAAATGGGCCGACGCGACTTGAGTAGACAGAGAAGATCACCTCCACGCGATCAAAAAACCGCCCCAAAAGGCGGTTTTGTAGCTACATCAGGATTCAGAGCTAATGGATGTCTTGAACTGCGTAGCCTGCAAACAGAACAGGCGTTTTATATTCTCCAGTCACAAATGCATGGAAGGTGCGAGGGGGCACGCCAAGGCTTTTGGCCGTTTTTAAAATATTTACAAACTCCTGCCTTGTGCCATCGGGGTGTATCAAAACTCGCCGCTGTGTTGGGAATCTGCGGTTGTTTGGATCTCTTTTGGCGACTACCCTCGCTTCTTCTAGAGCAACATTTGATTCCCAAGCCTCTCGCGACATGGTGGCGAGGCGACATGAATATCCTTTGTAGGTTCGTTTTGAACCTTTGCCCACTTGAAACATCGTGCTGGTGTGAAGCTCACGCTCACGGCAGAACTGGCCCAAATGCTGCACTTCTTCTTCCCGCCCATCAGGAAACGTGACGATGTAAGCCTGCGCCTTAGCAACGTTTTGCTTAAGCAGTAACGCCTTGGTTTCCTCAGTGTGCTGGTACCCCGTGACGCGTCCGGCTTGCGGGAGGGCGTTGTACCCACCGCGCTTGTTGTACGCCCCCAAAAACTCAATCCAAGCCTGCTCAATTGTTATCAGCAAGTCTTCCCGATCCACTAACTCCAGCACTTTGAAGGCAAAGGCTTTTTCTCCATCTCGCGTCCATGCGCGTTGTAACCGGGGCGAGTGATGCCTTCCCGAGCGCAGAAGATGTCGGTGTTGACTCCATCTCTGCCGCAAGCAGCCTGCGCTCCCAACATAAACCTGTCCCGATGAGCAGTGTTGGATGACATAGATTCCTGCGACCCGTTTAGACAGTGCCCAGTCCTTCTGCTTTGCAATAAAGCACGGCTTGCAGCGAGCTGCCCAAGCGCCCCTATCGCGGTAAAAGAATTTGGAAGTCTCGGGCAAAATACGCTGACATTTCGTGCATTGACGCTCCCCAACCACAGCCGACTTACCCATCTCTTTTGCACCCCACTTCAAACCGCGCTGGGCGGTACTCCCAAGGCATCTTGTCTGACTTCGCCCGGTTGCAGTCGGGGCACGCGCATACGAGGTTGTTCATATAGTTGCTGCCCCCTTTGCTGAGCGGAATGAAATGGTCTACCTGAAACTTGTTCGGGCCGATGAGGTCAAGCTTTTCATCACAGTAATGACATAGCCCTTTCTGTTTGCCGAACCTGATCTGAACATCCCACTTGTCGAAGCTGCCAACCGCGCCGTGTTGCTGGGCGCGGCGGCGATGCTTCGACCTGTACGCATCGCCGCCGCGAATCACTCGTGATCTCGCCTGTGATTGCGCCAGAGGTGCATCCGCAGGGCGCTCAGCACCAAACTGGCCGTGTGGCGATCATTTTCGGTATCGAAAGCAATCAGGAACCGCCCGTCTTGGTCAACCTCTACGGTAGTCGCAATAAGGCTGCTGATGGATTCCAGCTCATTAATGCTGATGCTGACGTTCGCCAGCTTATATTTCCTGTCCAACTGGGGGGTGGACTTCATCATGCCGCCCGCTCCTTGCCGTGCGTGAAGGACAGAAAAGCCAGCACCGTGTCCCGTTCGTCAGCGGTCAAGAGGGCGAGGCTGTAGACAGGCGTGTCCAGTGCAGCGGAGGCGAAGCCGTAATGCTCTTTGCTCGGCACACCAGCGCGGGCCAAACGGCGGTGAAGGCTTTCGGCGGCAGGCTTGCCGATAGCGGCGGGTTCCAGCTTCTCACTGATGACGGTCAGGTCGTGAGCGCCGTGCAGCAGGGCGATGGCTTTGATGGCCTCTACGGGCTCACAGTTGACTGTGCCTTCGATGCCTGCCGCCGTGCGGGTCAGGGTCACGATGTCACGTGCTTTGTCCGTCACCACACCGCATTCGCGGTACAGGGTGACAACTTCCCAAGTGCGGGTGATGGCGGGTGCTTTTGCGTGTGCTTCGGTGTAAACTGTCATTAATCCACCTCTAGTTCGGATTCCAAAGAAGGCGCGTTTCCTAGGCGCTGAGCTTTCTTTGGTTCCTGCATAGTAGCATCCATTGCTACCGGAAGCAATAGCTGCTACCATCTAGAGGGGTGATATTGTGACTGGAATGAATGAGCAGGTCAGAAAGGCGGTGCAGGAAGCGATGACTGAGCGTGAGCTTTCGCAGGGTGAGTTGGCTCGACGTACCGGGTTAGTGCGCCCCGCTGTCTCCAAGTTGTTGAATGGCACGGTTGGGCGCGTCCCTGAGAACTGGCAACGTATTCTGGATGAGTTAGACCTTGAACTGGTGGCCCAGCCTCGGCAAAAGCTCCCTAAATAACGTGCTTTAGCGGTTTACGTACTTTCATCTTGAAGAGGGTTGGGCAAGTGAAGCCCCTCGCTCAAAAGATGTGGGGTACGGTTGGGGATATGAATAAAAAGGAACAGGCTGCTGCTAAGGCGGAACGGAATCGGAAGAATGCTGCTGCCGTAGCCGCGTTATCGCCTCAGAAGCGCATGGCCCTCAATGCCGTCACGGGCCTACTATTGCTTGGCGGGATTGCCTTTCTGATGTTCATGTTTCGAGGATGCGGAAGTACCACTACGGCCACTTCGAATTCCACAGTTGGAATGACCCCCGCTCAATTGCTAGCTACTGGCGATGGCCGAGAACGGAACGACCCCCAGATGGCGACGGCCTTTGCGCGGTTAGATGCAGCCTGCCCGGAAAACGGAGAAAAGGTGGCTGACATTGCGACCAACATCAAAAATTTGATCAAGAGCGAAACTGGACAAGATCTCCCAATGATCTTCGTTATGAACCAGCTCTCTGACACCCAGGAAGCTATACAGAGCAAGATGACTTGCGTGGATACTGGAATCGCCCTGGTCACTATTATGAGTGAATCACGTTAAGCAAAGGGGAAAGCGCGGCTGCGGGCAATAGCAGATTTTCCCCCTCAAAGGCCGGGTGGACGCACACCCAGCCCCGTCAGGTGCCGTGGAATGCTGGATTCACCCCCAAATTAAGCTGGAGCACCAGCGTCCAAGGCCAGGTACTGCTCGGCCACCGTGAAGATGCGCTCCAGGGAGTCATCGGCGGCCACGAGCTGCACCACCCAACTCGCGTGGGCGAGGTGCTTGTTCTCCAGGGCTTCAGCGAGCGCCGCACAGTGGTGGGGGGCCAGCAGTTGGGGGCCGTCCAAGTCAGGTGTGCGGGCGTAGGCAGGCAGGAACTCCGAACCCTTGAACAGCTTCCAGTCCGGCGTGTTGCCCCCGCCCTTGCTTTTGCCGCCGTTGACGTTGCCGAGCATGGCCGTGAGCTGGGCCACCGGCCACGCCCGCTTGTAATGGATGCCGGGAATTCGTCCGAACAGCACCGCCAGCACCAGACTGGCTTCGTCGCAGGCCGCCCGCCAAGTGTAAGCCGGGTAATGCTCCACGATGTCGCATAGGATTTCTCCCCAATCAATCGGGGCTAGGTCGACGCGGCGGCGTCCGCCCCGGCGTTTGGGGTCTCACCCTCTTCGGGCTCGTCGTCCGGCGTCGAGCCGTCGCGCAGGTAGGCCGTGACCTGACCGAGGCCCTCGTTCATCAGGTGCGACAGCAGCCACGCGCCGTCAATGGCCGCGCCGTCGTCGGCAATCCGGGCGTTCAGGTTGTCCGCGAGCAGGTCGGCTGTAGCCCGGATGATGATTTTGGAACGGCCCTGCAACTCGAAGGCTTTCCCACGCACCCGTTCGAACATGGCTGCCGAGTCTTCGCCGTCGAGCACTTCAACCTCGCTCAGGCTCTGCGCGTCGTCAGCCACCGTCAGGGCGTCCAGCTCGTCAGCCTTCTCAGCGGCGGCCAGCACCTCGGCGTAGCTCAGGGCGCGGGCTGTGAAAGTGCGGCCTTCGAGCTCGATCGGCTCGAACACCGGCAGGTCGAGCGTTTCGCCGGGAGCCAGCCCCTCGCCTGTCCGCAGGTAGGAAATCAGGCGTGTGCCGCTGACTTTCCCTACATGCTGAGTGACCCAGTCCCGGTCAAGGTAGCCTTCGCCCTGTTTGCGGGAATTCAGCAGGTGGCGCACCAGGTCAATTTCGGCGTGCAGGCGGTCAACCGTCTTGGTGGAGATGCCGCTGAGGTTCACCTCTTGCAACAGCATTTCCTCTTCGCCGTTCAGGCGCTTGCTCCAGAAACCCACATTACCAATCGACACGGGGCGGTTTTCATGGAAGCGGGTGGTCAGAATCAATTTGTTTTTCTTCATTTGGGGTCTCCACGGGCAGGTCGATATGGGGATACATCCCGACGCCTTCAGGCAGGTCGAGGGGCAAGGTGACGCTCAGGCGGTGGCCTTCAGCGTCCGAAACGGTCACGGGACTGGGGAGGAGCTCCAAAAGGAACAGGACGGCGTCTTCAATCACGCCGTCCTGTGCGTCTTCCTCAGAGAGAATCACCAGTCTGGGCGTGTCGTTCCACACGTCACGCCAGATCACGCGGCTTAGGCGGGGATGACGCCGGGGAGGGGGCCTTCCTGCACGCTGAGCTCGTGGGTGGCCGTGATGACGCCCTTGCTGGGTACGGTCAGTTCCCAGGTGCGCACATCGACCACCAGATCGAACACTGGCTTGCCCGCGCCCGCACCGAGGGGCAACACTTCCACGTACACCAGGCCGCCCGTTTCGGTTTCGGCAAACGCGGCGGTCTGCATGATCACCACGGCGGGATCGTCTTCGACCCAAGTGGTCTCGCCCAGGCTCATGGTGCCGTCGCGGCCCCCGTCACGCACGGAGATGGTGCGCCCGCCCGTGCAGAAGTTCTCGATGTCGATGGTGGTGTTCTCAATGCCGATGGTCACTTCGGACGCAAGGCACAGGAGCTTGAAAGCGGCGGTGGCGGGCTTGGTGGCCAGTTCTCCGGTGAAGGCGGTGACGGGGGCCACGCGAATAATGGCGTTCTTACCGAAACGAAACTTTGGAGCCATGAGTCCCTCCTGGGGATTAGTCGGCGGTGACAGCGAGCGTCACCTGTTCGGGGTAATCGCGGCTCTCTTCGAGCAGCGCCGGATCGTCAGCCAGCGGCCAGAAGGCCTCAGCAATGGCGTTGACCGCCGCTTCGAGGTCTTCTTGTCCGCTCTGGTTCACGAGGCGAATGGGAAACGAGGTCTGGAAGCCGAGGAAGGCAAACGCGGGGACAACCCGTTGCCGGGGGTTGGCGGAGATGATCACTTCAAGGCCCGTGACGGTGGTGCCCTCTGGCCAGTCGCCCACGGTGAGGCCGTCAGCAGTTTGACCACCGGGGAAGGTGGCCACACCCAGCACGACCCCAGCTTCGACGAACGCCACCCGCACCCGTTCGGCGATCAGGGCAGAATTCACCGGAGCGCCCGCAGGTGGCGGTCAAAGCTGGCCACCAGGTTGACTTTCTGGAGGGCGTAGCGCGGCACGTTGCGGGCCGGGAGGGAGTAGGCCCGCTTGCGGAAGACCGCACCCAGGTAGGTGGCGGCGGCGTGCTCTGCCGTCCACACCACGCGGGCGCTCAGGCCCGCGTAGACCGCCGGTTGCTGACTGTTGCGCAGGGTGCCCAGATCGACCACATTGCGGGGGCTGCTGGCCGTGGAACCATTCTCCCGCCGGGTAGAGCCGCTCCAACCCCAGATCACCTCATCGTGAGCGGCGCGGGCGGCCACCTCCACGTCCCGCACGGTGCGGCGGAAGGCGAGACCCACTTTGCGGTCGAAGGCCCCTAAATCCACAGTCACTCGGACGCTCCCCACGGCCTATTCCAGCGCGGCGCGGATGGCCTCCAGCCGCTTGACGCCCACGCCGGGGGCTTCGCGCAGTTCCGCGTCGGTGGCGTCGCGCACAGCCTGGAGGGTGCGCAGGCCAATCGAACGCAGGCCTTCGACTTCCGGGAAGTCATCTGCCAAAAGAGCGTCCTGAACAGCGGCAGCCTTAGCCACTTCAGCCAGTTCCGGAACGGCCTCCCCTGTGGGCGTGAGGTGCACAAGCTGCTCGATCTCGCGGGCGGCCTGCTCAATGCCGGACTTGAAGAGGGCCTGCTCATGGTCGTAGCTGCCGTAGCGCCGGGTCACCGCGCGGTTGTACTTCCGCAGCGGCTCCAGTGCGGCCTGGATGGCGGCGCGGACGCGGTAGCCTTCCAGGGCTTCGGGTGGCACGAGATCAGGGTTGATGGTCAGGGTGGCGAGGTTCGCGCCGCCGGTATAGTCCACCGCAATCTGGGCCGCAGCCTCTTGCGCTGCGTCCTCGGTCACCATGACCCGTTTGAGCGCTTCAGGAATAGGGGTCTTCATCGTGTCCTCCACAGACTTAAAAAGCGTCCGCCGAACTGCGCTTCTCGCCAGAGATCGGCGTCGGGAAAGGCGAGCTGTACGGTCAGGGTGCCGGGCTGGCCATCCAACGTGAGGGGGCTGGAACTGCCCCACACCACGCCTGGAGGCCTGGCCGTTGGTGCGGTCAGGCTGCCCCAGCGCCCAATCAGGGCAACTTCGGCCGCGTCTGCCCCCACCGTTTCGCGGATGCGGGGGTCGGTAGTCGCGGTGAGGCGCACAGCCACGTTGATGGGCACGCCGGGGCCAGGGCGCTGGTTGCCGCGTGCATCAGCGACCAGCGGGCCAGCGGTCTGAAAAGAGAGCTGATCGACACGGGTGCGCTCGATCAGCGGCGCACCGCGCACGACCGTCACCCAGTCCAGCCCGCCCGGATTGAGCGGCTCAGCCACGGGCACGAACACCCGTCCACCTGCCGCCGCGACCGTGAAGCCGGGCGTTTGAGCGAGCGGCGTATGCGCCAACACAAGGGTGGTCGAACGCGAAGTGAACCCTGGCTCGTCGGGATCAGGGGCGACGGTGGTGCCGTCCTCTTCCTGTCCGATCAGGGCACGCACCTGCACACTCTGGCCCGTGAAGCGCGTGACCGTCACAGTCTGGGCAAAGGGACTGCTAAGCGCCTCGTCCACGTAAGGCCGGGCAGCCAGCACCGATTCGTAGGCCGAGTCCAGCAGGGTCACCGAGCGGCCCCAGGGAAGGCGAAGGCAAACCCGCCCACTGGAACCGCGAGCAGCAGCAGGGCGGCGGCAAAAGCATCGAGGTCACCCGCCGCCAGCACCGAGGAACCGTGACTGTCCGAAGCAGGCGTGAGGCTCAGCTCCAGTCCGGGCAGCTTAATGGCTTTCAGCCCGCCGCCGGTGCTGCCGCTTAGCAACGTCAGCGTGCCCCCTAGGCCCGCCCGGTAGGCCAGCGCTTTGGCCGCCACTGCTGTCCGGGCTGCCATCAGGGCATCCCCCGTCAAGGTGTCCGCCACCACCTGCCGACGCGCCAGCTCACCCCGCGCCCAAATCAGGGCCAGCGTGACATGTGCGTCCTCTGGCTCCGGCGCCCCTGGGATCAGCTCAGTGACCTGATCTGGCGAGACGGCCAGCGCCACGGCTTACTCCGCCTCGACGAGTGTGCCGCTGTCGAGCAAGGACTGCACGAACCCCGTGAGCGGCACGGTGACCGGCTCCACGCCGAGGCTCTTCTTGCTTTCGGGATCGGTGTAAGCGCCGCCATAACTGGCAGTGCGGCCCACAACGCGAACGGTCACGGTGGGCAGACCGTCGGCAAGCGGCGTGGGCAGGTCAGCCGCAGGCGTGGGCGTAGAAGCGCTCTGAATTTCACCGAGCACCGCGTCGCGCTCAGTCTCGGCGCGGGCCAGCCAGCCCTGGAGCTGCTCAGTTGTCACGCCCGGATCGGTGACTTCCACGTCCAGGGCCTGCTGCACCTGCCAAGTCAGGATTTCTTTTTGCACCGCATCACGTTCAGTGGTGAGGCGGGTGGCCCAGCCTTCGAGCTGCGCGGCTTTGGGGTCGGGTTTTTCGGTATCGATCTGCAGGCTAAGGGCGGTCTGAATCGCCTTGGCATTCTCGGCACGGGTGGCCATGGAAACTCCTTCACAGCACGCGCCGTCCCCCAGACATCAGGGACGACGCAAGGGAGGCGGTGGGCCTTAGCTCGAGCGGTGTGCGGTGACGCCAACGCCCAGTTCAGGCTTGCCGAAGCCGATCATTTCGCTGAAGGTGATGAACTCGATCTGGCGCTCAATGATCTTGTCGTTCTCCACCAGGTCCATGCTGGGATCGAAGGCCATTTCCAGGCCCATTTCAGGGTCCAGGGCCAACAGTTTGGCCGCACCGTCCAGCAGGCTGCCTTTCGGCGCACGCTTGGGCATCATGCCGAACGCGGCGGGCCAGCGGCCGGTCTCGCGGAAGTCGCTCGCCGTGGTGCTGTCCGTGCCCGTGAATATGGGCAGGGTCAGCAGCTTGCCCAATTCGGTGCGGTCGCCTGCCAGGATGGTGGGGTCTGCACCGTAATCACCGGCCAACAGAGACAGCTCCACAATGTCCGCCACCGTGTAGCCGGGGCCTGCCACATCAAGGTTGGGAGCCGCACCGTTGTTGCCGTCGCCGTTGAGAACCACGGCCAGGGCGGCGTTCACCTTGTTCCTAAGGGCGCGCCGCACCACCGCACCAATCCAACGGTCCATCACGCTCACGCTGGAGCGGCGGATGACCTCATAGCTCACTTTCAGCTTGCCACCGTACTTCAGCAGGCGGATCGATTGCTCGCCCATCTGCACAGTGATGGTCGGGAATTCAGCAGCTTCTGCCACGCGGCTCAGGTTGGCCCCGGCGTCGTGCTCTTCGGTGATCACGCCGTAGGTGTACGCACCGCTGCGGACAGGGGTGATGGTCGTTACCAGGTCTTCCACGGTCAGTTCATTGCGCATGGGGCGCGACAGGTCGCGGTAGCGGGTGGCGATGTACTCGGGGAACAGCACACGCTTGCTGGGGTCCTGCATAAAAACGTCTTCCACTGGACGGGCTGCGTCGCGGCCTTTGGGGTCCACGCCGAGGCTGCCCAGCACCTGCTTAAAGGCCGGGGTGGAGTCGTCGGGGTTGTAGAACTCCTCGCTGATCTTGCCCTCATCGGCCTGGATCTGCATGTAATCGGCGAGGTTGACGCCTGCAGCTTTGGCGTCCTGATAGAGACCTTTGTCGGCAAGGTCAGTGCGCTTGGCAATTTTGTAGCTCATGGAAGTCCTCCTGGGGACATGGGGCAAAGAGAAGCGCCCCGGCCTGCGGTGGGCAGACAGTGGGCGCGGCGAGAACCGGACTTAGAGACGGATGAACAGGGCTTTGGTGACCGCGTCGTACTTGTACACGTGCACGCGGGTGCCAGCAGCGCCGACTTTCACGCCACCTGCACCGTCCACCACGAGGTTTTGAGGGCCAAGGGGCACGGCAGCTTGCGCGGTCAGGGTCTGGGCGCCGCTGCCGATGGTGTTGACCAGGCCCTTGCGGTCGCTCTCGATGTTCTGGACCTTGCCGAACAAGGGATCGCCGTCTGCGCCGCGTCCAACGGTGCCTTCAGCGGTGTAGGCCACAGCGTCACCAACGACGGCTCCGGCAGCGATAACGAGGGTGGGGAACGACGTGGTGTCGTTCAGGTTGATGCCAGCAACAATAGTGCTCATGAATGCCTCCTGGGGCAAGAGAGGACGGAGGGCCGAGGATCAACGAACTGGGCCCTTACCAGCGGACAGGCTTGGGCCGACGCGCCGTGGTCTGGGCCTCGACAGGAGGGGCAGGATTGAGGTCCGGCTCTTTGCTCTGGCGGCCATTGGGGACCAAGGCATCACGCTGATCGCGGTAGCCGTGGGCCACTTCTTTCAACATGTCCGTGTCAAGGGCGCTGTTGGCCTTGCGCACGCGGGCGGCTTTGGTCTCATCACCGGTCACTGCGAGGGCCAGCGCTTCAATCTCGGAGAGCAGCTCGGTGCGGTAAGCGTCACCGTCTTTCGCCTGTGCGGCGAGGCGGCTCAGGCTGTCTGCACCCATGTCTTTGGGCTCCAGGCCCAACGCAGAGGCAGTGCTCTCGCGCTCCTGCTGACGGCCTGCAGCCACCGCGAGGCGGTCCTGCTCGGCGAGAAAGGCCTGAATGGCGGCGGTATCGGCGGCGTCGAACTCGTGTGCCGCGCCGCTGCGGTCTTTGAGGGTGATCTTCATGGGGGAAACCTCCGGGGAAGGGGCGGAAACCTGAATGCGGGCACGGGTGGCGGTGAGGCGCTGCGTGAGCTGGGCGAGGTCGTGACTGAGATCAGCGTCCGCGTAGGGCGCGGCGGACTGCAGCTCCGCTTCAAGCTGGTTGAGGGCGGCATGCTCTTCAGCAGCAGCTTCGGGGGTGAGGGAGACGCGCACACGCTGCTCGGCCAGGCGCAGTTGCGTCGTGGCTTCGAGCATGCGCGGCGACTGGGCGCGGCGGGCGGTTCGGGCAGGCTCACGGGCGGCGGCAGATTGCTGCTCACGGAGCACGTCGCCCAGGGTCGCCACCCGGTCGGCCAAGCCCACATCCACCGCTTCCTGCCCGAACCAGACGTTGCCGTTGGCGAGGGCACCCACAGCCGCCACTGTCATGGAGCGGCCCGCAGCAACTGCCGCCACGAAGTCGGCCTGAATGCGGTCAACCTCGCTCTGCCACTGCTCCAGCGCCGGGCCGTCCATGGCCTCGGTGGGTTGTCCCAGCGCTTTGCCGGGGTTGGAACGCACATAGGTGACTTTCAGACCCATGTTGTCGATGGCCACCGACTCATCCACGTGAGTACCGATCACGCCAATGGAGCCGATTTCGGCCCCTGGTGCGGCTACCAGTTCAGAGGCCTGAGCACCGAGCCAGAGGGCCGCGCTGCACATGACCGTGTTGGCGACAGCAATCACGGGTTTGACGTCTCTGGCCCGCCGAATGGCTTCCTCCGCCACCCGGATTCCGGTCACTGCGCCGCCGCCGCTCATGATGTCGAGCACGATGGAATGAATGCTAGGGTCGTCCGCTGCAGCAGAAACGCGGTCGGCCAACGTGTGGGGGTCGGTGGCCCCGCAGTATTCGGCCATCAGGCTGCCACGGGGCACGATGGTGCCGTAAATGCCGATGACCGCCACACCGGGGGCCGAGGCCTGGGCATCACCCTGCTGGGCGGCGCGATTGTCGCGCTCGGTCTTGAGGGTCTTCAGCGTCTCTTCTGTGACGTCCGAAGACAGGTAACGGTTGAACGTCGCCACCAGTTCACGGTGGTCGCGTTCCCGGATGGCCCAGGGGCTCCCCGCGAGGAGCGTGGTGACGCCCTGAAACCGGGCTGGACTGCGAATCTTGGTCACATCGGACTCCTGTGGAACTTGGGAGAGGCGGCGGGCTCAGGCGGCAGGCAGATCGGGCGCTTCTCTCACCTCCTTCAGCCCGGTCTGGTGGTAGGTGCGCGTGCGGCGGTCATAGGCGAACGCCATACGGGTCAGCGGTTCGCCATGCGCCGTGCGGGTGGCTGGATTGAGGGTGCTGGCCTCGGGAACCGGGCCGTTGGCACCCTCATCCCAGCGCTCGGCCCACGGCGGGGCCTGCGCGTCTTCCGCGTCGCCGAGATCGAAGGTGTCGGCGGCGCGTCGAGCGAAGGCGCGACCAAAGACCTTCTTCCCGATTTCCACCGTTTTCATGCGGGTCTGTTCGGTCTCCGCATCCACAGACGCGAAGCCGGACTGCGCCGCGCCGAAGCGCACGTACACCGTGGCAGGTATGCCCTTGAGGCGCAGGTGCAGGTTCAGACCGAACTCGATCTGGCGGGCAATCACGGCCTGAATGTTGGTGGCCCGCGCCTCCACCATCGGGTAGACCACGCGGGCCAGGGCCTCAGTCGCTCCATCCATCTGCCCGCGCAGGAAGGAGGTGGTGCCCAGCGCACTAAACACCCGGCGGCTGTTCTCCTTGGTGACGTCGGGAATCCCCTGCAGGCTGTGCGTCACGTTGGTCACGCTGAACTTGGTGCCGCTGGGGCCGACGAACAGGCCCGTTTCAGCCCGGTCGATGATCAGACTGAGCGCTGTTTCGAACCACTGCTGTTTGCGTTGCTCGAACAGGGGATCGGACTCACTGGCGACGCCCAGGTCTTTGGGGGTGGGCATGGGAATCTCAGCGGCCACCACCGCGACCTGGCGCATCAGGTCAATCACACGGTCAGTGGCCGCGGTCAGCCGGCGCTTGCGCTCCAGACTCTCTAGGGCGGCCAGGAACATCGGCACACCATAGGGACTGGCTCCTGCAGTGCTGAGTGGCGCGTAACAGTAGGTCAGTGGATCAAGCTGAATGCCTTCGACGCCCACCCCCACCTGTTCATGCCGAATGGCGCCACTGGCCGAATCGCGGACACAGGCGATGTCCTCGGCGGGCACAATCGCCACACTGGCGACGCCATCCCGCCCCGGCGTGGGCACCCACTCCAGGGAGCTGGCCGGAGAGAAGAGCAGTTCGCCGATCTGGTTGTTGATCAACCCATCAACGCCGCCGCCTTCCGGATACAGCCGCCCTAGCAGCAGGTCAAGCTCCTGCCGGGCCAGTTTGACGGCCCGTGCGCCGCCGACAAATTCCAGACTGTGTCCGGGATTAACGATGGCGAGGTAGTCGCCGTGAGTCCCAGCCACGTCCTCGTCACGCTGGGCAAGGCCGCGCAGGATGTCGGTCAGGCGTTTGCGGTCATCGTTGGGGTAGCCCGCGTAGGCCTTGTGCATGTAGCCCAGCCAGCTGTCATGGTCGTCTGGATCGCGGGAGAGGCGTTCGCCGCCCATCTCCCCTTTCTGCCGGTTGCCTGCACGTAAACCCAGGAGGGCTCCGCTGGCGAGGGTGGTGGCTCCCTCCCGGTGTTCTCTGGGGTGGATGGTGACAGGGCCACTGCCGACGTGAATGGGCGCATTCAGGAAGCGCCACGCATTGCCAAGCCAATCTCGTATGCCGATGGTGGATCACCTCCCTTTGAGCAGGTTGTTCATGGTCTGCATCAGGCCCACGAAGTCGCCCGCACTGCCGACCGCTTTGGTGGGTTCAGCCGGCGGCGTGATAGCGAAGGCGTACATCAGGCTCTCGGCATGATCCGGACTGGGCGCGTTGCGGTCGCCGCCGCGCTTGTCGATCAGGAGCCGGTCGGATTGCCCGATGCGGCGGGTGGTGGGCTGCGTCAGTTGTTGACGCAAGGTCTGTTCTTCTTCCGTACCACGCAGGGCAGTCAGGCTGATGCAATCTTCCGGTTCGTGGTGCGCGATGTTATGCAACACCTCATAGCTGGCCTTGAACCGCAAGAAGAGCCGCCACCAGAGTTCGGTGGCGTAATTGGCAAAGCGCTGGTGGGCGGGCGTGTCGGGCGCGTCCTCGTAGAGGGTTTCACTGGCCCGTTCACTGTTGGCGATGCCCTGTACCGCGTAAGGCACTTCGCCCGCGAGGCTGCGGCGCACCAGGGTGGCCGTGATGCTGGCGCCGACGCCCAGGCGGTCGTAATGCAGGTGCTGGAGACCGTCCCGCAGGGCGAGGTCGTGCACGCGGGTATCCACTGGGTGGGCCGCCGTGCCGGTCACGTCCTCATGGCGGGTGACGCGGGGGCCGTCGCGCCCGGTGTACACGCTTCTGTCGGCTCCCCCATCACTGACATCTAGTCCCCCGCTGCGCTGGCCGTTGCCGGGCAGGTCTAGCTCGAAGGCCGCGTCCACATACTGTTTGGGAATCAGGATGCCTTCCACCGAGGCGTCGTAATCGATGTCGATTTCCTGTGCCATCGTGACGGCCTTGAGATCCTTGCGCCGCTTCTGACCCTCGTACCAGGGATAGATGGTGACCAGCCTCTCGCCTGACCCGTCATTGACCCGCAACTGGGCGGTGAAATTCTTGTCGGGGTTGTCCTTCCAGAAGAAGGTGAAGACCTTGATGCGCCCGCCGAAGCGCTTCTGCGCGAACAGGTTGCCTCGACCACGCGGCGTGGAGAGGTAGAACACGGTTTCCACGTTCTGGCTGAGGGCGTTTTCCACCAGCATGGGCCGCTCGATGTTGGCGTGTTCGTCAACCAGGTACTCGGTGGAGCGCCCTCCGCGCCCGATGTCGTCGCCGCCTTCCCCCGTGATTGTCGCGCCATTGGCCGGATTCTGGATCCGCATAAAGGGCATGTGCTCGCTCTCGGCAAAGCCCTTGGGCAGCATGAAAGCAGGCAGGAAGCGAATGATGAAGCGGGCCTTTTCGAAGATGGAGTCGAGCACGCCGCGTTTGTCCACGAAATCGACCTTGCGGCTGCCGATGCCGACCTTCCAGCCGTCCCACCAGAGCCAGCGGCGGACAGCACGGGCCACGTAGACCCAGGTGGCTCCCTCGTCCCGGCTCTTCTCGATCAGGCCGGACTCGCGCCCTTCCACGCGGGCCTCACACCACAGCACGAATTCCACCTGCCGGGGCCGCAGCACCAGCGGCACATTGCCCGGCAGACCAATGGCGAGGTTGCGCGGGTCATACGTCCAGCACCAGTCGTTGATGAAGGCGATGGGATCCCGGATGCAGGCCGCGATGGTGGCCGCCTGCATGGCCGGGTCGTGAGCGATCCGGTTGAGGAGTTCAATTCGGCGCTTGACCTCTTGCAGGATTTCCA
Source organism: Deinococcus sp. QL22 (assembly GCF_023370075.1). NCBI lineage: Bacteria > Thermotogati > Deinococcota > Deinococci > Deinococcales > Deinococcaceae > Deinococcus > Deinococcus sp. QL22. Next base: position 166,017 of record NZ_CP097156.1, read on the forward strand.
GCTGGCGCTGCTGGCGGTGCCAACCCAGCGTGACGTCAATGGCCTGGTCGATGTCGGTGAACACCGGGAAGGCCGACGCTGGGCGGGTGGGCATCCACGTGGCGGCAGTCATGATCCACTCCGGAGCTGGTCATAGGCCAGTAGCAGCTTGGCCATGTCTTCCGGCCCGGCCCCACGCACCTGCTCCAGTGGTGTGCCGTCGGGATTCTGCACGCTGAGCGTTTCTTTGTAGAGGCCGTGCACCTTGGCGGCGCGGTCGACGCCGTCCAGGAAGTCGTGCAGTTCGACCTGATAGCCGTACTTGTCGCGTTTGACGTTCTTGATAAAGCGGGAGAGGCCCAGCGCGTGGGCTTTTTTCAGGTCGATCAGGGGAATGTCTTGCAGGGTTTCGACTTCCACGATGGTGAAGGCATCGGGGTCACGGTCCAGCAGAATCTCCAGGTCCATCAGGCGCAGACGCAGGCGGCTGAGGCGCTGTTCAAGCGGCTTGAGTTCGGCGTCGCTGGCCTTTTCCACCTTCAGGTCTTCGACCGCTGAGCGCACGATGTCAAGTTCCCGTTTAACCTCGCCAGCCACCTCGTGAGCCGGACGCTCGATATGGTCGACGGTGCGTTGCCGGACCACGGTGGTGATCTGGGAACGGTCGAAGTTCGCCAAGGCCGCGATAAAGGCCAGGGTACGGGACGAGCTGATGCCCGCCGCCTCATATCCAGCTTCGAGCGCATCTTTGACCCTTTGTCTTGTTAGGATCGTGGACGCCTGTTCCGGCGCACTTTTGGCGCTGTAGCCCGCCGCAATGGCCGCCTGGGTGTTGTTATGTCCACTGAGGATGCCGAGCACCAGTTTGCGTTCCATCACGGTGCAGGCCCGCAGCGCTTCCTGGAAGCGGGTGTGTTCCGGAGTGAGGGGAATGGCGCGGTCTTCAGACTTCTTACCGATGTTGCCTTTGGCTTTGGAGGATGATCCCCGCGCCGACTTGCTGGCATCTGCTTTTTTCTTTTCGGTCACGGGGCATCACCTCCTCAGTCGGTGCACACGCACAGGTCAGCCGTGCTTGGTGCGGTCTTGCTCTAAACGTTCGATCAGCCCGCGCTCGCTCAGGCCTAGGCGGGCGAGTTCGATTAGGCGCAGGCTCTCGGCGTGGGTCAGGCCCTTTAGGTGAGTGGCGATCTTCCCCACAGTGGCGGTGGTGAGGGGGCAACGGGACGCGATCTCGGCATGGGTCAAGTGGGGACACCTCCAGCGGGTGGATTTGCAGCACAAAAAAAACCCGCCACAGTCGGCGGGCACAACTCGAATTGTTTGGGATGCAGGAAGTCTAGCGAGCGACTGCCAGGAAAATGTCTTTGAAGAGGAGACAACGGCGGGACTTGCACCCGCGCACTGGGCAGCGTCAGCCCTGTATCTCGCCCGTCGTGCTCTTCGGGGCGTTGCCGTGGGCATCTTTCTTCCCTCACACCTGCGAGCACGCCCGAGGTTTCAGCACGTGAGTGTCGCCTGTCTTTGGCCGCGTCAGTCGGTGGGCGCGGGGGCTGGCGCAGACTCTCCAGCGGGATTAGGTGTTGTAAGGCCAGCCGGGGCCGCCATCATTGTCTGTCTGATGCCCCTGCAAGCCCTGACGCCCCACCTGTTTCTCAGGGGCATAAGCACCGTGCAGGTGCTCAGCAGGGGTGGTTTCACGAAATACCCGCCTCTCTCCGCAATGGCAGCAAATCTGGGGGTATTGCGGGGGGATACTCGTGAGGACAATCCCTGTACCGTGCCAACAATGCGGGCAATGACTCATGGTTCTCCTCTGCCAAGTGGCTTGGCATGCTCAAATGCCCCATGCCTGTTCCTGTTATCCGCATTGAAGACGGCAAGATGTACCGCAGTATGGAAAGCTTCGCCTGGGTGGATTACCCCATGGGAAGCGCCTCCGACGAGGTCAAAGCCCTCACCGACGCCAGCACGAAGCATGAGCCCGTGCAGATCATCGGCCCGGAATTCAGCATCCAAGGCACCATCAGCGTCATGAGCATGGGAAATGGGGCCAAGTTCCGCGTGGTGCGCTCGGATTAACTGAAGACGACGGCCTTGTTCACCCACATGCTGGTTTCTTCCAGCTTGGTGATGGCGAGCGAACGTTCACGGCTGGGCGGCAACGTCTCGACAATCGTGTCGTGCACCTGCTTCAGGGCCGTCCGCACGGTTTCGATCTGCTGAACCTGCTCTGGCGTGGGGGGCTGGTACTCGAAGGGATGTTTGGTGTCGGGCATGGCAGGCTCCTGGGGTTGAGGGGGCAACAAAAAACGCCCCGAAGGGCGCACGTAAGCCAGTGGAATTATTCGGCAGGAGTGAAATCGACGTAGAACTCCTTGCCCGGCTCAAACATCTTGGCCGCGTCCGGGTTGGAAATGGTCATGGTGATCTCGCCCGCAGGCGTGTATTTCCAAAATTCTTTGTTCTCTTCAGAGCCGCTGTTGACCGGGTGCAGCTTGACCGATTTGCCGTGAGAAGGGTCGCTGGAGTGCAAGGTGACGGAACTGCAGAAGAACTTGGCGCGGGTCTTGGGCATGGTGAACCTCCAGAGGTGGGCGTGAACTCAAGACAAAAAGAAAGAAGTGTGCTGCATAGGCTGCAAGCACACTTCTTTGTTGGTCAGGCTAAGGTTGGTAAGTGGGGGCACGCCATTCGTCCGGCGTGCGATTCTTCTTATCAAAATTGCACGGGCGGCAGCTCAGCACCAGATTGTCATGCTCGTTCGTTCCGCCCCGTGACAATGGAATTTTATGTTCTAGGTCGTAGTAACCGTTGTAGAAGACATCGAACGACAACCCGCAGTAATAACAACGCCCTTGCTGCTGCTTGAACAACGCGGCAGGGATCTCAGGCAAGTGGGTCATGTCCTGGCCTACCCGCCGCGCCCTGGTCAAGTTGCTCGATGCTCTGCGCCTGCCCTCATGCAACAGGACTTGGCAATCCCGACACGTATGAGACAGGCGTTCGGGGTTGCGGTGGGCAACATGGAAGAAGTACTTGTCTTCCGGCAGATACTCCCCACAAGAGCGGCAGCGGCGCTCCTGGGTGCCGTCTGCGCCAACGCGGGTGGCGACAGGCAACTTCTGATTGACGGGCGGCACCTCTTGAAAAACTTCTGGCGCGATATGGCTGAGATCGAGAGGCTTGAAGGCAACGGGTGAGCTTTCCAACCGCTCCAGCCGTTCCTCAGGTGTTTCTGGCAAAGCCCCGATGTAGGCTCTCATCATCACCTCGCAGGCAGAAAAAAAGATTTTAGGGGGGCGCACTACACTACCGGTATCTTTTTATAGTTAACCCGTTTCGTTGCAGAATGTCAACCGGCAATTCTCACACAAGACCAATTCTCTCACACTCCGGTCAGGCGGCACAGCGCGTAGATCGCCAGTACCGCTTCCCGCAGGTCGCCGCTGCGCCGGGAGGCGAGTTGCATGGTGCCGCTGGAATGGGGCGTGAACACGTCCCCCAAAAATGCCCTCGTTACATAGCCGTGCCAACTCAGCGCCAGATTGGGGTGGCCAGCGGCGGATAGCGCGAGGTCGTAGAGCGCGTCCACGTCGCGGCGAGCTTCACTGCCTGCCCCCAGTTTCAGGCGGGCGGACAGGCTTTCGGCTTTCACCAGTCTTCCCCAGCCCCACGACTCCAGCAGGGCGTCGTACTCGGCGCGGTAGAGGTGGAGTTCCATAGCCTCACCCGGCACCTGCAGCTCTAGGCGTTCGGGGCTGGGGAACGTGCCGTTGGTGCGCTGTTCCTGCGGCGCGGTGGCTTGGGCCGTAGAGGGTTTGACCCCGAGCGGTGTCCACGAGCGGTGGCCCTGATGGATCCCCCACAGGGCGTGCGCGAGTGCATTGGCGGCGATGAGGGTGCGGTCACGCTCGCGGCGGGTCTGAGCGAAGGTTTCGGCGGGGATGCGCCCGGCGTCGGCAGCCACGCGCTGCTGGGCCAGGCGAAGTTGCTGAGCAGGCGGGGTGCGCGAGAGCGGGCGGCGGGCAGCTTCCTCGGCGAGGGGCAGGCGTCCAGGAGTGCGCTGACGGCGGCAGACCCGGTCATACGAACGCTTGGCCTCCGTGAACGTGCAGGTCTCTCCTGCCCGGCGGGCCTTCCACATCTGCCTGACGAGCTTGCGGCGGGACTTCTGGAGGGCGGCCTGGCGCTGGCGCTCTTTGGTCTCGCGGGCGAGCAGTCTCTCGTAGGGCACACGTACCTCGGCGCGGGTGGCCGTATCGCCGTCAGACCGGGCCGCCCACATCAGGGCCACCACTTCCCGGCGGGCACGGCGCAGGTCAGGCAAGGTGTCATCGGCCCACACGTTCAGGGCGTGGGCACGGGCACGCCGCTCGGCGGGGAGCGTCGCGGGCCGGGCGTGGTAGGTGGCCTGGAACTCTTCGGGCGTGAGGAAGGGGCCGGTCTGGGAAGGGTCAGTGGGGGTCAGCGGCGGCTCCTGTGGGGGCAAAGGGATCATGACGAGGCAGGGGCAGGCGGGGCAAGTTCTAGCAGGGTGACGAGGAGCGTGTCCAGATCGAGCACTGCGAGCTGCCCGGTGTGGAAGGCGGCGCAGTCGAGGTACAGGCTCTGGGTCTGATCCGGCCAGTCAAGGCGGGTGGGCAGCGCGAGGCCGTCCGGGTGCAGCGTGGGTGTGGGCGTGTGGCCGTGCACGGCGAGGGTGCAGCCGGAGGGGAGTGGGGCGCGGCCTTCCTGTCGGCACTGGTCGGGCCGCTTCCAGAGGTGGTCAGGTGCGTTGCCCCAATACCCTTCCAACAGGTGCGGCGCGGCATGAGAGAGGTAGACGTGCCCTACCCGCGTCCAGTGCGTGAGGTGGTCGCGCATCCAGCGGGCGTCGGCATAGGCAGCTTCAAGAGAGGGCCACTGGGAGAGGATGGTGAAATCCCAGAGGGCGACCACGGCATGCTCAATTGGGCGGGGCTTGCCGTCCATCTCCAGCATCGCGTGCACGAACATCGCGTCGTGGTTGCCCCACAGGGCTTCCGCGCGGCCCGCATCCACGAGTTCACGCACCTGCCGGAGGACACCGGGCGCGTCCGGGCCTCGATCAAGGTAATCGCCGAGGAAAATAAATTGACGGTCTGGGTATTGCGTTGTTGTGGCGGTCAGCAAGTCCGAGCAGCCGTGCAGATCAGGGATCACGAGGGGCAGACGTGGGGTCAAGTGTCCTCCGAAAACTCAGTCTTTTCGAAAAGACTGGAAGGGGCGGGGGCGAAAAAGACTGTCAGGCACGGCGAATTTGGAGAATAGGCAAGGGGCGTTTTACATGAGAAGCACTTGGCGATCTCGCCTTCAGATGTCCGGGTGCTGACGTGCAGAACCACCCCGCAAGCCGGACAGTTCAGCGAGGCCGGATGGGGCGGGTCAGGGGGCATCGGGCAGCCACACGCCCAGCAGCGGGCCTGTCCAGAGGGCGAGCGGCTTCAGTTCCCAGTTCATGGCGCGGTCGGCCAACATGGGCAGGCCTGCACCGGGTGGGTTAAGCGTCAGGCTGGTGCTTAAGAGCACGTAGGGGTGACCCAGCAAGGTGACGTGGCCGCGCAGCAAGGCGGCCCGGTGCGGCGCGAGGTGAACGCGGTAGAGCTCCAGCGGCACGCGCAATCTCAGTCCGAGATACGGCGGCTCGTAGGGGCGCATGGCGTCGTTGCCCAGCCAGTGGGGGAAGGCGATGAGGCCCTCCCACTCCGGATGCGGGCGGGCACGGGCCAGCAGATCATCCAGATCCACCGGGTCATGCGGCGCGGCCACTGGAGGCGGGACTTCAGGAATCGGCGGAACCAGTAGGATCGGGCGCACCGGTTCACCGTTCAGGGCCGCGCCCATGCGGGTCACCGTGTTCAGGAGGGTGGCCTGATCGGTCAGGGTGAGCGTCTGCCCCCGGCGCAAGGCCTTGGCCCAGATCTGGCAATGGTGCCAGGGGACGAAGTGCTGGGCGTCTTTGATCCAGCTTTCCAGCAGGGCCAGGGTGCGGCGGGCCATCAGGGGGCCTCCGGAAGCGAGAGCAGCGCCGTCAGTTTCTGCTGGATGGCTTGTAGCTCAGCAGGCGTTTTGCCCTCCAGCTGTTCCGCAAGGCCGTCCAGCAGCTCGGAGTTGAGGCGCTCGGCCTCCACCGCCTGGTCATGCTCGGCGTTCAGGCGGGCGCAGAGGTCGGTGGCGAGCGTGTCGGCGTCGGGCAGAATCAGGCCTCTGCGGTTGTGGTAACTCTCGTACACCGCGAGGATGGTCGCCCGCTGCTGGGTGTCGAAGACTTCCATGACGCGGGTGCCGCCACCCTCAGCGGGGCGGTAGGTATAGCGGGGAGAGGGAGTCACAGTCACGGCAAAACCTCCTGAAGGGTCAAAGTGAGCGAGTGGGACTGCGCCATCTCCTGCACGACGGTGAGGCGGCGCACACAGCCGCCCAGGCCGAACTCCCCATCTGTGTCGTCATGGATCACGCCCAGGGGGATGAACAGGCCGCGCTTCTGGCGCTGGGCCTGACGCACCAGTTCGAGATTGGATTTGGGGCGGGTCAGCGAATCCAGCAGAAATTTGCAGGCGCCGACCTTGGAATCCACATCGAAGGGATACGGCGTCCAGAGCACCACGTCGATTTCCACGTAGCGCAACGGCGTGGCAGGGCGCTGGCCGGTCTTCGCCAGTTCATAGGCCAGCTTGCCGCAGAGGTGGTCTCGGCTTTTGGCGCGGGCGTGTTCGTTCGTGCGCAGCATTTCGTTCACGCTCATCAGGCGCACGCGGGGCAGGTGCAGGTGGATGCGGCGCAGTTCGGGCGTGGGGGTCAATTCGACTCCTCGACGATCAGTGCGGCGGCGCGTTTGGCCTGCTCGACGTACTCGGGCTTCAGGGCCGTCAGCCCGTAGTTTCTGAGGGCTGCCTTGGTGATTTCGAGCGCGGCGAACTGCTGGGGATTCAGCCGGTGGGAGGCGGCGGGGCGCTCTGGGCGGGCCAGGGCGTAGATCAGTACCCCGTAGCCGACAAACAACAGGAAAATAATCAGCAAGGCCAGATTATTGGGGTTCAAGGCATGCCTCCAAACGCGTCCAGAAAGGCCCGCTCGTGCCCGGCCAAGCTCGGTACCGGTAAGTCGTGCAGGTGGGTCAGCAGGGCGGTCAGGGCGGCGTGTTGTTCCGGCGTCAGGGGCAGCACCGATATTCGTAGTACTGGGCGCCCTACGTGGTGGGCGGGCAGCACAGGCAAGTCCTGTGAGGCCAAGTACCGGAGCTTTTTGCAGATGGCCGCCCGCTCGGCTTCCAACAGGTCGTCGGGCTGAGGCAGCAGCGCGCTGCGGGAGATCAGGGGCGGCAGGAGCGCGGTCACAGGTCACACCCGAAGCCCCGCAGGATGTCGTCCATAGCGACCGGGCGGGACGTGGGATGGGGGCGGGACGTGGGATGGGGCGGGGCTTGACCGGACGGCAGAAGAGGCGGCGCAGGAAGGCGATCACTTGGGCTCCTCTGGAGTGGATTGGCGCTGCGTCTCCAGCGCCGCCACCAGTCCGGGCAAATGGTTGTGGTCTGGGCCGTGTTCGTTCAACCGCTCGCGGTGGTGGGTCAGGAGGTCAATCAGGGAGAGACCGGGGGGCGCGGCTGTCGGGCGTGGAGCGGCATAGAGGGGAAACAGCATCTTTCCCGGTTCAGGGCAGACCCATTCCACCTCCGGCGGCCAGGGCACAATCTTGGCCCGCTTGGGCCGCCAGCGGTGCCACTTGGCGGGCACGGGAGCATAGACGGCCTCCACCGCTTCAGCCAGCAGCACGCCGCCGGCGACGCCCAGCACCCGTCCAGTCACGCGGACGTGGAAGGTGACGGGATCGAGATCCAGCACCGCGCCTGCGGCTTGGAGTGCGATCACGAACGGTTTGTCGTCTGACACCGCAGGGCAAACCTTGACGCGAATTACCCCTTCACCCCGGTCAAGCTTGAGCAGCTGTCCGGTCACACGAACGCTGGAGCCGTTGGGGACACGGGCAGGCTTGACGTTTCGGCGTAGAGCAAACAACTCGCGCAGCGTGCCGTCTGGCCGGGTGCGTGGGTAAGCTCGAACCGTCACCCGCTGCGGGCCGGTCAGTTCCCAGCGGGTGCGAATGCTCAGACCTCCAACAATGATGCCGATGGGACCAGGCGTGGCCCAGCCGGTGACGGTGACAAGGGCGGAGTGGGGGAGGGGCTTCACAGCTGCTTCCTGAGTTCTTCGTGCCCTTGTGCAATGCGGGCCCGCTCTCGCTTTTCGAACGCCTCCAGCTCGGCTGACTGGCCCAGCCCGATCCGGAAGCGGTAGATGGACAGGCCGACGCTGACGCCGTACCAGTGGGCTAAACCGCCTCGGCGCCCGAAGCTCCACCCGAAGTGGCTGAGGAATTCTTTCCAGCGCTGACCAGGCTGAGCATGCCTTGCCGCTCGCAGGCCTGCACGAAGTCCGAAATTCCGCTGGGAGGACCGGTCAGCAGTGGTGACGTTCCGTTTGCCTGGGTAAGTCCCAGCCCAGTGGACGCTGTTGATGGGCCAGTACCGCCGCTCGGTGCTCCGGACGCGTAGTGCTGCCGTAGCGAAGTGCGTGTCCAGTCCGTCATGGCTCCGTGCACGTCTTTGCCCTGCAAGATCGCGCTGCAGCTCTGTCACCTGTTTCCGGAGGGCTTCGAGTTCTGTGGTAGAAATGAATTCAAACGTTTCCACGAGTTCAGGGCTCATCGCCGCCCGCCTTTGCGGAGGGCCGGATGCCCCTGCCGGTTGTACCTGGCCTGCTGGTGCTGATCCTGCTTGACCATCTGATCGAACTTCGCGTTCCGCACGATGTTCGCCAGGGCTTCTGGCCGGTAGGGGTACCCTGCTGCCGCCATGCCCCCCGCCTGCGTTTCGATGACCGCGACTTCCTGCTCGGTCAGGCCCTCTCTCCAGTCAGTCATCCTGTCTCCAGTCCAGCGCCACCTGCGCCTGCTCCGGCGTGATGCGGAGAATTCCTCCTTTCGCTAGTGCCGCCGAGATGGCCTGGGCACGCGCAGAGGGCGGCTCAGAGTCTTTGGAGGTCAGCACTTCCACGACGTGCCAGACGTAGGGGCCACTCTGAAAGCTGCCGACGTGCCGCTCATGGGCCAGCAGGGTGTCTCCGGTGCCCGCCATGCGGAACACGCGCATTTCGGTGTCAAAGGGTTGAAACTGGGCGTGGCGCACCCACAGGCAGGCGACGCCGCCCTGCTCGCCCACCAGGACGGGCACGGCACCCGTAGGCAGGGTCAACGCTGTGGTGTGCCCCACTGGGCGCAGAACGTATTTGTAGATGGTCTCTGGGGGACACTCAGTGGTGTCAGTCATGCAGACCTCCTATCGGGGAATGGGAAAACGGCGCTTGGGCTTTTTGCCCGGCGCAGGCTGGGGTTCAGGGGCCTCTTTGGTGAGACTCAGGGCCGGATGGGGGAGGAAGACAGGGCGGGCGTGACGATCAGCCGTGAAAAAGACCGGGCTGATCTTCAGAGCGGAGGAAGAGAAATACACTGGCGTGCCCTTCCGAAGGGCCCCAAGCGCTGGAGCTTGCTCGGTGGACTTGTCCGCAGCCGATGGCCAGATGATTGGGGCGGGCTCTTCCTCACGCTCCCGCAGCCACGCCGCGATTCGGATTGCCTCGGTGCGGGTCAGGGTCTCATCGCCGTGCCCATGTGACCGGAACGCCCATTTCAGGTCGTCCACCCGGCCCCGCTCTTTGTACCAACTGCCCACCAGCAGACCAGAGAGGCCGTAGCCAAACCCATAGAACTCGTCGTATTCAGGGACGGCCACCACCAGCGCCCCGTAAGTACTGATGTCGTCGTTGCGGTAGTGCAGCGACTCCCGTCCGTCGCCGTCAGAGAAGGCGCGGCGGATTGAACTCACCAGGCCGCAGTTCCAGTTGTTGCCGCTGAAGGTCTCGTCTTTGAAGGCACATCCACGCGGGTCACCGAAATGGGCAGGCTGACGCTCTAGGCCGCAGTGTTCACAGGTGTCGGTCATGGAATCACCCTTCTTAGGTCGTATTTGGGGTCAGCGTCCCCGATATGAAGCTCTTTCCCACCCGGCCCCTGCACGTACCAGACGGTGCCGCGCACCAAGCACCAGTGGGAGCGCATTAACGCAACTCCGCTGTAGCGCCCCGGCATGAAGCCCAACGCCTCGTTGTAGCCATCAGGAAGTTGAGGCACCGTAAAGGTCACCTGCTCCCCGTCTTTCTGGGGCCGGAGATCGGTCATGAGGAAGCCTCTTGAATGCCTTGCCCCGCGTCCCCGGCATGGAAGTGCAGCCCGTTCAGTTCTCGGCGCACGGCCTGCGCGGTCAACATCACCAACCTGGTGTCGGGGCTATCGGTCAGCACGCCCAGCGCCGCTTCGAGCACCTGCACCGCCCGCTCCAAGTGCCCGAAGTCACTGGCCCGCTCTAGCGCCTGAAAATCAGGTTCGCGCAGAATAACGAACGTAGCGCGCTTGAACTGCAAACGAGCGTAGGAGCGGGGCTCAATGGAGTCCAGGTGCTCACGGGGGCGGATGCGTAACGCCTCAAACGAGTCGAAGCTGGGGCCTGGCTTCATCGCCGTACCCGGCACTGTTGCCGCAGTTCACGCAGAATGATCCGCTTCAGTCGGCGGCGCTGGCGCAGGCTGAGTGGGGGCCTGGGCGCAAGAATAATGGGCAGGCTGGCCCGCAAGCGGTGCACGGTAATGCGCCGGGTCAAGTCGTCCAGAAACTGATCAAGCTGGGCATTCAACTGAGACAGGGGCGCGTCCACTAGACCCTGCATAGCGGCATTGAATTCGCGCAGGGTGGTCATCGCCGCACCACACCCATGAGGCGGCCTCCCTCAGCCAAAGCACTCGCCAACTGTTCCAGGCCGCCTTGAGACAGACTGTTGAGATGCTGCTCGATTCGGAAGCGGGCGCGACTGGCCGTGAGCTGGGCGTCACGGGCCGCAAAAAAAGGATCGAGCGCCGCGTCCGGGGCCTTGCTCCCGAACATCTTCTGAAACTCGGCGTACTCAGCCTCTGTGAGCGCGACCTTGGCAACGGCGAGCATCCGCGTCAGGTGCACGGTCAGCTCCATGAGCAGCAGCACAGGCGCGGCGCCAATTTCATCGTGGTAGGGCGTCAATTTCTTCACCAACGCCTCAAACTGGGGCGGCAGGGCGTCCAGCTCAGCTTCGATTCGGGCTTCTATCGCTTTGGACACAGGCACTCCTTCACGGCAATGGGCAGCCCGCCGAGGCAGGGGGCCAAGGCGGGCAGGGGTGAAACGGATGGATTGTTAGGAGTGTTTAAGCACCAGGATTTCCTGAACTGATTAGCGAGAAATGATAACTAGAACCAGAGGGACGGACTTTGTGGCTGGACTCCACCACCAGAAACAGCCATCGTCCGGCTTCCGTTTTCAACAACACCTTTGCGTCCTCCCTGCTGGCCTTGAGCAACGCCGCCAAATCTTCTGGCGACAGATCGGCATTCGTCAGGGTAATTTTTTGTTCAGGAGGCGTCAGGCGTCCAACGCGAAATTCACCGGCAAGTTCTCGCATGCTTTCCATCCTATCCAGTCAGGGTCTTGAATTCTGTTGCAACGCTTCACTCAAGACGACGCATTGCTTGAGTCAAAGCCGAGTTTTCGACGGTTCATGAGAACGTCAGGCGCGGCGGGAAGGGGGCAACGCTTGGGCGGACGGCGAGAGCGCCCGAATCAGCGGGCTCAGGGTGACGTGACCAGGCAACACCGAGGCACTGACGTACACCCGGTAACTCTCGAAATGAGCTGCCTCATACGGCCACTCGATAATGATCGACATCTGGGGCCGCATCAGTACAACCTCAAATCTACGGAACACCCTCTGAAGGTAAAAGGCCTGAAGCAACGACAGCAACGCCTGCACTGCACCCGGTTCCCCTGTTACTTCAAAACTGCCGTCAAGGTCAATGAACTCCGGGGAAGGCAAGGACAGGTGGTCAAGCTCCGACACAAAATCAGGTTCTGCCCGCTTCTGAGTGACCCTCAGATCCTTCGCCGAAAGTCTGAGCTTGCTGAGATCCACGCCCTCCGTCATTCCGGCCATTCCACGAAATCTTTCGGCACGTCAGCCACGGTCAATACAGGCCACTCACGGGTAGCCACTGCACTCACCAGGCGAGCCAGGGCCTGCGCGCCGCCGAGTGCCCGGTGGGTGGCCGCTTCCGGAGGGACACCCATCTGACGGCACGCTCCGAGCAGCGACGCCCAGCGCCAGTCCCCGTGATAGTCCGACCAATCGCCGTGCAGCGGGCCAAACGCTTCCATCGCGCAACGCCATATGGGCGGGTTGTCCTGCGGAGGCAGCCCATGCGCCTCGTCCGAGGTCTTCAGGCGGGCCTGATCAAAGTCGGCGTTGAAGGCGACAATCCGCCGTCCGTCCAGCCAGGGCCGCAGCTGCTGGGCCACCTCTGTCCAGCTGGGGGCATCCGCGAGCTCCGCGTCACTCAGGTCATGCACGGCCTGCGCCTCTGGCTCCACCGGAATCGTGGGCCGGACGAGACTGTGAAACTGCATGTGCCCGTGCCGGTCCACCAGGGCAACCTCAATCACCTGTCCGGAGAGGCCAGTCGTCTCGGTGTCCAGGTACCCGGTCTGAGGGTCGTCATGCCAGAACCGGAAGCGCTTGACCGCGCGATCCACCGCGTGCTGGTACATCTTCAGGGCGTCCTGTTCAGCCTGGGCGCATGCAGCCTGTCGGCGGGCTTTCTCTGCCAACTTCCGGGTCTCGGTGGCCTGGAGACCTGCGGCCACCCGCATGGGATCGACTGGCCGCACCTGCGTCACGTCGTACAGCTCGCAGGTCAGATACCCCTTCCGGGTGCGATACCGATACTTGGCTACCGGTTGACCCACCGGCACCACGCCTAAATTCTTCAGGCCGGTGCGGTGGTTGAGGCCGTCCGGAATCCGCTCGTGCACGGGCAGGGTCATTTGGGTTCCTTGACCTTGAACGGCACCGCATCGGCTGTGGCGTACAACGCCGAGGTGCGCTCCATATTCGGCCCCCTAAAGCGGAACAGGGCGGCCACCAGTTGGCCCTCGGCGGGTTGCAGGCCTGCGGTTTCTAGGGCTTCAATAGTCGCGAGTTCAGGCGGATGCGTTTGCTGATAGGTGGGAATTTTCATCTTGCGTTTGGGCATGGGCGCGTCCTCTGCCCGCCTTGGCGCGGGCCAGAGCGGGCATGTGGGGTTAATCGGCAGCGTAAGCGGGGCGGCGGTACTTCAGGGTGATGTCCGTGACGCTCAGGGTGTCTTCGGTCTTGAGATGCAGCAGCGGCGTGCTGCCGGGGCGCTCCTGGACTTCCACCACATCGACCACCTGATTCGGGTTGGCCCTCAGCTCCCAGAGGCCGAGATATTTGGAAAAATCCACGCGGGGCGCAGCTTCAACAGGTTCAGCGGGTTGCTCAACAGAAGCGCGGGCGGGTTCGTTCTTCACGTCGTAGGCGCGGCCCTGAGGCGCGGGGACGCTGAATGCTGCGCCCTCGATAATGGCCTGCGTGATCGGCGCACCGATCAGTCGGTCGAGCGCCAGGGTGCTGAATTTGGCGAACCCACCTGGGTTGCCCGCATCCAGCTTGGCCGCCGCCGAAGCCAGCGTCAGTTCCTCATCGGTCAGGCGGGTAAGCAGGTCACGTGGGAGGCCGCCCGTCTGGGTGGCGGTAGCGAGCTGAGCCATCAGATGAGGCAGACGGCTCTTATGGCTGGCACTGAGTAGGGCGCGGAGTTGGGGCATGCGCTCGGGATCACGGGCAGGGCGAGCATTCAACACAGTGCGAGGAATGGCCGCCAGTCCCAGAATCGCGTATTTCGGCGCCGGGCCGCCCGCCGGAACAGTTTCAGATGACGTGGTGCCATTCTCTGGCTTGCCTTGCTCCTGAGAGGAACCTGTAAAGAACTCGGGCAGGTCATCGCCGCCTTCCGGGTTTGAATGCTCTGCCGGGGTGGTGTTGGAGCCGTTAGGCGAAAAGGCAGCAGCGGCATCGCTGATCGGTGAACTGATGAGCGGGCTTTCCGGCTCCTGCGATGGTGCTTCAATTGAATTAACTTCAAAAGATTGAAGAACTTCAGTTGAAGTAACTTTGGGCACGCTGGGCGTGCTAGGTGGCACGCTGGGCGTGCTAGGGGGTAGCACGGTGGGCGTGCTAGGTAGCACGGTGGGCGTGCTAGGTAGCACGGTGGGCGTGCCACCTTTTGCCGCCTTTGCGTCAGCTTGCCGCTGCACTTGAGCCGCTTCAGTTGCCTCTTCAAGTGAGGCGCGTCGTGCTTTGAGCTCATCCAACCACTGGCGGCGAGGGGTCAGGGTGTAGACATTGGTGTCGTGCTCTTTCATGCCCTTTTTGCTGCGGTTCTGTTTAATAACCAAACCCGCGGTGACCAGTTCCTTCATGGCAAGCATGGCCTTGTTGCGCAAGGTTAACGGGCTGGCCTCAGGGCCGTTTGTGGCCCGAAAGCAGGCCTCGCCGATACTTTGATACGACGGGAAGATTTCCCCGTTTTTTCCTGCGCGGCGAACCAGGTGGGCGTACACCCGGAAAGCCCAGACACTGAGGGGGGCGTCATCCAATTCCCAGTGGATTTGAAAGGGGAGATCATCCCGGCTGTCTTCGACTTTGAACGTGTCTCGCTTGGTGCTCACTGTGGTGTCCTCAGGGCCGAAAATTGAGGGCCTCCCTTCACAGGGGGTAGATCAACGCTCTGGATACGTTGACCCTAGCGCCCATGTCGGCTAACATAGGTGCAGGCCGTAATCCCGTAAGGGATCTGCCAGGTGTTAAGGGCCTCTGCTAAAAACCCTTTGTTGTACGGACGCTCTAGTGTTTCCAGCACTGGGGCGTTCGCCTTTTGGTCATCCTGCTCAAGTTGACCTACTCGGTTACGCTCAGCGTATCACTTAAAGCTCACATCCGTTACGTTTTGGGGTTGCTTCGGGTACTCCGCTTTCACCGCTGCCATCACCTGTTGCGCCTCGCTCATCCTCAGTCCGCGCCAGTGCAGGAGCTTGCGGCCCAGCACGCGGTTGCTGTACTCGGTGAAGGTGTACAGCCGGTGCTCCTTGGCCCCTTTGGGCACCGGCAACCGCTCACGCATGAACGTGGCGAACTGCTCCTGCTGCAGGTCAGTCAGGGGTGGATCGTTCATGACGTCCGCCGATCGTTGAGGATGTCTTTCAGGCTCCAGCCATCAGGTCCGGTCTGCGTGACCGTGAACGCCTGCGTGTTGCGCACAAAGGCAAGTTCATTGGTCAGGCGGGTGTTTGCCCGCTGGGAAACCGACAAGTCGTGGGCCAGGGTCTTGGCTTGCTGGTTGCTGGTTTCCAGCTGGGCCTCAGCGGTTTTCCGTCGCTTGATCTCAGCCCGCAGGTCAAGGCTCAACCCAACAACCAGTGACACGGACAGAATGGTCAGGAACAGAAACAGGGCCGTCATCATGCCTGGGCACCCGAGCCGGGAGGCAGGGCAGGCGGCATGGGTAGGAGCTTTTCCTCCCGCATTTTGCGATCGAGCCAGGCTAGTCCTTTCGGCGTGATCCGGGGCGTGTAGGTCACCGCTTTGCCGTCGGGGCGAGGCCGGGTGATCACGTCGAAGTAACCAGCGTCCAGATATTTCTGGTACGGGATGTTGTGGTGCTCTGCACCGCTGCGATTAGCATCCATCAGAATCTGACGGTCTCGCAGCAGCTGGAAAAGACGTCTCTCGCCCGTGCCCAGCAGCTTGGCGGCATCGGACACGCTGTAGCTGCCCTCGGTGGCCATCAGCGCCTGAAACTGTTCGGCCTTGGGTGCCAGCAGCGCGACCTGCTCTTCGGCCTGAGCTTGGGCGGCGAGGGCCTGGCGCTTACCTTCCATCTCATTGGCCCAGGCGCGGGCCGCCGCCACTGGATCACTGAAATTGGGGAGCGCCAGTACCTGTTGCCGGTAGCGCTTCTCGGCCTCAATGAAATATCGCCGAATTTTCTTGCCCGTGGGACTGCGCTCCAGCATCGCCAGCTCTTTGGAAAGGTCAATGCTCAGCCAGTAGTCGCGCCGGGGCGTAGGGTTAAAGCCGCTCGCCAAAACGGGCGAGCCGTCCAGCACAACGAATTCTTCTCCTTCGGTGGCGCCCGATTCTTCCAGGCGGCCCCGAATCCAATTGCTGAAGTCCCGGCCCACTTGAAGGGAGGCATGCAACGTACGGGCGTCCACCCACAGTTGATCGCCTTCCTGATGAATGGGCACAAGGTCAGAGAGCGGTTCAGTCATAAGCGTCAGCTCCTTGCCCTAGCGATGAATGCTGAGGTTCTGTTGTTGTAAAAGCCTTGGCGGGGGGAGGGGGTCTACGCGCTCGCTACCCGTAGGCCCGCGCCTCGGTCGATGGCGTCCAGCGTGTAGTTCAGGGCCGATTCCAGACGCGGCAGGCTCAGCGCCTCCAACAGATCGGGAATGGCCCTCACCGGCAGGTCACGGCCCTTCAGTGAGTCGTGCAGGGTTCGCACTGACACCAGATTCACGAACACGGTGTTCAGATCGTCTGGTGTCAGTGCGGGCGGCGCTGCAATCAGGGACAGGCCTTCGAGATCGTCGCGCAGCCGGAGCATGTTTTCAGCGGTGGCGGGATAGGTCAGGTCGCCGAAGCGTTGGAGCTGGTCGAGCATCAGGCTGGTGGCCGCCAGCATCGTGAGGGTGATTTCGGCTTCTAGGTCTGGGTCGCTCACGCGCTGGCCTGCCCATCCGCGCGCGGCAGTTCGGGGAGTCGCAGCACCAGGAGCATGACGCTGGGGATGGTCGTCAGCAGGTCAGGCAGGCTGAGACCGTCTGGTAGAGGACCGCCGCCCCAGTGGCTTTCGAGGGTGTAGACCGCGCACACAAGGCCGAGATCCAGTTGATCTTGGGTGAGCCCAGTGGGTTGTCCCGCATCCATCTGGACGTGCAGGTTGTTCAGCGCCAGAGCCAAGGCTTCAAGATCGGCGCGGTCACTCGCTTCCATGTTCTCTTCGGTGACCAGTTGTTCGTTCACGCTCAGCGTCAGGACGCGGGCAACGTCAGCATGTGTGGGTCCTTGTCGGAACAGGTTGGTGACCCGCTCAAATTTAGTGAGCCAGCCGCCCTGCCGTTCTTCGAAGGTTCGAACCTCCACCCCGAGGATGCCCAAGGCCTCGTGCAGGCGTCCGGTGTATTCGGGACTCATGTCAGTACCGGGCTGAGAGATTGGGGGTGGGTGGGGGGAATGGTCATGGGGTCACCTCAGGGGTGGATCGGGATTCCGATGGACGTGGTACTTGGCCTGAATCTTCATGAGACTTCGCATAATTACCGTTACGGGTGTCTCGTTGACCACCCCGGACAAGGGATTCAGCCCCCGCCCCGGCTTATGCTGAGCAACATGACGCTCGAACTGATGGCCTCGAATCTCACCCTCCAGGCCCGAGCCGAACGTCTCGCCTTGCTGGATCCGGAAGCGCTACGCAAAGAAGCCATCCGGGCCGCCCGCGACCGGGACGAGGCCGGACTGTGGGCCGTCACCGAAGCATTCCTGGTCATGCGAGGTGGACGCGGCGCACGGGTCAGTGCCCAGACGCTGGAGGCTTACGCGATAGGCTTGCGGGTGCTCCTGGCCTGGGGGGAGACTTCAGGCCTGTCTTTCCTGCGTCCCCGCCCCAATGATGGGTACGCCTTCGTGCGGCACTTAGAAGGACTGGGCCTCGCGCCGTCCAGCGTCCGGGTGCGCCTCGCTGGAGCGCGTGCCGTGTTTGCTGCCCTGCGCTGGGCTGGGGCCACCGATGCCGCGCCATTTACTGACGTGCGGGCAGCCACTGACCCGGTACCAGCCTGGCAGAAAAGAAAGCCTTACCCAGATGCAGACGTCCGAAAACTCCTCGCGGAGGCCAATGAGGAAGACGCGGTCCTGATCTTGCTGGGAGCCGACTGCGGCCTGCGGGCCACCGAGATGACCACACTGCTCCGGGCCGACCTGCACTTCGGCGGTGACACCCCGTATCTGGTGGTCACCGGCAAACGGCAGAAGCGCCAGGAGGTGCCCCTCTCCAGACGGACGGAGGCTGCTCTGAAACGCTGGGTTGAGATGACCCCCAGCTACAAGCCGCACGTGATCACGCTGCGGAACCGCCGGGCCATTGAAGACCGCATCGGCAAACTCTGTGAGCGGGCGGGCGTGCGCTACGACGGGCGGCAGGTGCACGGCCTGCGCCATACGGCGGGCACGCGGGTCTATCAGGAAACCAAAGACGTGCTGGCGGTGCGAGATCATCTCCGGCACGCCAGCATCACCACCTCAGAAACCTATGTGAACTACGCGAGACAGGGCGAGAAAGCGGTCAATCGGGACTGGTAACCCCCAGCCAGCGTTTCATGCGCCACCAGAATGTGCACTCGGGGTCGGTAGCGTGCCGAATAGGCGAGCGGCGGGGATAGGGCCGCGTCATGGGCAGGCGGGGACGTTCCGGCCAGACGAGTTGAATCCGGCCCGTGGATTTGCCGCGCCACTTGAGCAGTGTGACGGAGTAGCCCGCGTTCGAGGCCAACTCTGCCGCGTCTTGAACCTGCGCTATGTCGAAGGCCAGGACGACCGAGGTGCGCCCCTTCCGAGCAGCAGGTGCGATGACTGTCTTGAACGCGCCCTCCAAGTGGAAGGCGGCCTGTGCCCGGATCCCCGCAGCGTTCGGCGTCATGAGTCTCGCGGCGGCGTCAGCAGAGGGCAGGGTGCAGAGGCGATCTATCGGGGTGGTCAAGGGGGCTCCTTGTGGGTGGCCAGCCGTGGGATTGAACTTCACACGACGGGAGTCGCGTGATTCTCACTTCGCAGACCATTGCCCAAACTCGCGGGTCTCACACGGTCTCCATGAGCGTTTAAGGTGTTCGGCATCCCGACGACCACCAAGCCTTCACGCCGGATGTTGAGTGCGGCGTTCTCGTCTCGGTCATGGGTCTCACCGCAGTTTGGGCAAGTCCATTCACGGACGGCAAGATTTTTCACTTCGGGATTTTTGAATCCGCAGTCATGGCACAGCTGGCTAGACGGAAAGTAGGGGCTGATTTTGGAGATCAGTCGTCCATACCATGTCGCCTTGTATTCCAATTGCCGGATAAATTCTCCCCAGCCTGCGTCGGTAATGCTCAGAGCCAAGCGGTGGTTTTTGACCATGTTGCTGGGCTTGAGATGTTCGGTGCAGATGATCTCGTATTCACGAATCAAAGAGGTGGTGAGCTTCTGCAAGAAGTCCTGACGTTTGTTGGCGACGTGCTTGTGGATTCGAGCCAGCTTGGTTTTCGCTTTCCCGTATCGCGCACTGCCTTTCTTTCGTCTAGAGAGGGTTTTCTGAGCTTTGCGGACAACCTTTAGGGCGGATCGGTAATATTTGGGATTGGCATGATGCTTAAACTCCTGTCCATCGGAGACGATGGCAAAATCTTTGATGCCGACATCCACGCCCGCTGCATACCGGGGTGCATCAGGCAAGTAGGGAATTTCGACTTCGCAGAGAACGGAAGCTTCGTAATGGGTCTCGTGGATGCGTCTGACAGTAACGTTCAGAAGCTTACCCGTGATTCCGGGTTGACCTTTGGTCTTGACCCAGCCCAACTTCGGGAGCTTGATACGCCCCTCACTCACTTCGATATTGTTGTTGCTGAACTGGGTACGGTACGCCTCCCCCGTGCTTTTCTTCTTGAATTTCGGGAACCCGGCTCTCTTGCCGGACTGCTTCAGGGTGCGGAAAAAATTCTGGTACGCACGCTCAAGGTCGCGCAACGATTGTTGCAACGCAAATTTATCCACCTCTGCGAGCCAAGCTGTTCCTTCTTCGCGTTTAAGCAGGGTCAGCGCCTTGTCTGTTGCGGCGTAGGTCATACCCCTGCCGTCCTGACGGTACGTTTCAATCCGGCGAGCAAGAAAATGGTTGTAGATAAACCGGGCACAGCCCAGCGTGCGGTTGATGCGCTCCGTCTGTGCCGCGTTGGGATAAAGCCGAACAACAAAGGCTTTATGTCTTTTGGGGGTCATGGTAGATTCCATGCTGCAACACCCTCCTACAGGTGCTTGCCACGCTCCCAGCCGTTGACGCGGCGTGGGGGCATTGCCGTTCCAATTTAGCACAGAAATCTCAGATTTATCGTCCCTGTCGGGCCGGATGCCGCTGTAGTTGGGGCCTGTATGCAGGCCAGAAGGGTGAAACAGTGGAGCAGGTGCGCAACGTCTGCCCCACCTCAGAGAGAAGCGCCCCAACTCGGGGCAGTGCGGGCGGACAGTGGGCCTGCACCGTGGCCCGGTTTACACCTCACAGTCTCGGCGCTGGTGTGCGTCCAGTCCGACGAGCTGCGCGGTTCTAGGTCATGTTCCATCATGCCCAGCCTGCGCGGCCTGCTACGTGATCGTGGGCCATCAAGCCCGCCCTCTGTGACTACAGAGGGGCTTCGGTGTTCCCCCGGAAGCGACGAGGCTGCCCGCCAGAGGCAACGAAAAGACGGTGTGGCGGGGAAGAGGCGAAAGGCGAAAGCGGACGAGGGAAGGGCCGGAATCGAACCGGCCTGAACAAGGCCTGACCTCCCAGAACGCGCCCCAAGGCACAGGGGCGTGAGGGGTTACTTCTTGACCACTGGGGCCGAGATCACGAGGGGTTCAACGCGCAGACGAATCGGTTGATCGCTGTACAGGTACTGTCCTGACCACTGCACGTAGCGCCCGCTGACATCCCAGAAGTAGATGTACGGGTCAGAGGAACCGAACGTGCCTTCATCGCTGGCGGCGGGGCGGTAGCCGATGCTGCTGGATGTGCTCCAGCGCTCATCTGTGCGGGTCAGTCGTTTCCCGCTGGACGTGACCTTGCCTTTGACCGCGTGGTAGGCCACCGGCTGTCCGCTTTGGTTCAGAAGCACGATGTAGCCGAGTGCGCCGGGCTTGCTGGTGAGCTCCAGGCGCTTCTTGATGTTCTCAATCTCAGCGTTGCCGGTGAAGGTCAAGCTGTTGGCGGCGGCCTCGGCTTGACTGGATTGTTGTTGTTTAACCGTAGCCGGGGTTTCAGGGGCGCAGGCGGTGAGCCCCAGCAGCAGGCAGGTGATCAGGAGGGATGTCTTCATGGGCACCTTCAGGGGCAGCGGGCCGCGTCAAGCGACTCGGGGAGTTGGGCGTCGCGCAGGCCTGCACGGGTGGTCTTGCGGGCGTCGGCGTTGTACTGGGCGGCCACGTCCAGGCAGGAGCTGCGTACCCCGCCGTAGTCCACGTTCAGACGGGCGCGTTCGTCGGGATCGGTCACTAGGGCGAGTTGATCCTTGATGGCCTGCACCTGCGCGACCCGCACGTCGAAGCGGCCTGCGAGGTCGTAAAAGCGCTCGGAGTTTGCCAGCGCCCGGTCGGTGGTCAGCGCCTCTGTGCGTGCGCGGTCTGAGGCGGTCGTCGTCGCGAAGGTCTTTTGATACTTGACCGCCGCGAAGGGCAGGGCGAACAGGGCCACTGCGCCGAAGGCGATCAGGGCAATTCCTTTCTTCATGGGGCCTCCGGGGATCTGCACTGGAGTTGCACCAGGGCGGGGGCAGCTCGCCAGATCAGACGCGCCCTGAATCAAATCTCAGGGCGCGGGGTACATGGGTTGATGCTCTCCGGTGCAGCAGCCTCACGGCGCGGGCAACGGCTGTTTCGGCATGGGGTCGGACGACGGCTGCCTATACCGAATCTCGGCGGGCCGTGTTCCCTGGCTGTTTGGCGGTGGGAGTTCCCGCCTACAAGAGCTGTCATGAACCGCGCCCAAAAGAAGCAAGGGCTGAAAGACTGGGGGGATGGTGGCCGGGATTAGCGACGGACGGCCATCGTCGTAACGCTGAGGGGTGTTAGACCGGTTTGCCGAAGTACACGGGCCACTGGCTGGAGGCGTGGGCCGTGAGGTCGTCGATGATTTCTTTGACCGCGGCTTCCTGCGCGGCCCGCACTTCGTTGTGCACGGCCAGCAACTGGAACTTCTGTTGATCGTGGTCGTATTCCACATAGACAGTGATCAAGTACTGATCGCCCCGTGCTTCAGGGATGTCATAGACCGGCACATGAAACTTGATGGTTTCCGGCACGTCGCCGCCTGCATCTGCCTGCACCTGGCGCACGATCCGGGTGTCAAGCGCGGTGCTGGCCGGGCGTACGGAGCTGGTGCCTTCGGAGTTTGAGGTGAACTTCAGCGTGGCGAATTTGGCGATCACGGTGGGATCGACGTACTCGCTCAGTTCGGTGCGCAGCAGGCGCACGAGGTCTTTCTGGCTGATGTTGGTGAGCGACTTCCACTTCTGCATCTGCGCGAAGGCGGGGTGCGTGGGAAGGGCGAGCGTGGCGTACCAGCGGTGATTGTGGGTAGACGACTGCACCAAGGCAGCGTCATAGGTGACGTAGACGCCGTCGAGATCGGTGTCGTCATGCTCGGCCACCGCGAGGGCCTTCAGGGTCGCCAGATCCAGCACGGTCGTGGAATGGGTGTCAAGGCTGGCTTCGAAGCGCTCGGCATTGCCCGCCGCGTCGCGAATGAAGTAGACGCCCTTCTCTTCGCCGTGCACCGTGAAGGCTTCCTGCCCGTTCTGCACCAGACGTTCAATTTCCCGGATGGCCCCGCCGTCAACCTGCGTCATTAATTACTCCCAGCCCGCAGCAGCGGAACTTGCGTGAAGACGGCTTTGGGCTCCGGCGTGCCGTCCAGGCCGACGCCCATGCTGACGCCCAAGAATTCCTCGTTACCTGCGCGGGAAGGCAGCGCGATTTTCACGTCCGCCTTGGCGCCGACGCCGTTAATCACTGGGGTGCCCATGTCCATGCCGGT